>NZ_JBWKFN010000011.1:0-294972 GCF_056434245.1 Streptomyces sp. NPDC044064
CGAGATCCGCAAGCAGAACCCCGCCTTCGGACTCGGCACCTACACCGAACTGCAGTCCTCCAACCCCGCCGTCCTCGCCTTCCTCCGCGACTACGGCGACGACCTGGTGCTGTGCGTGCACAACTTCTCCCGCTTCGCACAGCCCACGGAACTCGATCTGAGGGTCTACGACGGACGGCACCCCGTCGAGCTGATCGGCGGCGTGCGGTTCCCGGCGATCGGTGAACTGCCCTACCTGCTGACCCTCGCGGGCCACGGCTTCTACTGGTTCCGGCTCACCCGAGTCGCATCCCGCATCGGCCGCCGCTGAGCACCGGCGCCGAGGAAAGGACGCGTCACCATGCCGAAGACCATCACCCCCCGGCCGAGAGCCGCGGCCGGCACGGACCGGCCCCTGGCCTCGCTGAGCGGGCTGCTGCGTGAATGGCTGCCCCTGCAGCGCTGGTTCGCGGGCAAGGACCGGCCCGTCACCGATCTGTCCCTGCTGTCCATGAGCGAGCTGTTCCCGGGATGTCTGCACCTGCTGGTCCACGCCTCGCACGCGCCGGTGCCCACCCCCGGCGGCACGCCGCCACCCGGCGACTGCTACCAGCTGTTCCTGGGCGTGCGCGAGCATCTCGCACCGCGGCTGGAGCGGGCGTACGTCGGCCGCGTCGAGGAGGGTCCGTTCGCCGGCCTCGCCGTGTACGACGCGCTGCAGGACCCGCGCTCGGCCCATCTGCTCCTGGAGCGGCTGCGGCAACCCGGCACCTCGGGTCCGCTGTGCTTCGAGAAGGCCCCGGGCGTCCATCTGCCCGGCGGGCTCCCACCACGGCTGCTGGACGCCGAGCAGTCCAACTCGTCGATCGTCTACGGCGACGCGTACATCCTGAAGCTCTTCCGGCGCATCCAGCCGGGCGTCAATCCCGACCTCGAGGTGCCGGGTGCACTGGCCGCGCAGGGGTGTGCGCGGGTACCGGCTCCGGTCGCCTGGTTCAGCACGAGTGCTCCGAGCCCGGCCACGCTGGGCGTCCTGCAGCCGTTCCTGCCGGACGCCACCGACGGCTGGACGCTGGCGCTGCGCGCGCTCGCCACGGGTGACGACTTCACCGCCGAGGCCCGGGAGCTGGGCCGGTCCATGGCCGAGGTGCACCTCGCGCTGGCCGACGCCTTCCCGCCGGCCGGGCCGGGCGAGAACGGCCGTACCGCGGAGGCGATGTGCGCGCGGCTGGACGCGGCCACGCACGCGGTGCCCGCGCTGCGGCCCTTCGTACCGGGCCTGCGGGCCGCGTTCGGCGCCCTGGCCACGTGCGACACCGGGCCGCCGGCCCAGCGCATCCACGGCGATCTGCACCTCGGGCAGGTGCTGCAGGCAGGGCGCGACTGGTTCGTCATCGACTTCGAGGGCGAGCCGTCCCGGCCGCTGGCCGAGCGGCGGGCCCCGCAGTCCCCGGTGCGGGACGTGGCCGGGATGCTGCGCTCCTTCGACTACGCGGCCCGGCAGCGCCGCCCCTGGCGGCCGGAGTGGGCACGCCGTTGCCGCGAGGCGTTCTGCGCGGGCTACGCGGCCCGCGCCGGGTGGGATCCACGCAAGAAGCACGCGCTGCTGCGCGCGCACGAGACGGACAGGGCGGTGTACGAGGTGCTGTACGAGGCGAGACACCGTCCGGACTGGCTTCCGGTGCCGATGGCCGCGATCCAGCGGCTCGCGGTGTGGGGAGGCTGACGTCATGACACGGAACGACACCGCACTTCCGCGGCCGGCGGGACCCGCCCCTTCCGCGGCCGTCCCGCTCGACCAGGGCGACCGCGACCGTCTGCTCGGCGGCGCGCACCACGACCCGCACGCCCTGCTGGGCGCCCACCCGGTGGCGGGCGGCACGCTGTTCAGGGCGCTGCGCCCGAACGCCCGCAAGGTCAGCGTCGTCGTCGACGGGATGCACAGCGCACTGGCGTCGGAGGGCGGCGGTCTGTTCGCCGCCGTGCTGCCGTACGACGAGATCCCGTCGTACACGCTGCATGTCACGTACGACGACGGTGAGGAGGAGACGGAGGATCCGTACCGTTTCCTGCCCGCTCTCGGCGAGCTGGACCTGCACCTGATCCGGGAGGGCCGGCACGAGCAGCTGTGGCGGGCGCTCGGTGCCGAGCCGATGACCCATCAGGGGGTCGCGGGCACCCGCTTCACCGTGTGGGCGCCGAACGCCCGGGGTGTGCGGGTCGCGGGCGACTTCACGTACTGGGACGGCACGCAGTACCCGATGCGGTCGCTCGGCGCGTCGGGCGTGTGGGAGCTGTTCGTGCCGGGCATCGGCGAGGGCGCGCGGTACAAGTTCGAGATCACCTCGCGCCACGGCGACCGGTTCCTGAAGGCGGACCCGATGGCCCGCCGTACGGAGGTCCCGCCCGCGACCGCCTCGGTCGTAGCGGTCTCGCGGTACGAGTGGGGCGACGCCGAATGGATGGCCCACCGGGGCGACTCACCCGTCCACGAGGCGCCGTTCTCGGTGTACGAGGTCCATCTGCCCTCCTGGCACCCGGGACTGACGTACCGCCAGCTGGCGGACGAACTGCCCGCCTACGTCAAGGAGATGGGATTCACCCATGTCGAGCTGATGCCGGTCGCCGGGCATCCCTTCAGCGGCTCCTGGGGCTACCAGGTCACCTCCTACTACGCGCCCACGCCCCGCCTGGGCTCCCCCGACGACTTCAAGTACCTGGTGGACGCGCTGCACCGGGCCGGCATCGGCGTGATCATGGACTGGGTGCCGGCCCACTTCCCCAAGGACGACTGGGCGCTGGCCCGGTTCGACGGTGAGCCGCTGTACGAGCCCGGGGACTGGCGGCGGGCCGAGCATCCGGACTGGGGCACGTACGAGTTCGACTACGGGCGGACCGAGGTGCGCAACTTCCTCGTCGCCAACGCCGTTTTCTGGTGTGAGGAGTTCCACATCGACGGGCTGCGGGTGGACGCCGTCGCCTCCATGCTCTACCTCGACTACTCGCGGGACTCCGGACAGTGGGCGCCGAACGTCTTCGGCGGGCGGGAGGACCTGGACGCGGTGGCCTTCCTGCAGGAGATGAACGCCACCGTCTACCGGCGCTGCCCGGGCGTGGTCACCATCGCCGAGGAGTCCACCGCCTGGGACGGGGTGACCCGGCCGACCGACAGTGGCGGGCTCGGCTTCGGGCTGAAGTGGAACATGGGCTGGATGCACGACTCGCTGGAGTACATCCGGCACGAGCCGGTGCACCGCAAGTACCACCACAACGAGATGACGTTCTCGATGGTGTACGCCTACACCGAGAACTACGTCCTCCCCATCTCCCACGACGAGGTCGTGCACGGCAAGCAGGCCCTGGTGTCGAAAATGCCGGGCGACTGGTGGCAGCGGCGGGCCAACCACCGCGCCTATCTCGGCTTCATGTGGGCCCACCCCGGCAAGCAGCTCCTCTTCATGGGTCAGGAGTTCGCCCAGGGCGCCGAGTGGTCCGAGGCGCACGGCCCCGAGTGGTGGCTGCTTGACGAGGACTACCACTCCGCTGGGGACCACCGGGGCGTACAGCATCTCGTGCGGGACCTGAACACGCTGTACCGGGCCACTCCGGCGCTGTGGCAGCGGGACACGGATCCGGGCGGTTTCCGATGGGTGCAGTGTGACGCGGCGGACGACAACGTCTTCGCGTTCCTGCGGTTCGACACCGAGGGATCACCCTTGCTGGCGGTGTCGAACCTCTCTCCCGTGGTCCGTGACGACTACCGTCTCCGGGTTCCCGACGAGGTCCCCGGCTGGCAGGAGGCGCTGAACTCGGACGACGCGCGCTACGGCGGCAGCGGTGTCTGCGTCGGCGCTCCGGGGGCGATCAAGCCCGAGGACGGGTTCCTCCGGCTCACGCTGCCGCCGCTCGCGACTGTCTGGTTGACGCCCGTGCGCTGAACCCACAGGTGTCGGCTGCCCGCTCCGGGGGGCAGTCAGGGTCGTACAGACCTACGACTGCTCCTCGTCACCCACAGAAGGGCGGCCCACGTGCGCACTGTCGGAGTGGAGGAGGAACTCCTTCTGGTCGACCCGGACAGCGGGGAGCCGAAGCCGCTGGCGGCCGTGTTCCTGGCCCGTGCCACCCAGGACGATCCCGGACAGGACGTGTTCCAGAAGGAGTTGTTCGGGCAGATGCTGGAGTTCGCCACGCATCCGCAGGCGGACATGGCGGACCTCGGCGCCGAGATCGTGCGCTGCCGCAAGGAGGCGTCCCGGCTGGCCGGCGAGATCGGCTGCGCGGTCGCCGCGCTCGCCACGTACCCGATGCCGGTGACCCCCTCGCTCACCGTGCACGAGCGCTACCAGTGGATGGCCG
Source organism: Streptomyces sp. NPDC044064 (assembly GCF_056434245.1). Lineage (NCBI taxonomy): Bacteria > Bacillati > Actinomycetota > Actinomycetes > Kitasatosporales > Streptomycetaceae > Streptomyces > Streptomyces sp. NPDC044064. Next base: position 4,336 of record NZ_JBWKFN010000011.1, read on the forward strand.
GGCGGTACGGGATGACGGCCCAGGACCAGCTCGTGTGCGGCTGCCATGCGCATGTCTCGGTGAAGTCCGACGAGGAGGGCGTCGCCGTCCTCGACCGGATCCGGCCGTGGCTCCCGGTGCTCCTGGCACTGAGCGCCAACTCGCCTTTCTGGCAGGGCCGGGACACCGGCTACGTCAGCTACCGCGGCCGGGTGGTGCGCCGTTGGCCGCAGGCGGGCCCGAACGAGCTGTTCGGCTCCGCCGAGCGGTACCACCGGCTGGCGCGGGACATGGTGGCCAGCGGGGTCATCCTCGACCGGGGGATGCTGTACTTCGACGCACGCCTGTCCGCGAGCTACCCGACGGTGGAAATCCGGGTGGCGGACGTGTGTCTGCGCGCGGACACCACCGTCCTGATCGCCACGCTGGCCCGTGCCCTGGTGGAGACGGCTGCCCGTGAGTGGCGGGCGGGCCTGCCGCCGCTCGACCACAGTGTGAGCCTGCTGAGGCTCGCCGCCTGGCAGGCCGCCCAGTCCGGTCTGGACGAGGACCTGTTGGACCCCGTGACCATGCTGCCCCGGCCGGCGGCGGAGGTGCTGTACTCCCTGCTGGAGCACACCGGGGACGCGCTCACCGACAGTGGTGACGCGGCCGGCGCCGAGGAGGCCGTCGCCAGGGTGCTGCGCCGGGGCAACGGCGCTCACGAGCAGCGGCTGCTCATGGAACGGACCGGCAGCCTGCGGGACGTCGTCACCGCCTGTGTGCGGCACACCCAGGACTGAGGGGCGGTCCGCCGGGGTCCGGGTTCGCGTGACTGGTGTGCGCAACGGCCTCTGGACACGCGCAGATCATCAGCGGATCACGACTTGCCTGTTCCTGGCCCCGAAACCGCTTGCCTGGGCTACATTCGAGCACCGCGCCGGCAACTGAGCCGACCGGCGGAGTCACCCTCCGTACACCTCGGGAGCAGCGCATGCGCGACGACGCCCTCGCTCCAGCAGCCGTACCGCCGCTGACCGGCGGGCTCGCCGACAGCATCTTCGAGACCGCGGATCGCAGTCCGACCCTGCCCCTCCTCGCGCGGCGCTCTGATGCGGCGCCCGGCGTGTGGGAGGAGATGACGGCGGTCGAGCTGCGGGACGAAGTGGTCGACCTGGCCAAGGGCCTGATCGCCTCGGGGATATCCCCGGGCCACCGGGTGGCCGTGATGGCGAGGACGCGTTACGAGTGGACGGTGTTCGCCCACGCACTGTGGACCGTCGGCGCGGAGGTCGTCCCCATCCACCCGGCGTCCTCACGGGACCAGGTGGAGTGGATCCTGCGGGACGCCAACTGCGTGGCCGTGGTGGTGGAGGACGAGCAGGGCATCATGACGGTCGGCACCGTGTGTGCGGGGCTGCCGCGGCTGAAGCACGTCTGGCAGCTGGACGCGGACGCGCTGGGCCGGCTGGCCGAGCAGGGCGCGCTCGTTCCGCTGACGACGGTGGACTCGCTGCGCCGGATCGTGCTGCCCGACGCGACGGCGGTCATCGCCTACACGTCGGGCACCACCGGCCGTCCGCTGGGCTGCGCACTGAGCCACCGCGGCCTGGCCCACCCGGTCGACATCCTGCTCGCCGGCTGGGCGCACACCGCGGCGCCCCCGGGCGAACAGCCGTCGGTGCTCGCCTTCCTGCCCTTCTCCCATGTGTACGGACTCATGGTCCAGGTGATGTGCGTGCGCGGCGGGGTCCTGATGGCGCACGAGCCGGAGATGACGGCGCAGGCCCTCGCCTCGGCGCTGCAGACGTTCCGGCCGACGTACCTGTACGGCGTGCCGTCGGTGTTCGAGAAGCTGTACAAGACCTTCCTGAGGACCGCTCAGCAGGCGGGCCGGGGTGCACTGTTCGAGCGGGCGGCGCAGACCGCGCGGGACTTCGCCGAGGCGGAGGAGCGCCGGCGGCTGGGCCTCGGGCCGGGTCCCGGGTTCGACCTACGGCTGCAACACGCCCTGTACGAGCGGACGGTGTACCGCAGGCTGCGGGCCGCGCTCGGCGGCCGCGCCGTACGGGGCACCTCGGGCGGCTCGTCGCTCAGCCGGGAACTGTCCCTGTTCTACGAGGGCATCGGGCTGTACCTGCACGACGGTTACGGGCTCACGGAGACGTCCGGCGGGATCACCATGCAGCCGCTGGGCCGGGAGAAGTCCGGGACCGTGGGCCGGCCGCTGCCGGGCACCGAGGTCCAGGTGGCCGACGACGGCGAGATCCTGGTGCGCGGCCCGTCGGTGTTCCAGGGCTACGTCGGCGAGGAGGCCCGGACGCGGGCCACGCTGTACGGCGGCTGGCTGGCCACCGGGGACATCGGACGGCTGGACTCCGAGGGCTATCTGACGATCACCGGCCGGAAGAAGGACGTGATCGTCACCAGCAGCGGCAAGAGCGTGGCACCGGCCCCGCTGGAGCAGCGGCTGCGCATGCATCCGCTGGTGCACCAGGCGGTGGTCGTCGGCGACGACCGGCCCTGCGTGGGGGCCCTGATCACGCTGGACCCGGAGTTCCTCGCGCACTGGCGGGCCGGCCTGGCCCTGCAGCCCGAGTCCCCGAGCCGGGAGGCCCGGGAGGAGAACGCGCTCAGGGAGGAGATCGCGCGGGCCGTCGCCTCGGCCAACAGCGCGGTGTCCCGCTCGGAGTCCATCAGGGTCTACCGCATCCTCCCGGAGCCGTTCGCCCCGGACAACGGGCTGCTGACACCGTCCATGAAGCTGCGCCGGGACGCCATAGCGCGGCACTACGCCGCCGAGATCGACGCGATGTACGAGGCCCGGTCGCGCGCGGCACGGCGGCCGGATCACGAGGAGCCGGCCGACTGGGACGATTCGGACAACGTCTTCCGCTAGGAGGTGCGGGCAGGGAGCCCGGGCGGCCGGGTGGACGGGTAACCGGCCCGGCTGGGGGAACCCGAGCAGTGGAGTGATCAGCAACGACGACCGCCCTGGTCGCGAGGGGCCGCCGGCCCCGACCGGACGGGGCCGGGGAATGCGAGATGGCGACAGAGCCGCGTGGCGACGACACACCGCACCCGGAGGAGTGGGCCGAGCGGGCGTTCTCCTTCCCGGGTGAGCTGCGCAACGTGACCGGGGCACGGCTCGCCGCGGAGGAGTTCCTGTGCGCCCTCGCCCGGGACGCGCCGCCCGGCACGCCCGAGTGCTGGGACGACATCCTGCTGGTCGTCACGGAACTGGCCGCCAACGCCGTCCAGTACGCCCCGGGACCCTTCGGCCTGCGGATGCGCCGCACCTTCGACGGGGTGCACGTGACGATGCACGACACCAGCACCACCCGGCCCGAGCCGCGCCCCTTCCAGCCGAGTGCGGGCGGTGGCGGGATCGGCTGGCACCTGGTGCACACGCTGTGCAGTCAGGTGAGCGTGGTCGTCGAGGACCGGGGCAAGGACATCCACGTGTTCCTGCCCTGGTGACGGGGAACGCCGCGTGCGCGGTGCCCATGAGTACGACGTGTATCTGTGCGATACCTGGTTACTAAGAGCCCCAGCGGGGGCATGCTGGTGCCCACGCGTTCGTCTGCCTGCCGCACCCAGCTGGCGGAACGGCTCGGTGCACGGTGGGATCGGTGTGGCCGCAGCGATCCTGGGCACGCGAACGGCGTGGAGTCGGACCGCCTGGAGCCGCAGAGAGGGATGAACACCGTGACACGACCCAGGATCCTGGTGGTTGGCGCAGGCTTCGCCGGAGTCGATTGCGTCCGCCGCCTGGAGCGGAAGCTCGCCCCGGACGAGGCCGACGTCACGCTGGTGACGCCGTTCTCCTACCAGCTCTACCTCCCCCTGCTGCCCCAGGTCGCCTCCGGTGTGCTGACACCGCAGTCGATCGCCGTCTCGCTGCGCCGCAGCAGGAAGTACCGCACCCGGATCATCCCGGGCGGTGCGATCGGCGTGGACCTGAAGTCCAAGGTCTGTGTCATCCGCACCCTCACCGAAGACGTCGTCAACGAGCGGTACGACTACATCGTGCTGGCCCCGGGCAGCGTGACCCGCACCTTCGACATCCCGGGGCTCACCGAGCACGCGTTCGGGATGAAGACCCTCGCCGAGGCCGCCTACATCCGCGACCACGTCATCTCGCAGCTGGACCTCGCGGACGCCAGCGACGACCCGGCCGAACGGGCCGCCCGGCTCCAGTTCGTGGTGGTCGGCGGCGGTTACGCGGGCACCGAGACCGCGGCCTGTCTGCAACGGCTCACGCACGCGGCCGTGCAGCGCTATCCGCGGCTCGACCCGAACCTGATCAGGTGGCACCTCATCGACATCGCGCCCAAGCTCATGCCGGAGCTGGGCGACAAACTGGGCCGCAGCGCGCAGGAGATCCTGCGGCGGCGCGGCATCGACGTCTCGCTGGGCGTGTCGATCGACAAGGCGGGAGCCGAGGAGGTCACCTTCACCGACGGCCGGGTGGTGCCGACGCACACCCTGATCTGGACGGCCGGTGTGGTCGCGAGCCCGCTGATCGCCACGCTCGGCGCGGAGACGGTCCGCGGCAGGCTCGCGGTCACCACCGAGATGACCCTGCCCGGTCACGACGGGGTGTTCGCGCTCGGCGACGCGGCCGCCGTGCCCGACAAGACCAAGGCCGAGGAGAGCGCGGTCTGTCCGCCCACCGCCCAGCACGCCATGCGCCAGGGCCGGAAGGTCGCCGACAACGTCATCGCGACCCTGCGCAACCAGCCGCTGGTGCCGTACGTGCACAAGGACCTGGGCCTCGTCGTCGACCTGGGCGGCAAGGACGCCGTGTCCAAGCCGCTGGGCATCGAGCTGCGGGGCGTGCCCGCGCAGGCGGTGGCCCGCGGCTATCACTGGTCGGCGTTGCGCACCAACGTCGCGAAGACCCGCGTCATGACCAACTGGCTGCTGAACGCGGTCGCAGGCGACGACTTCGTCCGCACCGGCTTCCAGTCCCGCAAGCCGGCCCGGCTGAAGGACTTCGAGTACACGGACACCTATCTGACACCGGAACAGGTCCGCGCCCGGGCGGAGGGTGGCGACTCCGCGAGTTCCTGATGTGACCCGGATCACTGGAGACTGCCGGTCACTTCCGGGCCGGCCGGCGGTCTTCTCTGATGATCAGCACACGTCACACGGATGGGACACACCGCCATGACCGAGAAGACCGTGCAGGGCCCGGCGAGCTACTTCCCCTCGATCGAGAAGAAGTACGGCCGTCCGGTCGCCGAATGGCAGGAGCTGGTCCGTGCCTCCCCGCTGACCAAGCACATGGAGCTGGTCGCCTGGCTCAAGTCCGAGCACGGTCTCGGGCACGGGCACGCCAACGCTCTCGTTGCGTACACGCTGGCCGAGGGCAAGTAGCAGGCCGGCCGAGGGCGGGCGGGCCGGGCCGCCGTGCCATGCTGGGACGGAGATCAAGTTCCGGCACGGGAGAGAGCGCGGCGGCGTGAGGGCAGCGGTTCGGTCGGGGTGGGCACGAATGCGGGTCCGGCTCGCGGCGTCCGATCCCGGGCTGCTGCGGCTCACCGCGGGTCTGCGCACGGTGGCCGCCATCGTCCTCACCCTTGCCGTGCTGGCCCTGCTGCGGGTCCCGGTCCCGCAGCTCGTCGCGGGCGCCATGGCGTCGATGGTCGCGACCTTCGCCCTCCGCGAGAAGCAGCGCTCCCAGCAGGCCGTCACCCTCGCACTGGGCCTGCCGGTGGCGCTCGCCTCGGTGTCGCTGAGCGCGCTGCTGAACCAACGGGTCGTCGTGGGCGACGTGTTCTTCGTCGTTCTCATCTTCTGTGCCGTCTACGGCCGCCGGTTCGGCGACCGCGGCACGGCGCTGGGCCTCATCGGCTTCCAGATCTACTTCCTCTCCCTGTTCGTGCACGCGACCACCGCCACGCTGCCCGCCCTGTACGGCGTGATCACCGTGGCGTTCGTGTGCAGCGCCGCCGCCCGGTTCGTCCTGCTGCCCGAGACCCCGGCGGGCACCCTCGGCCTGCTGCGGCGGGCCTTCAGGGCCCGGCTCGGGCAGCTGGTCGCGACCCAGATCGAGCTGCTGGACGCCGGTCCCGACGAGGCCGAGAAGGTGCTGGAGCACCTGCGCACCGGCACCGCCCGGCTGCACGAGACGGCGCTGATGATCCAGGGCCGGCTGGAGGACGGCACCGCCGACGAGGCGACGGCACGCCTGCTGCAGCGCCGTGTCGCCGACGCCGAGATCGCCGCCGAGCGGCTCGGACTGCTGCTGCTCACGGCGCGCAGCGCCGAACGGACGGACACGCTCACCCTGCACCTGCCCGGCGCGCCCCTCCCGTCCGGCGGCGCACTGCCGGTGCGGGACGAGGCGACGACGGTGCTGCGCCGGGACCTGGAGGCGCTGCGCCTGCTGGTGCTGCGCCCGATCGGCGAGGCCTCGGGAACCGCGCTGGCGCAGGTGCGCAACCGGCTGCTCGGCTACCGCGAGGAGGAGAACCTGCCCAGGGCTTCCCCGGCCGTACAGGACGTCTACCGGGGGCTCGGCGAGGCCGCGCGGGCCGTCCTCGGGCTGCGGATCGCCCTGGACGGGCCGCAGGACGAGTCCGACGACACCCCGGCGACGGCTCGGTCCCGCGAGGAGCTGGACGCCGAGGACGCCGCCATCGAGAGCGGCGAGGAGACCGAGCCCGCCAAGCCGGAGCCGACCGGGCTCGGGCGGCCCACCACCCGGGCCGCCGTGCAGGTGGCCGTCGGGTCGGCCCTGGCCATCGTGGGCGGTGAGCTGCTGTCCAGCCAGCGCTGGTACTGGGCGGTGCTGACCTGCTGGATCGTCTTCCTGAACACCGCGTCGACCGGCGAGATCCTGGTGAAGGGCTACCGGCGGCTGGTCGGCACGGTCCTCGGCGTGGTGGCCGGCATCGGACTCGCGGGGCTGGTCGGACACCACACCTGGACGGCGTTCGCGCTGGTGCTGGTGTGCATCTTCGCCATGTTCTTCACCGCGCCCCTGTCCTACACGCTGATGTCGTTCTTCGTGACGGCGATGCTGGGGCTGCTCTACACGCTGCTGAGCACCTACAGCGTGTCGGTGCTGGTGCTGCGGGTGGAGGAGACGGCGCTCGGCGCGGCCTGCGGGATGATCGCGGCGGCGTTGGTGCTGCCGGTCCGTACCGACCGGCGCACCAACGACCTGCTCGTCGGCGTCCTCGACAAGCTGGCGCTCGTCACCCGGGCCGCCATGGACCAGCTGAGCGGCGCGCCGCCGGCCGACCTGGTGGACCAGGCGCGTGATCTGGACCAGGCGCTGGCCGATCTGCGTGCGGCCACCCAGCCGCTGACCCATCCGATCGCCCCGCAGCGCGGCCGCAGGGACACCGCCCGGTACGTGGTGGCCCTGCTGGAGACCTGCGCCTACCACGCGCGTTCGCTCGCGGCCACGGCCGAGCTGCTGCCGACGCACCCGTCGATCGCGGCTGATCCCCGGCTGCGCGGGGCGGGCCGGCGGATCGTGCACAACATCGAGGCGATCGCCGCGCACGTCGCCGACCCCCGCTCGACGGTGGAGATCGAGACCGGCCCCAGCATCGCGTCGATGCTGGAACCGGGCACCCTGCGCACCCCGCGCTACGGCCGGGTGACCGACCGGGTGCTGCGGCATCTGCAACGCCTGGACGAGGCGGTGTCGGGTCTGGCCCGGCCGCTGGGCATCGCGCGGGAGCGGTCCGGGAAGTGACGGCCGGTCACCCGGCGGTCCGGCCGCCCTGCCGCTGCCCCAGCGCCACGGCACGTACCCGGGCGCAGCTGCGGCTGATGAGCCGGGAGACGTGCATCTGGGAGATGCCGAGCCGGTCGGCGATGCGGCTCTGCGTCATGTCCTCGAAGAAGCGCATGTAGAGGATGGCCCGTTCCCGCTCGGGGAGCCGGCGCAGCCCCTCCTTGGCGGCCTCCCGGTCGACGACGACGTCGTACGAGGAGTCCGTGGCACCCAGCGTGTCGGCCAGGTTGTGCCCGTCTTCGCCGGTGGACAGCTCGGCGTCCAGCGAGAGGCTGCTGAAGCTCTCCAGCGCCTCCACGCCCTCGGCGACCTGTTCCTCGGTGAGGCCGGTGTGCGCGGCGATGTCGGCGGCGGTCGGCTCGGGGGCACCGGGGTGCTGGATGAGTTCGCGGCGGGCCAGGCGCACCCGGTTGCGCAGCTCCTGCACCCGGCGCGGCACCCGCACGGCCCACATCCGGTCCCGGAAGTGCCGCTTCACCTCGCCGGTGATGGTCGGGACGGCGTAGCTCTCGAAGGCTCCCCGGGAGGGGTCGTACCGGTCGATGGCCTTGACCAGGCCGAGCGCGGCCACCTGGCGCAGATCCTCGGTGGACTCCCCACGGTCGCGGAACCGGCCTGCGATCCGGTGGGCCATGGGCAGCCACTCGGTCGCCAGTTCGTCGCGGACGGCGTCCCGTTCGGGGCAGTCGTCCAGTTCCACGAGCCGTGCGAAGAGGGCCGCGGTGTCGGGGGCGTCGTCGTGGGTCCGCCGCTCCGAGGCGACGGATTTCGTGTCGGTCAGCATGCGGAATCGCTCCTGAACAGAGGTTTTCCGGTCCTGGACGGAAGCAAATTGCGCCTGCCCGCCCGCGCACACGGCAAACACGGCTTGTGAGCACTTCGGCCACCGGTGTGTCGTCCGGAGTGAAACGAGTCACGCGACCCGCTCTCGATTGGGCGAATTCCGGGAAGATGGTTTACCGTTCATCCATAAGTGGTGACGGAGTCGACCGGAACCGTCCTCCTTCACCGCCGCATACGGCCCTGGCTGGTCTCCCCCGTCCAGCCAGGGCTTTTTCATGCCTCCGCGGCACGTCGCCGGCAGAAACCCGCTTCCTTCGAGGTGCCCCGGACGGCGGCAGCGGCTGAAATGGGCTTGGGGAAACCACCCGAACCGCTGCCGGCGAGGAGTCCCGCGCCATGACCAAAGCGATAAAGCTGCTGACCGCCCTCCCGCAGGCCCAGCGCGAGCGGCTGATGGAGCTGGCCAAGGAGGTGTCCTTCCCGGAGGACACCCACATCTTCGAGGCGGGCGGCACCGCCGACCGCTTCTGGGTGGTCCGCTCCGGCGCGGTCCACCTGGACCAGCAGGTCACCGCCCGGCAGCGGGTCACCGTGGCCACGCTCGGCGCGGGCGACATGCTCGGCTGGTCCTGGCTGTTCCCGCCGTACGAGTGGGACTTCGGCGCCGTGGCCTTCAGCAATGTCCGGGCCTACGAGTTCGACGGACCGTCGGTGCTCGCCCTCTGCGTGGAGGACCCGCTGCTCGGGCTGTCGCTGGTGCGCACGGTCGCCGAGATCCTCGCCAACCGCCTGGAGACGACCCGCGGCAAGCTGATGGATCAGTACACGCTCCGTCGGCGCAGCGGCCCGCTCTGAGCTCCGCCGGAGGTACCGCGATGCGCCGTCGATCCACTGCGGCGCCGTCGTGGCCGGTCGCGCCCGCGCGGCGGAGCCGCACATCGACACGGCCCCGCGCCCCTGACGGGGCGCTTCAGATCCGGTAGCGCCGCAGCGCCGGGACGGCCGCGGCGAGCCCCAGCATGAGCACCACCACCAGCGCGCCCCCGCCCGCCACGGCAGTCCTGGGGCCGAACGCCGAGCCCGCGGTGCCGTGCAGCACGTCGGCCAGGCGCGGACCGCCCGCGACGACCACGGTGAACACCCCCTGCATCCGGCCGCGCATCTCGTCGGTCGCGGCGGACAGCAGGATCGCCCCGCGGAACACCATGGAGACCATGTCGGCGACCCCGGCCGCGGCGAGGAAGGCCATGGCCACCCAGAGGTTGCCGCTCAGCCCGAACCCGGCGACGGCCACGCCCCAGCCGACGACCGCGCCGATGACCATCCAGCCGTGCCGCCGCGCACGCGAGAAGACGCCGGAGAACAGGCCGCCGAGCACCGCGCCGACCGGGATCCCGGCGAACAGCACACCGAGCGCCAGCCCTTCGCCGTAGGAGCCGTACGTCTGCGCGGCCAGCTGCGGGAACAGGGCGCGGGGCATGCCGAAGACCATGGCCACGATGTCGGCCAGGAACGAGAGCAGCAGCACCTTGTGCCCCGAGATGTAGCGGAACCCGGCCGCGATCTCGCGCACCCCGGCCCGGCGGGCCGCGCCGGCGCCCAGCGGCGGCAGCGCGGGCAGCCGGAACACCGCCCACACGGTGACGCACAGCGCCAGCGCGTCGATCAGGTACAGCTCGGGCAGCCCGATGACCGGTATCAGCGCTCCGGCCAGCAGCGGACCCGCGACGAGGCCGGTCTGCATCACCGTCGAGCCGAGCGCGCCCGCCGCCGCGAGCTGCTCGGCCGGGACGAGGCGGGCTATGGAGGCGGTGCGGGCCGGGGAGTTGAGGCCGAAGAAGGCCTGTTGCACGGCGAGCAGCAGCATGAGGACCACGACGGAGTCCAGGCCGGTGACGGCCTGCGTCCAGAACAGCACCGAGGTCACGGCGATCCCGCTGTTGGTCACCAGCAGCAGCTTGCGCCGGTCCACCGTGTCGGCGACCGCCCCGCCCCACAGCGCGAACACCACCATGGGCACCAGACCGGCGAGGCTGGCGTAGCCGACCCAGGCCGAGGAGTGGGTGATGTCGTAGATCTGCTTGGGGACGGCGACCGCGGTCAGCTGGCTGCCGACGGCGGTGACGACGGTCGACGACCACAGCCGCCGGTAGGCGGGGATGCGCAGCGGCCGGGTGTCCATCGCCCAGCGGCGCCAGCCGCGCCGGGGCGGGGCCGGGGCGGCCGGGCTTTCGCTGTCGGCACCGGTGTCGGGATCGGTGCTGCTCTCGCTCGTATCCACGGGCTTCCTGGTTGCTCGATACATCTTTCGATTTCGAGCCTCACTATGGCAGCAACTTCCCCGCCTGCCGAACGGGTTGTCCCAGGATCCGGCGCCGCAGGATCCGGTGTCTGAGGATCCGGTGTCTCAGGATCCGGTGTCTCAGGATCCGGCGAGGAGCGTGGCGCCGAGCGCGAGCATGGTGACGGCGACCAGACCGTCCAGGACCCGCCAGGCCGTGGGCCGGGCGAGGAAGCGGCCGAGCAGCCGCGCGCCGAAGCCGAGCGCGGCGAACCAGCACAGGCTCGCGAGGGCGGCCCCGAGCCCGAAGGTCCAGCGCAGCGGGCCGCGGTCGGCGGCGAGGGAGCCGAGCAGGAACACGGTGTCGAGGTAGACGTGCGGGTTGAGCCAGGTCATCGCCAGGCAGGTCAGGATGGCGCGCCGCCGTGAGCCGGCCGCCTCGCCCTCCGCACGCAGGCCGGTACCGGGCCTGAGGACGCGGCGGGCGGCGAGGGCGCCGTAGCACAGCAGGAACGCGCCGCCGATGAGCCCTACGGCCCGTACCGCGCCCGGCCAGGCCACCACGACCGCGCCGACCCCGCCGACGCCGAGGGCTATGAGCAGCGCGTCGGACAGGGCGCAGATCCCGACCACGGCGAGGACGGCGTCGCGGCGCACCCCCTGGCGCAGGACGAAGGCGTTCTGGGCGCCGATGGCGACGATCAGGGAGAGGCCGGTGCCGAATCCGGCGGCCGCGGCGGTCAGTGCGTGGTTCATACCGTCGACGTTAAGCAAACGATCACTGCAGGTACAGCTAAAGATTCTTACGTATCCTTAGCGCTCGTGATGGAGGAGCTTCCCCTGGAGCAGGTGCGGACGCTGCTCGCCGTGGTGGACGAGGGCACGTTCGACGCGGCGGCCGCGGCCCTGCACGTGACGCCGTCGGCGGTCAGCCAGCGGGTCAAGGCGCTGGAGCAGCGCACCGGCCGGGTGCTGCTGCAGCGCACCAAGCCGGTGCGCCCGACGGAGTCCGGGGCGGTGCTGGTCAGGTTCGCCCGGCAGCTGGCCCGGCTGGAGCGGGACGCGCGCGGCGAGCTGGGCCTGAGCGGTGCCGGCGAGCCGACGCGGGTGTCGGTCGCGGTGAACGCGGACTCGCTGGCGACCTGGTTCCTCGGCGCACTCACCCGGGTGGAGGGCCTCTGCTACGAGCTGCACCGCGAGGACGAGGCGCATACGGCGGCGTTGCTGCGCGAGGGCCTGGTGATGGCGGCCGTGACCTCCTCGCCCGACGCGGTGCCGGGCTGCTCGGTCCGCCCGCTCGGCCGGATGAGGTACTTGGCCGCGGCCGCACCCGGGTTCGCCGAGCGGTATCTGGACGGGCCGCTGCGGGACCTCCTGCCCGAGGCGCCCGTCGTGGTCTTCGACCGCAAGGACGACTTCCAGGACGGCTTCGTACGGCGGCTGGGCGGCACGGGCGCCAGCCGGCTGCGGCACTACGTGCCGTCCTCGGAAGCCTTCGCCGAAGCGGTCACCGCGGGCCTCGGCTGGGGCATGATCCCGGAGCCCGAGGCCCGGCCGCTGCTGGCCGAGGGCCGCCTGGTCCTGCTCGCCCCGCGGGAGTGGGTCGACCTCCCGCTGTACTGGCAGCAGTGGAAACTGGACTCCCCCGCGCTGGCGGCACTGGCCGAGGCGGTGACGGCGACGGCGGCCGAGGCGCTGCGCCGGTGACGGCGAAGGTCAGGGCACCTGCGGGGCGAGCCGCCCGGCCGCGCTGTCCAGCAGCATCTCCAGGGCCGTCGGGTAGGCGCTGGTGACCATGCGCCGGGCCAGCAGCGGAGCCGCCTCGGCGATGCGGGGGTGGGTGGCGCGGGGCAGCCGGGCGTAGGTCGAGTGCCACTTGTCCTCGTCGGCCCGCTGGGAGGCGCTCGGCAGGGCCAGGGACGCGGCGTCGAGTGCGGCGAAGGCCAGCGTCTGGTCGATGAAGGCGTGGTAGACGCGGACCGTCTCCGGCAGAGAGAACCCGGCCGTGCGCAGGACGTCCAGGACCGCCTCGTCCGCGGCCAGTTCCTGGGCGCGCCCGGTGACCCGGCTGGCGGTCAGCAGCGCCGCCTGCGGGTGCGCGACGTACGCGGCGTGGATGCGCAGTCCGATCGTCCGCAGGTCCGCCCGCCACTGTCCCGTCGGCTCCCAGCCCGCCAGAGCCTGCCCGATGAGCGCGTCACCGATGGCCAGGGTCAGGTCGTCCATGCCGCGGAAGTACCGGTACAGCGTGCTGGGGTCGCAGTCCAGGGCGAGACCCAGGCGACGCGCGGTGAGCCCGGTGCTGCCGTGCTCACGCAGCAGACGCAGCGCGGTCTCGACGATGAGCGGCTCGGACAGCACGGTGCCGCTGCGGGTCGGACGGCGCCGGCGGCGCTTCTCCTCGGGCACCACGGGCTTGGGCACGGCGGGTCCTCCCTGCGGTCCTTATGCCAACGGCATTGACCTTACGCCATGCCCCGGCGTTTGATTCCCGGCAAGGCGCGCCTGCCCCGTCCCCTATACGTTCGTGTCAGGCAGGGAGATTTCGTCATGCGTGTACTGCTCGTGGGAGCCGGCGGTGTGGGCACCGCCATCACCCGGATCGCGGCCCGCCGCCCGTTCCTCGACCTGATGGTGGTCGCCGACTACGACCCCGCCAGGGCCGAGGCGGCGGTCGCGGCCCTCGGCGACGCCGGAAGCCGGTTCCGCGCCGAGCGCGTGGACGCCTCCGACGAGGCCGAGGTGGCCCGGCTGCTCGCCGACCACGGCTGCGACGTCCTGCTCAACGCCACCGACCCGCGCTTCGTCATGCCCCTGTTCCGCGCTGCGCGCGCCGCCGGCGCCGGTTATGTCGACATGGCGATGTCCCTGTCCCGGCGCCACCCCGAACGGCCGTACGAGGAGTGCGGGGTCAAGCTGGGCGACGAGCAGTTCGCGCTGGCCGAGGAGTGGGAGAAGGCGGGCGCGCTCGCCCTGGTCGGCATGGGCGTGGAGCCCGGGCTGTCGGACGTCTTCGCCCGCCACGCGGCCGACGAACTCTTCGACACCATCGAGGAGATCGGCATCCGCGACGGCGCGAACCTCACCGTCGACGGCTACGACTTCGCACCCTCCTTCAGCATCTGGACCACCATCGAGGAGTGCCTGAACCCGCCGGTCGTGTACGAGGCCGGGCGCGGCTGGTTCACCACGCCCCCGTTCAGCGAGCCGGAGGTGTTCGACTTCCCGGAGGGCATCGGCCCGGTGGAGTGTGTGAACGTCGAGCACGAGGAGGTGCTGCTGGTGCCGCGCTGGGTCGGCGCGGAGCGGGTCACCTTCAAGTACGGCCTGGGCGGCGAGTTCATCGAGACGCTGAAGACCCTGCACCGGCTGGGACTCGACCGCACCGAGGCGGTGACCGTGCCCGGCCCGGACGGACCGGTCGCCGTCTCGCCGCGGGACGTGGTCGCCGCGTGCCTGCCCGATCCGGCGACGCTGGGCGACCGGATGCGCGGCAAGACGTGCGCGGGCACCTGGGTGCGCGGCACGAAGGACGGGGCGCCGCGCGAGGTGTACCTGTACCACGTCGTCGACAACGAGTGGTCCATGACGGAGTACGGCAGTCAGGCGGTGGTGTGGCAGACGGCGGTCAACCCGGTCGTCGCCCTCGAACTGCTCGCCACCGGCGCCTGGTCGGGCACCGGCGTCCTCGGTCCGGAGGCCTTCCCCGCACGTCCCTTCCTCGACCTGCTGACCGAGTACGGCTCCCCGTGGGGGGTCCGGGAACAGTGACGCGGCCGGTATCAGTCGTTTCACCGCGCATCGACAGGTGACCCGAAGGCGAGTACGCATCTTCCAGGGGCAGGTACGACCTCGATCGCAGGTGACGTTGATGGACGACTGGCGAGACCGCGCCGCATGCCGCCGCGAGGAACCCGACCTCTTCTTCCCGATCGGCACCACGGGACCGGCACTGGTGCAGACAGAGCGGGCGAAGGCGGTGTGCGGCCGCTGCGGCGTCCGCGAGCAGTGCCTGCGCTGGGCACTGGACACCGGACAGGCCGCGGGCGTCTGGGGAGGCATGACGGAGACGGAACGCCGCACCCGGGCCCGGCGCATGGGGGCACGGCGTCCGCGCTAGGGCCGGTGTCCGGCAGGGCTCTGCGGCAGGAGAGACCCGCGGCCGATCGCATCGGTGAGGGGCGCCCCGTGCCTGATCACGGGGCGTCCACCGGCGCCGGAGCGGCCGGCAGCCGCAGGGTGAACACCGCGCCCGCGTCCGGCTCGCTCGCGGCCTCCGCCGTACCGCCGTGGGCCGCGACCAGATGGCGGACGATCGGCAGGCCGAGGCCGCTGCCGCCGGTGCGGCGGCTGCGGGACTTCTCGGCGCGCCAGAACCGGTCGAAGACGTGCGGAAGGTCCTCCGCGGCGATGCCCGAGCCGGTGTCGGTGACGGTCAGCAGGACCGACTCGCCGTCGCGGCGGGCGGCCAGGCCGACCGTGCCGTCGGCGGGGGTGTGCCGCAGCGCGTTGGAGACCAGGTTCCCGAGCGCCTGCCGCATGCGCACGGGGTCCGCGTCCAGCCAGGCGGTGTCGTCGGCCTCGGTGCGCAGGGCGACCCCGGCGGCGTCGGCGGCGACCCGGTGGGCGGCGGCGACCTGGTCGAGCAGGTCGCCGGCGTGCAGCGGCTCGCGGTGCAGGCGCAGCGTGCCGGCGTCGGCGGCCGCGAGATCCTGCAGGTCGTCGATGATCCGCTGGAGCACCAGCGACTCCTCGTGCAGGGAGGCCAGCAGGGCCGGGTCCGGGTCGACGACGCCGTCTCGGACGACCTCCAGCCAGCCACGGATGTTGGTGAGCGGGCTGCGCAGTTCGTGGGCGATGTCGCTGACCATGGCCTTGCGCTGGGCCTCCAGGCGTTCGCGTCGCTCGGTCAGGTCGTTGAACGCCTCGGCGAGGATGCCGGTCTCGTCCCGGGTGGTCACCGGCACCCGCACATGCCGTTCGGGCGGCTGCTGCGCGGCCGCGGTCAGCGCGCGCAGGGGTCGTACGAGCCTTACGGCGACGACGGCGGTCACGGCGACGGTGACGGCGAGGACCAGCCCGGCCGCGCCGACCACCTTGGCCTTGTTGCCCGTGGACATGTCGAAGCGGGCGGGGTTCTGGTCCCCGATGCCCAGGAACAGGTCGGCGACCGGGGCGACATACGGCTCCAGCTGGATGCGGCGGGCGCTCAGCACACAGCTCTTCGACGCCTGGACGGCGGCCCTGCTGTCGGCCACCCGGGGGGTCTTGGCCACCAGGAAGCCGCCGCCGAAGGGATCCCTCGCACTGGGGTCGAAGGTGAGGAACAGCCGGCCGCCGATGTCCAGCCCCGCCCGTTTCAGGCACGGCCGGGCCAGCGCCGTGAGCTCGGTCAGGGCCTGCTCCTCCGTCGGCGTGGGGGTGTTCAGCTGCCCGTCCGCGCACTGCTGCGAGGCGTAGGAGATGTCGGTGTCATCCGGGGTGCTGACCACGGGACGGCCGCTCGGGGTCCGCACGACCGTGCCGTCGACGCCGAAGTGCTCATAGCACTCCCTGCGCTTGGCGGCCAGCGCGTCCAGCCGGTGCCGCTCCCCGGCCGTGACCCGGTACGGCCCCACCACCCGGGGATCGATGCCGCTGAGCCGGCTCCCGGAGTCGGTGTAGGTGTCGGTGCGCAGGGGGTCGACGGTGGCGGCGGGCCGGGGCGGCAGCGGGGTGCCGCCGGGCGCGGAGTCGGCGATCAGGGTGCCGTCGGCGTTCGTCAGGGCGATGCGCCGGCCGGTGCCACGGGCCAGGTCACGGACCGTGCGCCGGACACCCGTCCAGTCCGGGTGGGCGGCGGCGTACCCACTGAGCCGGGCGAGGATGCTGTTGTCGGCGGCGAGGTCCTGGCCCTGTTCCTCCTTGAGGGCACTGGTGGTGGTCGTCACCGCGAGCCAGGCGGTGGCCGCCACCGAGCAGACCGCGATGAGGGCCGAGACGAACAGCAGCCGGACGAGCAACCGTTTGCGCAGCGGTACGCGGCGCTTCACGGCCGGCCGCCGGTCAGCTTGTAGCCGACGCCGAACACCGTCACCAGACGCATCGGCCGCCGCGGGTCGGCCTCGATCTTCCGGCGCAGGTTCATGATGTGCACGTCGACGGCGCGCTCGGTGGAGGCCCGGTCGAAGCCACGCGTGCACTGCAGCAACTGCCGCCGGGAGAACACCCGGTCGGGCTCCCCCGCCATGGCCAGCAGGATCTGGAACTCGGCCGGCGTGCACTCCACCGGCTTTCCGTCGCAGCGCACCTCGTGGCGTACGGGGTCCACGCCGATCCCCCCGGCCCGTACGACCGGATCATCGCCCCGGACGCTGCCGCCGCGCCCGCTGCGCCGCAGGACGGTGCGGATCCGGGCCATCAGCTCGCGCGGGCTGTACGGCTTGGTCATGTAGTCGTCGGCGCCCAGCTCCAGCCCGAGCAGCACGTCGTCCTCGGCGGCGCGTGCGGTGAGCATCACCACCGGGATGTCCGGATCCTCTCCGCCGCGCAGCACCCGGCACACCCCGAAGCCGTCGACGACCGGGAGCATCAGGTCGAGCACGACCAGGTCGGGTCTCAGGCGCCGGGCCGCGTCGAGAGCGGCGGCGCCGTCGTGCACCACCGTGGCGGTGTGCCCCTCGGCCAGCAG
Source organism: Streptomyces sp. NPDC044064 (assembly GCF_056434245.1). Taxonomy (NCBI): domain Bacteria; kingdom Bacillati; phylum Actinomycetota; class Actinomycetes; order Kitasatosporales; family Streptomycetaceae; genus Streptomyces; species Streptomyces sp. NPDC044064. The sequence continues at coordinate 21,787 of NZ_JBWKFN010000011.1, forward strand.
GGAGCGGCGGATCAGTTCGGCCTGCTTCTCGTCGTCCTCGGCGACCAGCACATGTGCGCACACGAGTTCGGATCCTAGGACGCTCAGAGGGCGAGCCAGTCGGCGTACCCCATGACGACCACCGGATGCCGCTTCGGATCGAGGGTGCGCAGGAGGTCCTTCATGTGGGACTTGGCGACGCTGACGCAGCCGTGGGTGGGGCCGCCGTGGTCGACGTGGAACCAGACTCCGCCGCCCCGGCCCGCGCCCAGGGGGCGGGTCCAGTCCAGCGGAGAGGTGCCCGGCCTGCGGTTGCAGTCGATGGCGACGACGTAGTCGAAGGACCCGGGGAGGGGCTCGCCCTCGAAGCCGGTGCCGGGCGGGACGAAGCCGCTGGAGTGGTGGTACGCAAGCCTGTTGCCCGGGTCCGCCGGCAGGCCGCCGGCGTCGCTGAGCGTGTAGACGCCGACCGGGGAGCGCAGGTCTCCGGCCGTGTGGTGGGCGCTCCAGCCGTGCAGGGCGATGGGGGTCCCCCCGGTCGAGCGGAGCCGAGACTGGGGGAGGGCGGGCCACGCGGTGCCCGGCTGCCGGCCGGTGGCGGTGCGCTCGTGCAGCACGACCGCGGACAGCGGGGAGTTCCTGCCGCGCCCGGTGACGACGACGGCCTGCCGGGAGCGGTCCGGTATCGCGGCATGGATCTTGGGGCCGAGGCCGGCCATCCGCCGGGGTGCCGGCTCCGCCACGGGCTCGGACGTGGGGGTCGGTGCGGGGGTGGCCGTCGGCGCCGGGCGGGCCGCGGAGGTGCGGCGCTCGGTCGCCTCGGCTCCACCGCCGCAGCCGGTGAGCAGCAGCGGGGAGACGAGGAGAGCGACGGCGGATCTGCGATCGAACATGGGTCGACCCTGGCCGACACATGTTTGGAACCCGTCAGGTTCCGGCAGCGGAGCCGCTAGGCCTTGCTCGGCTTGCCCTTCGTGTAGAGCCAGGTGTGGAAGAGACCGTCCAGGTCCTTGCCGGACACCCGCTCGGAGAGCTTCACGAACTGGGCCGTCGTACCGTGCCCGGCCCGGTGCTCGGTCGCCCAGGTGCGCAGGATGCGGAAGAAGTCCTGGTCACCGACCGCCTTGCGCAGCTCGTGCAGGACCATCGCGCCACGGGCGTAGACGGGCGTGTCGAAGAGGTTCTTGCCGCTGCCCGGGTCGCCGGGCGGGAAGGCCCACAGGTGGTCGTTCGCCGGGCGGGCGTAGAGCGCGTCGAAGGTCTTCTGGGCGCTGTCGCCACCGTGCTGCTCGCTGTAGAGCCACTCGGCGTAGGTCGCGAAGCCCTCGTTGAGCCAGATGTCCTTCCAGGCGGTCAGCGAGACCGAGTCGCCGAACCACTGGTGGGCGCTCTCGTGGACGAGGGTGCTCAGGTCGGGAGCCGAGTCGTAGACGGGCCGGCTCTGGGTCTCCAGGGCGTAGCCGACGTCGGGCGCGTGGTCGACGATGGAGCCGGCCGCGCGGAACGGGTACGGCCCGAACAGCTTGCTCTCCCACTCCAGCACGGAGGGCAGCTTCTTCAGCACCGGCGCGGCCGCGCGCGCCTCACGGGCGTCGACGGCGTTGTAGACCTGGATGCCGTCGTGGGTGGTGTACTGCTCGACCTTGAACTTGCCGACGGTGGCGGTGGCCAGGTAGGCGGCCATCGGCTCGGCCTGGTGCCAGCGGAAGGTGGTGCGACCGTTCTCGGTCTGCTGCCCGCGCAGGACACCGTTGGCGACGGCGGTGCGCCCCTTCGGGACCGTGATCGTGAAGTCGTACGACGACTTGTCCTTGGGGTGGTTGTTGCCCGGGAACCACGTCATGGCGCCCTGCGGCTCGCCCGCGACGAACGCCCCGTCGTCGGTGCGGATCCAGCCGTCGGCGGAGCCGTCCGGGTCGGTGACCGACTTGGGGGTGCCGTGGTAGGTGACGGTGACCCGGAACTCCTGGTCCTTGCGCAGCGTGTGGCGCGGGGTGACGACGAGTTCCTGACCGTCGCGGCGGAAGCCGGCGGCGGTGCGGTCGACGGTGACGCCGGTGACCTTCAGGCCCTTGAGGTCCAGGTCGAACCGGGTCAGCTTCTGGGTGGCGCGGGCGGTGAGGACCGCCTTGCCGTCCAGGCGCCGGGAGGTGGTGTCGTAGCGGAGCGTCAGGTCGTAGTGCTTGACGTGGTAGCCGCCGTTGCCGCTCAGCGGGAAGTACGGGTCACCGGCGCCCGAGGTGCCGATGGTGCCGGCCGACGCCGTTCCGGCGGCGCCGAGCAGTGCCGCCACGGCGACGGGGACGGTGGCGAGGACCGCCTCACGGCGGAGGACCGCGGTGCGTCGTGGTGAGGTCTGTCTGTGCGCTGCCGTCATGGGCGCTCCTTCGGGGGTGGCGATGATCATTCGTCCACAGACTAGGGCCGCGGCTGTCTCCGTTTCCCCCTCATTCAGGTCAAGTCACGCCGCGTTGCCGCCCGGTGTCGCGGGGCGGCCGAAGTACGCTCGCAGAGCCGTCCGCGACCGAGGGGAGCCAGACCGTGAGTGTGCGCGTGCGCCGGATCTACGAGCCGCCGGAGTCCGACGACGGCCTGCGGGTGCTGGTGGACCGGCTGTGGCCGCGCGGCCTCGCCAAGGAGGCGGCGCAGATCGACGAGTGGCCCAAGGGCCTCACGCCGTCGACGGAGCTGCGCCGCTGGTACCACGCGGGCGAGGGCTCGTACGAGGAGTTCCGCGGCCGCTACGAGGCGGAGCTGACGGGTCCTGAGGCCGTCGAACTCCTCGACGGCCTCAGGAAGTCGGCCCGCAAGGGGCCGGTCACGCTGCTCACGGCGTCCAAGACGCCGGAGCGGAGCCATGCCACGGTGCTGGCGGACCTGCTGAAGGGCTGACGTCAGCCCGTCTGCCGGGCCGCCGCCCGGCCCGCGGCGCGGCCCGAGAACAGGCAGCCGCCGAGGAAGGTGCCCTCCAGGGCGTTGTAGCCGTGGACGCCTCCGCCGCCGAAGCCTGCCACCTCGCCCGCCGCGTACAGGCCGCCGACGGGTGTGCCGTCGGGGCCGAGGGCGCGGGAGTCGAGGTCGGTCTGGATGCCGCCGAGGGTCTTGCGGGTCAGGACGTGCATCCGGACGCCGATCAGGGGGCCCGCAGCCGGGTCGAGGATGCGGTGCGGGGCGGCGACCCGGCCGAGGCGGTCGCCGATGTAGCGGCGGGCGTTGTGGATGCCCTGGACCTGGGAGTCCTTGCTGTACCGATTGGCGATCTGCAGGTCGCGGGCCTCGATCTGGCGGCGTACCTCGGCCGCGTCGAGCAGGGGCTTGTCGGTGAGGCCGTTCATCTTCTCGACCAGCCGCTCCAGGCTGTCCGCGGTGACGAAGTCCGCTCCCTTGTCGAGGAAGGCCTGGACGGGGGCGGGGGCGCCCCTGCCGAGCAGCCGGTCGCGCAGCACGGCCGCCCGGTCCTTGGCGGTGATGTCGGGGTTCTGTTCCGAGCCGGAGAGCGCGAACTCCTTCTCGATGATCTTCCGGGTGAGGACGAACCAGGAGTGGTCGTACCCGGCGATGTCCTCGGTGGTGCGCAGGTACTTCAGGGTGCCGAGGGTGTCGTAGCCGGGCAGGCACGGGTCGGGCAGGCGGCGGCCGAGGGCGTCGAGCCAGACGGAGGACGGTCCGGGCAGGATGCGGATGCCGTGGCCCGGCCAGATCGGGTTCCAGTTCTGCAGGCCTTCGGTGTAGTGCCACATGCGGTCCCGGTTGACCAGGCGCACACCCGCCTCGGCGCTGATGTCGAGCATGCGGCCGTCGACGTAGGCGGGGACGCCGGTGACCATCTCGGCGGGAGGCGTGCCGAGCCGCTCGGGCCAGTAGCGGCGGACGATGTCGTGGTCGGCGCCGATGCCGCCGGTGGTGACGATCACGGCCTGGGCGGTGAGTTCGAAGTCGCCGACGCGGTCGCGGTTGGAGGCTACGCCGCGCGGCGCGTCGTCGTCGGCCAGGACCGTGCCGCGCACGCCGCGGGCCGCTCCGTCCTCGAGGACGAGTTCGTCGACCTGGTGGCGGTGGTAGAAGGTGAGGAGCCCGTCCCGGGCGGCCTGCCGGGCGTACCGGGCGAAGGGTTCGACCACGCCGGTGCCGGTGCCCCAGGCGATGTGGAAGCGGGGTACGGAGTTGCCGTGCCCGTCGGCGCGCAGGTCGCCGCGCTCGGCCCAGCCGACGGTCGGCAGCAGCGTGATGCCGTGCCCCTCCAGCCAGGACCGCTTCTCGCCGGCCGCGAACTCGACGTAGGCGCGGGCCCAGCGCACCGCCCAGGAGTCCTCGTCCTCCAGGCGGTCGAACCGGGCACTGCCCCGCCAGTCGTTCCAGGCGAGGTCGTAGGAGTCCTTGATGCCGAGGCGCCGCTGCTCGGGCGAGTCGACGAGGAAGAGCCCGCCGAAGGACCAGAACGCCTGGCCGCCGAGGTTGGCGGCGTTCTCCTGGTCGACCAGGGCGACGCGCCGGCCCCGGCTGGTGAGTTCGTGCGCCGCGACCAGGCCGGCGAGGCCCGCTCCGACGACGATGACGTCCGCGTCCATGGCGTCCGTTCCTTCCTTCCGCTTGCGTCTGCTTGTGTCTGCTTCCTTCTGCGGCTCAGGCCGGGGTGCCGCTGCCGTCGGTCAGCAGGGCGGTGAGCAGTTGCCCAAGCCAGGTGCGGGCCGCGTCGACGTCCTTGTCCAGCAGCAGCTGGGTGGTGACGCCGTCGTAGGCCGCGACCACCGCGCGGGCGGCGCCGTCGGCGTCGCCGAGCACGGCGGGCAGTTCGGTGTGGCCGCGGGCCCGGAACAGCCGGTCGGCGATGGCCTCCCGGAGCCGGGTGCGGTGGTCGAGGAGGGCGTGCGCGACGGCCGGGTCGCGGGCCGCGTGCACCAGGAAGTCGGTCTTCACCAGCAACCAGTCCACGTCGAGGAGCAGGACCTCGGTGACCCGGTCCACGGAGGCGGGCACGTCGAGGTCGGGCCCGTCCTGGGAAAGGGCGTCGGCCACCTGGGCGGCGATGAGGTCGGCGCGCTCCTGGTAGAGGGCGAAGAACAGCTCGTCCAGGGTGGCGAAGTTGGAGTAGAAGGCGCCCCGGCTGTAGCCGGCGGCCTCGCAGACCTCCTCGATGGAGACGCGGCCGAAGCCCTTGGCGGCGAACACCGCGAAGGCGGCGTCGAGCAGGTTGGCCCGCGTCCGCGCCCGCCGCTTGGTGACCCTCCGGGCCGTGTCCTGCGCCGTCATCGCCGAGACCTCCGTCGCCCCCGTTTGATACAGGAATGTATCCGATACACCTGTGTATCGAAAGACTCGCCACGATGGGAACGTATTTTCGATTCAGGAGTACGCTGGATCCATGTCCACGCAACTGCAGGGCTCCCTGTTCGACCAGACCGACGAGCTGCGGCTCGGCACCCTCGACGGACTGCACCGGACCGAGCTCGGCCGGGGCGCCTGGATCGACGTGCTGCCGGGCTGGCTGAGCGGCGCCGACGACCTGTTCGAGCAGCTGGCGGCCGAGGTCCCGTGGCGGGCGGAACGACGCAAGATGTACGACAACGTGGTGGCCGTACCGCGTCTGCTGGCCTTCTACGCGGCACAGGACCCGCTGCCCCACCCCGTCCTGGTCGAGGCGCGCACGGCCCTGTCCGCGCACTACGCCGAGGAGCTGGGCGAGCCCTTCACCACCGCCGGTCTGTGCTTCTACCGCGACGGCCGGGACAGTGTGGCCTGGCACGGCGACCGGATCGGGCGGGGCGCCCGGCAGGACACGATGGTCGCGATCCTCTCCGTCGGCGCGCCCCGGGACCTGCTGCTGCGGCCGGCCGGAGGCGGCGGCACGACGGTCCGGCGGCCGCTCGGGCACGGCGACCTCATCGTGATGGGCGGCTCCTGCCAGCGCACCTGGGAGCACTGCGTCCCCAAGACCGCCCGCGCGACGGGGCCGCGGATCAGCATCCAGTTCCGCCCGCACGGCGTACAGTGACCGGCCCGTGACGGCCGCCCTCTTGCGGAGGACGGTGCGCCATCTGGTTGGCTGTCCCCCGACGACCGGTTGCTCTGGGCCTCGGGGAGATCATGCAGGCAGACGTACGCCAAGTCGCCGACGGCACCTATCTGGTGCACGGCCACAACACCAACTGGGTGATCCTCAAGGACGGCGACGCCGTCACGCTGGTGGACACCGGGTACCCCGGGGACCGGCAGGGCGTCCTCGAATCCCTCGCCGTGGTGGGCAGTTCACCCGAAGCGGTCGCCGCCGTGCTGATCACCCACGCGCACAACGACCACGTGGGCTCCGCCGAGTACCTGCGCAGCAACTACGGCACCCCGGTCTACCTGCACCCCGCGGAAGTCCCGCACGCGCGCCGGGACTTCCTCCAGCAGGCCACGATCGGCGACGTCGTGCGCAACTCCTGGCGGCCCGGTGTGGTCCCCTGGGCGGTACATGTGATCCGGGTGGGCGGGATCGAGCACAACCCGGTCACCGCACCCGAGCCGTTCCCGGCCGAGGGCGCGCTCGACCTGCCGGGCCGGCCCGTCCCCGTGCACACCCCCGGCCACACGGACGGCCACTGCGTCTTCCACCTGCCCGACGCCGGCATCGTCATCTCCGGCGACGCCCTGGCCACCGGCCACGCCACCTCGCGGCTCAAGGGCCCCCAGATGCTGCACGACTTCTTCCACCACGAGCGCTCCCGGGCCGTGGCCTCGCTGGACCTGATCGGGGCGCTCGACGGCGACACCCTGCTGCCCGGGCACGGCCCGGTCCACCGGGGCTCGGTGCGGGCCGCCGCCGAACAGGCCAGGGAACGCGCCTCCTGAGAACGCCGGCGGGGCCTTAGGGTTCGTGCCATGGCCTTGCAGATCAGTGCCACGAACCCGGAGCACCCCGCACTCCTGCTCGAACTCCCCTGGGACGTGCCCCTGGAGGAGTGGCCCGAGGAGTACCTCGTGCCACTCCCCCGGGGCATCTCGCGGCACGTCGTGCGCTACGCGCACGCCGGCGACGAGGTGATCGCGGTCAAGGAGCTGGCGGAGCGGCCCGCCCTGCGCGAGTACGAACTGCTGCGTGACCTGGACCGGCTGGGCATCCCGGCGGTCGACCCCCTCGCGGTGATCACCGGCCGCACCGACCGCGTGGGCGCCCCGCTGGAGCCGGTGCTGGTGACGCGGCATCTGCGCGGCTCGCAGCCGTACCGCTCGATGTTCGAGACGACCATGCGCCCGGCGACCATGCACCGCCTGATGGACGCCCTGGCGGCGCTGCTGGTACGGCTGCACCTGGCCGGGTTCGCCTGGGGCGACTGCTCACTGTCCAACACCCTGTTCCGCCGGGACGCGGGCGCCTACGCCGCGTACCTGGTGGACGCCGAGACCGGCGACCTGCATCCCCGGCTCAGCCCCGGGCAGCGGGACTACGACCTCGATCTGGCCCGGGTGAACATCAGCGGCGAGCTGCTCGACCTGGAGGCGTCGGGCGCGCTGCACCCGTCCGTCGACCCCGTCGAGTTCGGCCACGAGATCTGCACCCGCTACGGCGGCCTGTGGCAGGAGCTGACCCGCACCTCGGTGTACCCGGCGGGCAAGTACCACTACATGGAACGACGGATACGGCGCCTGAACGACCTCGGCTTCGACGTCGCCGAGATGCAGATCGAGCACTCCTCGAACGGCGACTCGGTCACCTTCGTGCCCAAGGTCGTCGACGCCGGCCACCACCAGCGCCAGCTGCTGCGGCTGACCGGCCTGGACACCGAGGAGAACCAGGCCCGGCGGCTGCTGGGCGACCTGGAGAGCTGGATGGCCGGACAGGACGACCACGCGCCCGGCGACCCCCTCACCACCCGCCCCGAGGTGCTGGCACACCGCTGGGTGCGGGACGTGTTCCGGCCCACCGTCCGAGCCGTCCCGCCGGAGCTGCGGGGCACCATGGATCCAGCCGAGATCTACCACGAGCTGCTAGAACACCGCTGGTACCTGTCCGAGCAGGCGCAGCACGACATAGGCCTCGACACCGCGGTCGAGGACTACATCGCGAACGTTCTCCCCAGGGCCCGGGCGACCCTGTTGCCGACGACCCCGGACTAGATCACGCGCACCGGGTCCGCGTACCGGGTCACTCGTGCGGGACCACGGCCACCGGGCACTCGGCGTGGTGCAGCACGCCGTGGGCGACCGAGCCGATCCGGGCGCCCACCGCCGTGCGGTGCGCCCGCCGGCCGACGACCATCAGCTGGGCCCGGCCGGCCACCGAGAGCAGCACCTGCCCCGCGCTGCCCATCTCGATGTGCTCGGCCACGGGCACCTGCGGGAAGCGCTCGCGCCACGGCCGGAGCGCCTCGCTCAGGGCCTTGCGCTCGTACGGTTCGAGCCCGCCGGCTTCGTCCAGGAGCTTCAGCGAACCAGGGCTGTAGGCGAAGACCGGCGGCACCGTCCAGGCCCGGACGGCCCGGACGGTGGCGCCGCGGGCGGCCGCCGTCTCGAACGCGAACCGCAGTGCGGCGGCGCTGTCCTCCGGTCCGCCCTGCTGGCCGACCACGACGTCCCGTCCGGCCGCCTCCGCCGCCGGCTCGTTCCCGGCGCGCACCAGGACCACGGGCCGGTCCGTCGCGGCGACCACCTGCTGGCCGACGGAGCCCAGCAGGAACCCGACCACCGTGCCGTGCCCACGCGAGCCGAGCACCAGCATCTCGGCCTCCGCCGCGGCCGCGACCAGCGCCTCGACGGCTCCGCCCTCGACCACGTCGACGCTCGTGCACAGCTCCGGATGCCGTGCGGAGAAGGCGCGCACGGCGTCCGACACGCCGTCCGAGACCCAGCCGTGCTGGGTGTCCCGGTCGGCCGCGTGCAGGCCCTCGTGGAAGCGCCAGGCGTGCACCACGCGCAGGGGCAGCCCCCGGCGTACGGCCTCCCGGCCCGCCCAGTCCAGCGCGGCCAGGCTCTCCTCCGTACCGTCCACCCCTGCCGTGATCGGGCGTGTCATGCTCGGGCCTCCCAGCCTTCCGTGTCCGTGGGGCCAGTCTTCACCACGGCGCGGTCCTGCCGCCGGTGGCCGTCCCCCGGGGCCGTATCCCGGAGCGATCCGGGGCGATCGAACATACGATGGGCGGGAACCGGTGCGGTGGACTGCGCTCCAGACGATCCACCGTCCCGTGGAACCGATCGCTCGGGGTGGGAGACCCATGGCACAGGCTGCCGACGCAGCGCGGACCGTCATTCTGACCGTGGACGACGACCCGGGGGTCTCCCGCGCCGTCGCCCGTGACCTCCGGCGGCGCTACGGCGAGTCGTACCGGATCGTGCGCGCCGAGTCGGGAGAGTCCGCCCTGGACGCGCTCCGGGAGCTGAAGCTGCGCGGCGACCTGGTGGCCGTGATCCTCGCCGACTACCGGATGCCGCAGATGAACGGCATCGAGTTCCTGGAACAGGCCCTGGACGTGTATCCGGGGGCGCGGCGCGTGCTGCTCACGGCGTACGCGGACACCAGCGCGGCGATCGACGCGATCAACGTCGTCGACCTCGATCACTATCTGCTCAAGCCGTGGGACCCGCCGGAGGAGAAGCTCTATCCGGTGTTGGACGACCTGCTGGAGGCATGGCGCCACAGCGACTACCGGTCGGTGGCCACCACCAAGGTCGTGGGGCACCGGTGGTCGGCGCGGTCGTCGGACGTGCGTGAGTTCCTGGCCCGCAACCAGGTGCCGTACCGGTGGTACTCGGTGGAGGAGCCGGAGGGGCAGCGGTTGCTGGCGGCGGCCGGGCAGGACGGCCAGCGGCTGCCGCTGGTGATCACCCCGGACGGCACGGTGCTGGTCGAGCCCGAGGCGCCGGAGCTGGCCGCACAGGTGGGCCTGGCGACGACACCCACGGCCGACTTCTACGACCTCGTGGTCATCGGCGGCGGTCCGGCCGGGCTGGGCGCTGCCGTGTACGGCGCTTCGGAGGGCCTCAGGACCGTGCTGGTGGAGCGGTCGGCGACCGGCGGGCAGGCCGGGCAGAGCTCCCGGATCGAGAACTACCTCGGCTTCCCGGACGGCGTCTCCGGTGCCCAGCTCACCGACCGGGCGCGGCGGCAGGCGGCCAAGTTCGGCGCCGAGATCCTGACCGCGCGCGAGGTGACGGGACTGGAGGTCAACGGCGCGGCCCGGATCGTACGGTTCGCGGACGGCTCGGCGATCGCGGCGCACAGCATCATCCTGGCGACCGGCGTGCAGTACCGGCAGCTGGAGGCTCGGGGCTGTATCGACCTGACCGGCTGCGGGGTGTTCTACGGCTCCGCACTGACCGAGGCGAACGCCTGCCAGGGACACGACGTGTACATCGTCGGCGGCGCCAACTCGGCGGGGCAGGCGGCGATGTACCTGTCGCGGTTCGCCAAGTCGGTGACGCTGCTGGTGCGTGGCTCCGACCTGTCGGCGTCGATGTCGTACTACCTGATCCAGCAGATCGGCGAGGCCCCGAACATCACGGTGCGCAGTCAGACGGTGGTCGACGCCGCGCACGGCTCGGACCGCCTGGAGCGGCTGACGCTGCGTCATGTGGCGAGCGGTGAGAGCGAACAGGTCGACGCCCAGTGGGTGTTCGTGTTCATCGGCGCGGCTCCGCTGACCGACTGGCTGGGCGACACGGTGCTGCGCGACGAGCGCGGTTTCATCCTGGCCGGGCCCGACCTGACCGCCGACGGGCGGCCGCCGGCCGGCTGGGAGCTGGACCGGCCGCCGTACCACCTGGAGACCAGCATTCCCGGCGTGTTCGTGGCGGGCGACGCACGCGCCGAGTCCGCCAAGCGTGTCGCGTCCGCCGTCGGAGAGGGAGCCATGGCCGTGATGCTCGTCCACCGGTATCTGGAGCAGTCATGAGCGGACAGCTGATGCCGTGCAGCCCGAGGGAGATCGGCTCCCTGTTCCTCTTCGAGAAGCTGACGCCGGAGCAGTTGGGCCGGCTGTGCAGCGAGGGCCGGGTGGAGCTGTTCCAACCGGGCCCGGTGTACACCGAGGGTGACCCCGCCACCTGCTTCTTCGCGATGATCGAGGGCACGGTCGTGCTCTCGCGGCGCGTCGGCGGCGACGACGTCGAGGTGACCCGCACCTCGCAGCGCGGGGTGTACGCGGGCGCCATGCAGGCGTACCTGAGTGACCGGGTGCGGCAGGCGTACAACAACTCGATGCGGGTGACGGAGCCGACGCGGTTCTTCGTGCTGCCGGCGGACACCTTCGCGGCCATCATGAGCGAGTGGTTCCCGATGGCCGTGCACCTGCTGGAGGGCCTCTTCTTCGGTTCGAAGAACATCCAGGCCACCGTCGGGCAGCGGGAGCGGCTGCTGGCGCTCGGCTCGCTGTCGGCCGGTCTCACGCACGAGCTGAACAACCCGGCAGCGGCCGCCGTCCGGGCCACGTCGACCCTGCGGGAGCGGGTCGCGAAGATGCGCCACAAGCTCGCGGTCATCGCCGAAGGCCCGTTCTCCCGGGACGCGTTGGCGGGCCTGATCGAGATCCAGGAGCGCACCGCCGAGCGGGTCGCGAAGGCTCCGGCGCTCAGCCCGCTGGAGGCCTCCGACCGGGAGGACATGCTCACGGAGTGGCTGGAGGACCACGGTCTCGACCACGGTTGGCAGCTGGCGCCGACCTTCGTGCAGGCCGGGCTCGACGTCGACTGGCTGGAGCAGGTCGCGGCGGCCGTGGACGAGGAGATCCTGCCCGGGGCGATCGGCTGGCTCAACTACACCATCGAGACCGAGCTGTTGATGACCGAGATCGAGGACTCCACCACGCGTATCTCGCAGCTGGTCGACGCGGCCAAGCAGTACTCCCAGCTGGACCGGGCGCCCTACCGGGTGGTGGACGTGCACGAACTCCTCGACAGCACGCTGCTGATGCTGTCGGGCAAGATCGGCTCGCGCATCCAGGTGGTCAAGGAGTACGACCGTACGCTCCCACCGGTCCCCGGCTATCCGGCGGAGCTGAACCAGGTATGGACGAACCTCATCGACAACGCGGTCTGCGCCATCAACGGCGCGGGCGGGGAAGGCACGTTGACCGTACGGACCGCGCTGGACCACGAGCGGTTGCTGGTGGAGTTCCGGGACACCGGACCGGGAGTCCCGTCGGAGATCAAGAGCCGTATCTTCGACCCGTTCTTCACGACCAAGCCGGTCGGTCAGGGCACCGGTCTCGGTCTCGACATCTCGTGGCGGATCGTCGTGAACAAGCACCACGGCACCCTGCAGGTCGAGTCGGTGCCCGGCGACACCCGTTTCCAGGTGCTGCTGCCGCTGACCGCCGAGACGCCGGACGACGCGGCGTCCGCCCTGACGACCACCTCCGAGGAGGCAGTATGAGCGACGAGGCCACGATCGACCCGAGCGTTCCGCCCAGCGGCGCCGGGTGCGTGGAGTGCGACGAGGCCGGTGGCTGGTGGTTCCACCTGCGCCGGTGCGCGACGTGCGGGCACATCGGCTGCTGCGACGACTCCCCCGCCAAGCACGCCACGAGCCACTACCGGGAGACCGGGCACCCGGTGATCCGCAGCTTCGAGCCGGGAGAGGGCTGGTTCTGGGACTACGCCAAGAACGAGCTGTACGACTCCGGTCCCGAACTCGCGCCCCCGGTCAGCCATCCGGCCGACCAGCCGACACCCGGACCGGCGGGCCGGGTGCCGGCCGACTGGGCCGAGACGCTGCGCTGAACCGGCAGCGGACCGGCAGGGAGACGGAGCACCGGGGCCGGCCGGGCCGGGGCGACCCGGCCGGCCCCGGCTCTCAGCGGGCGCAGTCGAGGCTGCCCGGGTCGACGGAGTCGGCCAGCGCCTGCATGCCCTTGTCGTTGGGGTGCAGATGGTCGCCGTTGTCGAAGAAGGGCAGGATCCGTTCGCGGACGTAGGGGCTGCGCAGGATGCGGTCGAAGTCGGTGACCGCGTCGAACTCCCCGCTGGTGCGGATGAACCGGTTGACGTCCCGGCGTACGGCTTCGCCGGCCGGGTCCCACTCGGACCAGCCCTCGAACGGGCCGACGGTCGCGACCACCACGCACTTCCCGGCGGCGTGCGCCCGCCGGAGGATCTCCCGGTATCCGGCGATCAGGTCGGCCGCGGTGACGCCGGTGTGGGCCTTGAGGTCGTTCACCCCCTCGAAGAGGGAGACTGTGCGCACTCCGGGCAGGCTGAGGACGTCCCGGTCCAGCCGGTGGAGAGCGCTCTGCCCGGCGCCGTCCGCGAGCACCTTGTTGCCGGAGATGCCCTCGTCGGCCACGCCCTGGACGGCCGTACCGGCTCCGCCGAGGCGCCGGGCCAGGTAGTCGGGCCAGCGCCGGTTGAGGTCGGTGGTGGACTGCCAGCCGTCCGTGATCGAGTCGCCGAGCACCGCCACGGCACCGGTGACGGCGTTCGGCGGGCGCACGGAGACGGCGTCGAGGTACCACCAGGATCCGGTCGTCCCGGTCCAGTTGGCCGCGCCGGCCTCGGCGGTGCGGTCGCCCCGGGCGAGGTACGACGTCTGCATCGCCATGCCGTGGCCGGTGGCCGGGCCCGCCGCGTCCGGGGTGTGGAGGCTGACGACCAGGTTGACGGCGGCGGGGACCTTTCCGGGCAGCGGGTCACTCCATGCGACGGCGCCGGCCGGGACGGTGACCGTGGGGGCGCCGTCGAAGGTGAGCCGCCGGTTGCTGCCCGGCCGGAGTGCGGCACCCTCGCTCTGCAGCCCCGCGTAGACGCTGTCGAGGGTCAGCGGTCGGTCGCCGAAGGCGTTGGACAGGCGGATGCGCAGGTCGCTGCCGCCGACGCTGGTGTGCACGACCAGCCGGTACGCGCTGTCGGCCGTGCCCTCGCCCAGCCGGTCGGCACCTGCCGCCCAGGTGACGACTCCGGAGCCCCGGGCGGTGGCCCCGGGGAACGGGCCGGAGGCCCTGGCGGGTACGGACTGGCAGGCGACGGCCACCAGCAGGACGGCGGCGATCCGGCAGACGCGCCCGAACCGGCCGGTCATTGCGCGAGGTCCTTCAACGTGACGGACTCGCCGGGCTTGAGGCGGACCGTCCGGGACGTGCCTGCGTATCCCACGGAGGTCATGGTGCCGCCGATGCTGCGGATCCGCACCTCGGTGGGTTTCCCGTCCCGCCAGTGCAGGTCGACGACGAAGCCGCCGCGGGCCCCGGCACCGGTCAGCGACCCGGAGGCGGCCCAGGCGTCCGGCAGGGCGGGCAGGAGTTCCAGGCGGCCGGGGCGGGAGTACAGCAGCATCTCCACCGCGGCGGCCGGGGTGCCGAAGTTGGCGTCGATCTGGAAGATGCCCCGGCCCTGCTCGGCCTGGTAGATGTCGAAGAGGTTGGGAGCGGTGCCGTTGCCGCCGCCGGTGGACGGGCGGAGGTTGTTGACGATCAGCCGGTAGGCCTTGCCCGCGTTCTTCAGCCGGGCCCAGCACAGCGCGCGCCAGGCGTTGGCCCAGCCGAAGCTGTCCATGCCGCGGGCGGTGAGCAGCGCGGTGGCGCCGGCAACGATGTCGGCGGGGGTGGAGCCGTCGGGGCGGATGCGGTCGCCGGGGAAGAGGCCGATCAGCGGGGACAGGTGCCGGTGGGTGGTCTCGCCGAGGTTGTCGGGGGACATCCACTCCTCCAGCCAGCCCGTCCTCGGGCTGACGACCGGGAGGTAGAGGCGGTCGCGGAGTGCGCCGACGGTACGGGCGTACTCGGCGTCCCGGCCCAGCTCGGCCGCGGCGGTGCGGAAGTTGCCGAAGAGCGCCCGGACGAGTTCCTGGGCGTAGGTGATGCCCTTGGCGTCGAGCGGGCCCTGCTCCGGTGACCAGTCGCTGTCGGCGATGAGGACTTCCCGGCCGGTGTCCGGCAGGGTGTGGGTGAGCAGCCGTGCCTCCCAGAACTGGCAGGCGCCCTTGAGGAGCGGGTAGATCTTCTTCAGATGGGCGCGCGATGCCGTGAACTCGTAGTGTTCCCAGAGGGAGTTGCACAGCCAGGCGTTGCCCGCCGGGTGCCACCACCAGCCGCCTCCGCCGTACGGGTTGGTCGAGATGGCGACCGTCCAGCCGGCGGTCCTGCCGCTGGAGTTGCGGTAGCGGTTGCGGGGGTCGTCGAAGAGTCTCCCGGTGAGGTCGGTCCATGAGGGGAGCTGGGCCACGCAGTAGTCGGTGAACGCGTCGAAGCAGGGCGAAAGGCCCGCCCGGTCGGCCATCCAGTAGTTCATCTGGATGTTGATGTCGGTGTGGTAGTCGCCCATCCAGTCCGGGTCGTTGCCGTCCAGCCACAGTCCCTGCAGGCCCATCGGCAGGCTGCCGCGGGAGCCGGAGATCATCAGGTAGCGGCCGAACTGCAGGTAGGCAGCCTCGAGTTCGGGGTCCGGTGTGTCGTCCAGGGCGCGGGCCCTGATCCGCTCCCAGGTGTCCAGGGCGCGCTGCGCGTCCGTCGAGGTGCCGAGCCGGATGTCGAACCGCCCGTACAGCGCCTGGTGGTCGGCGACGTGGGTGCGCAGCAAGGTGTCCGCCGGGTGGCCGGCGGCCGCGTGGACCTTGGTGCGGGCCAGGGCCCCGGGGTCGAGTGAGGGGTCGCGGTAGTGGGCGGCCGCGTCGGGCGCGTAGTCGGTGCCGCCGCTGAGCACCACGGTCAGGTCCCTGCATCCGGAGAAGGCCACGCGGGTGCCGTCGACACGGACGGTGCCGCCGCTGCCGTACGCGGTGACCGCGGCCGCGTACCGCAGTCCGTTGCGGAAGGAGCCGGCGAAGGACGTGGCGCTCGACGTCTCCTCGCCGTGCGTGCCCTCGAGGGACACCGTGCCGGTGTAGCGTCCGCCGCCGTTCTGGGTGAGGTGCAGGACCACGACGTCGTCGGGGCGGCTGGCGAACAGCTGCCTCTGGTACGTCACTCCGGAGCGGACGTACGACGTCGTGACCACTCCCTGGGCGAGGTCGAGGGTGCGGCGGTAGCCGGTGACGGCGCCCAGGTCGTGGTCCGGGATGTCGACGGTGAGGCGGGCGAGCAGGGTGAGCGAGCCGAAGTCGTCGCGGCCGTAGGGGAACTGGCCGTCGGAGTCGAGGGTGTCGTTGAGCCCGCCGGTCCACAGGGTGGCGTCGGTGACGAGCAGGACGTCGCGTCCGGGATCGTTGGTGGCGAGGGCACCGAGCCGGCCGTTGCCGACGGGCAGTCCCTGTTCGATGAGCGAGTGCTCGTCGGCGGGGGCCCGCCACCACAGCTGGTGACGGGGGTCGGGCGCGGTGGTCGCGGTGGGCCGCTGCGGGGCGGCGGCCGCCGTGAAGGAGGGCAGTGAGGCGAGGGCTCCGGTGGCCGCGGCGAGGGCGAGGAAGCCGCGTCTGCTGGGCGGATTCTCCATGGCGGGCTCCGATCACAGCCGGGGGGAGGCGGGGACGTCGATGCGGTCGATGTCCGGTGCGTAGTCCGAACCGCTGTCGAAGGTGAGGGTGTTGACCCCCGCCTTCAGGGTGACCGGCACGCTCACCGTCTCGACGCTCCCCCAGTCGCCGGTGGAGGGGAACTTGTGGCGGGTGGCGCCGCCGGAGTCGGCGGAGACGTTCACCGGGCGGGCGTCGCCGCTGACGTAGGCGACCTTGACCAGGTAGGTGCCGGGCCTGTCGACGACGACGTTGTCGAAGCGGAGCTTGCCGCCCAGGTACAGGTTGCCGACCTTCTTGCCGCCGGAGCAGGCGGAGCAGTCGGCGACGGACGCGTTGCCGCTGAGGGTGTTGCCGGCGGACTCTGCCTCGTAGCCGGTGGTGTGCAGGGCGCTGCCGTGCGGGGCGACGGTGAACAGGCGGGAGCCGTGGGCGGGCAGGGCCTCGGTGATCTTGTTCTTGTACGTGCCGAGGTCCTCGTGGTTCCACAGGTCCCGCACGGCCGCCCTGCCGGTGAAGCCGAGGGTGGACCAGTCGGCGGTGACGGCGGCCGGCGAGTCGGCGAGGTTGAACAGCGCGACGGTGTGGCTGCCGTCGGGGTTCTTCGCGGCCCACACCTGCTGCGGGTCGGAGGGCGTGACCGGCCGGGCGGGCGGCGTGTCGCCCTGGTCGAGGGCGATGACCTCCTTGTTGGTCAGCAGGGAGAGGCCGTAGCTGTCCAGCCTGGTCAGGTCGTCGCCGGTGTAGAGCGGGGACTTGGCGACGGCCCACAGGGTGGCGTAGGTCTGCCGTTCGGCCTTGGTCAGGCCGTCCATGGCGCCGTTGCCGACGTCGAGGGAGTCGAGGTCGTTCCAGCCGCCGGGGCCCGCGTGCCTCGTCCAGCCGGGGGTGTCGTCGAAGCGGTCGTCGACGGAGTTCTCCCAGCTGACGAGGGTGTTGCAGTAGCACTCGACGTCGGTGTCGACGCGCCAGCCGTTGGAGTACTTCTTCCAGTCGGCGGCGTGCCCGATGTCCAGGGACCAGGAGATCTCCAGGTGGACCGGCTGGCCGCTGGCGGCTATGGCCTGCTGCCAGGCGGCCACGTCGGCAACGTTGTCGTAGTTGTCGCCGCTCTTGAAGGAACCGGGTCCGACGCCGTCGAGCTTGAGGAAGTCATAGCCCCAGTCGGCGATGGCCCGGGCCTGGGAGTCGACGTACTTCTGGGTGCAGGGCCTGGCGAAGTCGAGCTTGTAGGCGCTGTCCCAGCCGTTGGTGGTGCGCAGGTCGCCGTAGACGATGTCGGCGGTGGTGCAGCCGTCGGCTTGCCATATCGGTACCTTGCCGTCGCCGTACGCCTCTTTCTCCAGGCCGACCGGCAGGTAGATGCCGGCCTTGAGGCCCTTGGCGTGGATGTGGTCGGCGACCGCCTTCATGCCGTGCGGGAAGCGGACCGGGTCGGGTGTCTGGCGGGCGTACCGGTCGAAGGCGGGCTTCCAGGTCTTGTCCCGCCACCAGCCGGCGTCGATGTTGACGTACTCGTAGCCGTACTTCTTCAGCTTGGCGGCGAGGGCGTCGGTCTGCTTCAGGACGTTCGCCTCGGTGAGGTAGCTGTAGTCGCCGTCCGGGTTGAGCCCCGGGTACTTGGACGACTGCATGCTCCAACTGGACCAGCCCATGTACGGCTTGGCGGCGGGGCCGGGCGGGGCGTCGGCGTGTGCCGCGGCCGGTGCGGTGGTGGCGAGGCCCGTGGTGAGGGCGAGGACGACGGCGGCTCTGAGCCCGCGTGCAGGCAGGACGGAATACGAGGGTGACCACATGGGCCGTACCTCCTGGGTGGGTTCGGGTCGGGGCGCTCAGCCTTTCCGGCTGCTGGGGGTCGAGGTGATGAAGGACTGGATCGCGGCGGCCGCGGCGCCGCGGGCCCACTCCTCGAAAGGGAGCGGGCGGGTCTGGACGTCGCACCGGGCGGCCGAGCCGAAGGCGGCGGCGGTGAACGCCGCGCGGATCTGCTCGGCAAAGAGGTCGTAGGCGGCCAGACCCTCGCCGGAGATGATCACGCGCTCGGGTCCGAGCAGGTTGGCCACGGTGGCGATGCCCCGGCCGATGGCCTCTCCGGCCCGCGCGTAGACCTCGCGGGCCCCGGCAACGCCCTGGTGGGCGAGGGCCACCGCCTCGGTGCTGTCCGCGACTTGACGGCCGGTCACCTCGCGGACGCGGGCGACGATGGCGGCGTCCCCGGCGATCGCCTCCACACAGCCGCGGTTGCCGCAGTGGCAGGGCGCTCCAGCCGGGTCGACGACGATGTGCCCGATCTCCCCCGCCACGCCGTGTGCACCCGCGACCACCTGTCCATGGACCACGAGTCCGCAGCCGATGCCCGCGCCGACGGTGACCACGGCGAAGTCCCTGAGGCCCGCTCCGGCGCCGAACCACTGCTCGGCGACGGTCAGCGCGCGCACGTCGTTGTCGACGGTGACCGGCAACCCGGTGGTCATTGCGGCGAGTTCGGCGAGGGGCACGTCACGCCACGCCAGGAACGGCGAGTAGCGCACCACACCCTCGGCGCGGTCGACGTCACCGGAGACGGCGATGCCGAGCCCGAGAACGGGGGCGCCCGACTCGGCGGCGTGGCCGAGGAGTTCCTGGACGAGGTCCGCGAGCGAGGCCAGCACCTTGCGGGTCGCCCGGTCCGGCAGAGGGACGCGCCGGGCGAGGCGGATGCGGCAGCACAGGTCGGTCAGCACGGCGATCAGCTCGTCGCCGGTGACCTTGACGCCTATGAACAGGGCCCGTTCGCCGTTGACCCTGACCAGGCCGGCGGGCCGGCCGAGGGCGGGGCGGGCCTCCTCGTCGGCGCCCTCCACCAGATAGCCGGCCTCCAGCAGCGGGCGGACGGCCTTGGTGACGGCGGCCGGGGACAGCCCCGCGCGGCGGCCCGCCTCCAGGCGGGTCAGCGGGCCGTGGGACAGGACCGTCGTGAAGACCTGCGAGGCGGCCGGCGTGTGGGCCGGGAACGTCTCGGCGGCGGGGGTCGAGCGCATGGCCGGGAACCTATGGCCATTATTTTCCGCTGTCAATAAAAGAAACAGCGGTTGTTGCGGGGGCAGTTGGCCCGGCTCCGGCTCATGCCCCGGACATGCGGATGCCCCGCGCGAGGCGGGGCATCCGGTGGTGCTGGTGTACTGCTGCCGTCCGTCAGTGGGCGGCCGACGGCGTGTTGGCGGCGGTGACGTTCACCGCGGCCCACGCCTTGTCCACCGTCTTGTACTCGGTGCTGGTGGAGCCGTACAGGTCCTTGGCCGCCTTCAGCGTCGCGAGGCGCGCCTGGTGGAAGTCGGTGGTGGAGACCATGTAGCGGGTCAGCGCACGGTAGAAGATGGCGGTGGCCTTGGTGCGGCCGATGCCCTTGACCGTGGAGCCGTTGTACGTCGGCGAGTTGTAGTTCACGCCGTTGATCGTCTTCTTGCCGCTGCCCTCCGCGAGGAGGTAGTAGGCGTGCGAGGAGACACCGGAACCGGCGTGCACCTCGGTGTAGTAGGTGTCCGGCGACCAGTAGTCGATCGTGCCCTCGAGCTTGTCGAGCGACGGGTGGTCGAGGCGGCGCAGGAACTTCTGGTCGAGGCCCAGCTTCTCCCCGATCAGGTAGTCCGGCGTGTCCTTCGTGTTGTTCGCGTAGAACTCCACGTTGGAGCCGAAGATGTCCGCGAGGGACTCGTTCAGCGAGCCGGGCTCACCGTACTGGTTGCCGTCCGAGTCGACGTAGGTCGGCTCGAGCTTGGCGGTGGCCTCCACGACGCCGTGGGTCAGCTCGTGACCGGTGACGTCGAGGACGACGAGCGGCTTCTTGAACATCGTGCCGTCGCCGTCGCCGTACAGCATGCAGTTGCAGGTCGGGTCCCAGAACGCGTTGGCGACCTTGTTGCCCCAGTGGACCATCGCGCGAGCGGCCTTGCTGTTGTTGGCAATGCCCTTGCGGTTGAAGGTCTTCTTGTAGAAGTCCAGGGTCTTGGTCACGCCGTACTGGGCGTCCGCGGCCGCGCTGGCACGGCTGCTGGTCTTGTTGTTGCCCCACACGTTGGTGGTGCTGGTGAACTTCGTGCCCGCGCCGAAGCTCTCCGTGTACTTGCCCTTGGCGTCCCGGGTCTCGGTGCCGTACCGGCTCGGGTCCTTGAGCTGGTAGTGGCCGCGCGAGGTCGCCGTGGTGGTCAGACCGACGTTGCCCACGAAGAGGGTCTTGCCGGTGCCGTGCGCGGTCGAGGGGTAGCTCGTCGCGCCGGAGACACCCGAGCCGAGCAGACCGGCACTGGCGTCGGAGCCGATGCCGGTGGCCGGGTCGATGGTCTCGCCGCGCTTGCGCAGCGTGTCGACCAGCTTCGGCGACAGGAACTGGTCCGCGTCGGGCGTGTTGCTGCGCACCTTGCCGGTGACGGCGTCGATGACGACGGTGCTGGAGGCACCCTTGTCGGTGACGGTCACCTGGTAGGCGAGGGCGGAGGCGCCGCCACGGGCGTCCAGGACCAGCTGGGCGTCACCCGCGTCGCCCTTGGCGACCTGGGCGGCCTTCGCCGCGGCCTGACCCGCGGTCAGCTTCGCCGTGGCGGTGGCGGGCTTGACGGACTTGCCGGCCGCGCGGGTGACACCCGCGTAGGCCAGCTGCCGGTTCAGGTGGACGATGAGGTCGCCACCAAGAACGGGCATTCCGTTGTGAGTACGGACGAAGCGGACGTGGCGTGCACCCTCGGGGTCGATCATCACGTCCTGGACGTGGAGCTCGTCGCCCTTCGAGACGCCCGTCGCTGCGTTGTGGGCGAAGGCCGCGGTGCGCGCGGCCTCCACCACCAGCGTGGCCGTCGAGGCGGCAGAGGCGGAGGACCGCTCCGCCCCCGTGGAGGGACCCGCGAAGGCCGTACCGGCCAGGCCCGTAGCAGCCGTGGTCACCGCGACGGCGACCGCCACGCTGCGTATGTGCGGTCTACGCAATCTGATCAGGGTTCCTTCGTTCGAAGGCAGCTGGGATCACCAACCGCCTTGAGACATGGCACTGTTGGGCGCCATGGGAGCTGGTCGGGCTCCGAGGGGTAACCCTTACGGATGAGTCATGCGCACGTAAAGCCGGAATGATCCATTTCGCGGTTTTCTATGACAATCCTTTACGAATGCCTGCCGCGAGAGTGATCACGATACGGCCAACTGTGTGTCGGCTGTGGAGACGTTGCCCGAATCCACTAGGTTCCCAGGCCGGAATGTGACCGATGTCGCATCGGCAACCGCATGGACGGAGTGAGGGCCGGATGGTCTCAGCAAGGGTGAGCAGGGGTGCGGTACTCGGAGCGGTCGCGCTGTCGCTCGTCGCGGTCCCGGCGCGGGCCGCGACCGCGCAGGCCGCCGCACCCACGCCGGCGGCGCTGCCGGCGCCCGACACCACTGGCCTGGACGCGGTGCTGCGCTCGGCGGTGGCACAGGGAGCGCCCGGTGCGCTGGCCCGGATCGACGACAACGGCAGCACCTACCGGCTCAGTCGGGGCGTCGCCGACCGCAGCACGCGGCAGAGCATCAGCACCGACGACCGCTTCCGTATCGGCAGCGTCACCAAGTCCTTCTCAGCCGTGGTACTGCTGCAGCTGGCCGACGAGCACAAGCTCGACCTGGACGCACCGGTCAACCGCTACCTGCCCAGGCTGCTGCCGGACGACCGCATCACGGTCCGGCACGTCCTGAGCCACCGCAGCGGCCTGTACGACTACAGCAACGACATGTTTGCCCAGAGCGTGTCCGGCTTCGAGGCGGTACGGAACAAGGTTTACACCTACCAGCAGCTGGTCACCCTCTCCCTGCAGAAGCCCCGCACCAACGCGCCCGGCGCCGCGTACTCGTACTCCAACACGAACTTCGTCGTGGCGGGCATGCTCATCGAGAGGCTCACGGGGCACTCCGTGAAGACCGAGTACGAGAACCGCATCCTCAAGCCGCTGAGCCTGACCGACACCTTCTACGTCCATCCCGACACGAAGATCCCGGGCCGGTACACGCACGGGTACCTCGCCCCGGACACGGCCGGCGCCCCGCTCGTCGACGCCACCGCGCAGACGGTGTCGTGGGCGCAGAGCGCGGGCGCGATCATCTCCAGCGCGCGCGACCTGAACACGTTCTACTCCGCACTGCTGCGCGGGAAGCTGATGTCAGCCGCCCGGCTGGCGGAGATGGAGCGGTTCACCCAGGTCAACAGCACCACGGCGTACGGGCTCGGGCTACGGCGCCGGGATCTGTCGTGCGGGGTGTCGGTGTACGGGCACACGGGGGCGGTGCAGGGGTACTACACGTACGCGTTCGCCTCCAAGGACGGGAAGCGCAGTGTCGCCGCCGTGGCCAACACGTCCAACAACTCGAAGGTGCTGAACACGATGGCGGGGGTGCTGGAGTCTGCGTTCTGCGGCAAGCCGGCGCAGGCCATGAGCGGCTCGGCGATGACGGAGAGGGATCTGAAGGAGTAAGGGTTCGCCGTCGCCGGAACCTGCGGGGGCCTGCCGTGCGTTCCTTGTGATGTGACGAGCGAGTTGGTCCCCGGAGGGAATCTGGCCCTGCCGGGCGGTGCGCTGGTGTTGCGGGTTGCCGGGCCCTTCGATGTGTCCGCCCTCGTCACGGACGGGGGCGGGAAGGTCGGCGGGGACGCGGACTTCGTGTTCTACAACCAGCCGGATGCGCCCGGCGTCCGGTTGCACGGTGGCACGCTCCACCTCGCCCCGGCCCGGCTGCGGCCCGCGGCCACCCGGGTCACCGTGGCTGTCAGCGCGGCCGAGCCCGGCACTCCTCTCGGACGGTTGCCCGCGCCCCGACTGGAGGTCACCGACGCCTTCGGGCGCGCTCTGGCACGCTTCGTCCCGCCGCGCCTCGGGCCGGAGACCGTACTGCTGCTCGCCGAGCTGTATCAGCGGGGTACCGGGTGGAAGCTGCGGGCGATCGGGCAGGGGTATGCCGACGGGCTGGCGGGGCTGGCCCGGGACTTCGGGGTGGACGTCGTGGACGACGGCCCGCAGACGGGGCCCGCTCCGAATGCCGACGGCTTCCTCGGGCTGGTCAACTCCGCCCGGGCCCGGGCCGGCTCCCCTCCGGTGGCGCTCGACGCACGCCTCGGCTCCGCCGCCCGGGCGCACGCCGACGCGATGGCCGCAGCCGGCCGGCTCACCTCCGAGGGCCTGGACGGCGTCTCGGTTCACCAGCGGATCACGGCGACCGGGTACGCGTACGTCACCGTGGGCGAGCATCTCGTGTCCGGGCCGCGCACCCCGGCCGAGTTCGTCGCCTACTGCCTGGACACCGGCCAGGCCCGGCACACCCTGCTCGGCCCCGGCTTCACCCATCTCGGCCTGGCCCACGCCGACGCGGGCGACCGGTACTGGACCGCGCTGTGGGCCAGGCCCCTCACCCCGGGCGAGCTGTCCCGGACGGTCGCCGAGGTCGTCGCGCTGACCAACGCCGAGCGGGCGAGGGCCGGGCTGGCACCGCTGGCGGCGGATCCACCGCTCGCGCGGGCCGCGCAGGCGCACTGCGCAGACATGGTGGCCCGCGACTTCTACGCGCACACCTGCCCCGACGGCAGCCGGCCCTGGGACCGGGCCGCCGGGGCGGGCTCCCGCCGGCGCACCATCGGCGAGAACATCGCCTGCGGTCAGCGCTCCCCCGCCGAGGTGGTGGACGGCTGGATGAACAGCCCCGGCCACCGCGCGAACATCCTCGAAGCGGACTTCACGCACATCGGTGTCGGCTTCACCGGCGGCGGCCGGGCGGGCACCTACTGGGCCCAGCTGTTCGGTGGCTGACCGGGCACATAGCGTGATCTTGGCGGAGCGACACCTTCCGGGCCACCATGCCCCGCATGAAGGGTGATCTGTTTTCCAGTCAGCACATGGTGCGTCCGGCCGTCGAGCCGGGCATGGCCGTCGAGAACGCCAAATGCATCAAGTACGCGGTGAACGGTGAGATGTTCGCCCGCCAGGGCGCGATGATCGCCTACCGCGGCGGTCTCCAGTTCGAGCGCAAGGGCCAGGGCGTGGGCGGCATGCTCAAGCGCGCGGTCACCGGTGAGGGTCTGCCGCTGATGGCGGTCCGCGGACAGGGCGAGGTGTGGTTCGCGCACGAGGCGCAGAACTGTTTCATCGTCGAGGTGGAGCAGGGCGACCAGTTCACCGTCAACGGCCGCAACGTCCTGTGTTTCGACCCGTCGCTGTCGTACGAGATCAAGACCGTGAAGGGTTCGGGCATCGCCGGCGGCGGCCTGTTCAACAGCGTGTTCAGCGGACAGGGCCGGCTCGGCCTGGTGTGCGAGGGCAACCCACTGGTCATACCGGTCTCGGCCCAGTACCCGGTGTACGTCGACACGGACGCGGTGGTCGGCTGGACCGCGCATCTGCAGACCTCCCTGCACCGCTCCCAGTCGTTCGGCTCGATGCTGCGCGGCGGCTCCGGGGAGGCCGTCCAGCTGATGCTCCAGGGCGAGGGGTACGTCGTGGTTCGTCCCAGCGAGGAGACCCCGCAGAAGGTTCAGCAGCACTGACGCCCCGTGAGGTGATCTACGCCTCACGAGCAACCCCCGTTGCCGTACCGGCGTCTTGACCGACAACAGACCAAGCCCTGACCCCCGGGCCAGGGCATGTTTTCGGCGCGCTATACACATCATGTATACACACCGTGTATAGAAAGGCATGCATGTACGGCAAGGCTTTCGCCCCGGAGTACCAGGGCGCCCTGACCACCCTGTCCGTCAACTCCTCGCTGACCGACGTCCTGAGCGAGGGCACCGAGCGGCTGCGCGAGGCCGAGCGGTCGGGCCGCCCCGACGAGGCGGCCCGCTGCGGTCTCGCCGTCGCCGAGGCGCACCGGCGGCTCGGCCAGGTGCGGGACGCCGACCGGGCCTGGAAGGCGAGTTACCGGTCCGCCCGCGAGGCCGGGGACACGGCCGCGATGGCGTGGGCACTGTGGAGCGGCGGCACACTGGCCCGGCAGCGCGGCGCCTTCCCGCTGGCCTGGCGGCTGCTCGGGCTCGCGGCCGAACTCGGCGAGCAGGGGGGCGACATCGTTGTCCGCGGCTACTCGCTGGCGGGCCTCGCGGAGACCGGCCGCATCCAGGGCGACTACGAGGCGGTGGGCCGGCTGCACGAGCAGCTGCTGGCCGAGGCCCGCAGGCGCGGGGAGGCCCGGCACACCGTGTGGGCGCTGGAGGGCATCGCGCAGATGCACCGCAACACCGGGAAGTACGACAAGGCGTACGCACTCTTCGAGGAGGCGGCGCAGATAGCCGAGCGGGCCGAGGACCGGCGCGGCCACGCCTGGGCACTGCGCGGGCTCGCCGACGTCATCTCGGTCCGCGACGCGGACACCGAGCGGGCGCTGGAGCTGCTGGCGCGGGCCGAGGCCGGCTGCCGGGCGATGAACCTGTCCAGCGCGCTCGCCTACAACCACAAGATGCGGGGCAACGTCTTCTACCGCGCGGGGCGGTACGCCGAGGCCCGGGACCTGTACGAGCTGGCCCTGGAGGAGTTCCGGGCGATGAGCGAGCCGCGCGGCGAGGCGCTGGCCCGGCTGGGCCTGGCCAAGTCGCTGGCCCGGCTGGGCCACGACCGCGCCGAGACGGCGGCCGAACTCGCCGACCTGGCCCGGGTGCTGGAGCGCAGCGGACTGAGGCACGCACGGGAGATGGTGACCCGGGCGCAGGCGGAGTTCGGCCTGGACGCGGAGGTCGTACGGTGACCGGGCTCCACCCGGCGGTGCAGGCGCCGCCCTCGGCTCCGGAGATCCTCGGCCACTGCCGGGAGTTGGTGCGCCCCGCGCTGGCGGAGGCGGTGGGACGGCTGCACCCCTGGGTGGCCGAGATGGCCGCGTACTCCTTCGGCTGGTGCGAGGTCGGCGGTGCCCCCGCCGCCGCACCGGGCGGCAAGGGCGTGCGGCAGGCGCTGGCGGTGCTCGGCGCCCGGATGGCCGGCGCCGAGGGGCGGGCCGGGGTCCCGGCGGCGGTCGCGGTGGAGCTGGTGCACGCCTTCTCGCTGCTCCACGACGACATCATGGACGGCGACGCCACCCGGCGCCGGCGCCCAGCCGTCTGGAAGGCGTACGGCACGGGTCCCGCGGTCCTCGCCGGGGACGCCCTGTTCGCGCTCGCCGTGGAGACCCTCGCCGCCGAGCCGGGCGGTCCGGGTGCCGTACGCATCCTGTCCACGGCCCTCGCCGATCTGGTGCGCGGGCAGGCCGACGACCTGCTGTTCGCCACCCGGCCGTTCGGCGGGCCGGAGCGGGTCACGCCCGAGGAGTACCGGGCGATGGCCGAGCACAAGACGGGCGCGCTGCTGGGCTGCGCCGCCGCGCTCGGGGCCGCGCTCGGCGGGGCACCCGCGGCGGTCGTCACCGCGCTGGACCGCGCCGGGCGGCATCTGGGCGTCGCCTTCCAGCTGGTGGACGACGTGCTGGGCATCTGGGGCGACCCGGCCGTCACCGGCAAG
This sequence comes from Streptomyces sp. NPDC044064, assembly GCF_056434245.1. Taxonomy (NCBI): domain Bacteria; kingdom Bacillati; phylum Actinomycetota; class Actinomycetes; order Kitasatosporales; family Streptomycetaceae; genus Streptomyces; species Streptomyces sp. NPDC044064. The sequence continues at coordinate 48,589 of NZ_JBWKFN010000011.1, forward strand.
CCGGCCGGCGGCGATCTGCGCGAGCGCAAGAAGACCTTCCCGGTGCTGGCCGCGCTCGGCTCCCCCGCGGGCCGCCGGCTGCCGGCACTGCTGGACCGGCCCGGCCGGACCGAGGAGGCGGCCGCGCTGATCGAGCAGGCGGGCGGCCGCGCGGCGGCACTGGCCGAGGCCCGCATGCACACCGCCGTCGCGCGCTCCCTGCTCGCGGAGGTCCCGTCGCCCGCCGCCGTCGAGGAGACGCTCCGGCTGCTGGACTTCCTGGTGGCCCGCGACCTCTGAAGCCGCGTTGGTCCCGGACACGTCCGAGCGCGGCGGCGCACCCGGGCATTTACCGTCGGTTACCCCCAGGTCGATGCCCGGTCATGTGTCGTTATCGCAAACTCGCAAGCGCTTTCGACGAGTTGAATAAAAGGCAGAAACAGGGCCGGAGTTTCGGATTCTTTGAACACTCCCCCGCACACCCCGCGTACCTGTGAGAAAGGACGAGTCAGGGGTTCCAGCGAGGGATGACCATGGTCAAGGCGCACGTCTCCGCACACGAGTTGGTCGCCGGCCGGTACCGGCTCCTCGAGGTCTTCGCCCGGGAGACGAACCGGCTGTGGTGGTACGCGGAGGACGTGGCGGCGAACCAGCCCCGCCTGGTGGCACAGACCGGCCTCCCCGAGGACTGCGACGCGGACACCGTGCGCCGTGCCACGGCCCGGGTCGTCCGGACCTCCGAGGCCATGCGGCTCCTGTGCCCCGGGCAGGTCGCCACGGTCGTCGACGCCGTCGTGGAGTCGGGCACCCTGTGGACGGTCACGGACTGGATCGACGGCACCCCCCTCGGTGAACTCCTCGACCGCGAGGGCCCGCTCACCCCGGCGCGGGCTGCGCGGATCGGGCTCGAGATCCTCGACGTGCTCCAGGCCGCGCACGACGAGGGCATCACCCACGGCGAGCTGAGCCCCGGCCAGGTCTTCGTCCGGGACGGGGGCCCGGTCGTGGTCGCCGGGTTCGGGCTGGCGGGCGCGACGCTGGCCCCGAGGCTCACGGCACCGTCGTACGCCTCGCCGGAACAGGCACGCGACGAGCGCATCGGACCGGCGGCCGACCTGTGGGCGCTGGGCGCGATCCTCTACACGGCGGTCGAGGGGCGCCCGCCGTTCCGTGACCGGGGCCGCCCGGACGCCACGCTGAAGGCCGTGGACCGGCTGCCCCTGCGCACCCCGTTGCGCACCGGCCCGCTCACCCAGTCGGTCCAGGGGCTGTTGCGCAAGAACTCCCGGGAGCGGCTGACCCGGCCGGTGGTCCGCGAGGCGCTCATCCGGGCCCTCGACGGGGACGCCGACGCGGACCGCGACCCCGCCCCCTCGCCCCGGCTGCGCAGCGCCTACGCGGCCGTGCGGCAGGCGGGCCCGGAACGCGGCAGGCGGATGATGGTGGCCGGGACCGCGCTGGCCGTCGTCACCGTCACGGCGGCCGTCCTGACCGCGACCCACCAGCTGCCCGGCACCTCCACCGCGGCCAAGCCGCCGCGGCCCACCGCCACCACCGCCCCACCGGCCGACCGGACCGAGAACAACACCCCCAGCCCGAGCGCCCGCCCCAGTAGGACCACGAGCACGAGCAGCAGACCGAGCCCCAGCAGCTCCCCGTCCCCGGCCCTGCCGGCCGGCTTCCACCGCTACACCGCCCCGGAAGGCTTCTCCGTGGCCCTGCCGGACGGCTGGAAGCGGCTGACCACCACACGCGGGACCGACCACGCCTACCGCATCACCTTCGGCACGGACGCCGACTCCCCGACGCTCGCCGTCACCTACAGCGAGCAGGCCGGCCCGGACCCGGTCGCCGTGTGGCGGGACGAGGTCGAACCGGAGCTGGCGCGGCTCCCCGGCTATCAGCGGGTCGGCAGCATCCGGGCCACGACCTACCAGGGTCGCCGGGCAGCCGACCTGGAGTGGCTGTCCGGGTCCGGCGACGCACGGGTGCACACCTTCGGACGCGGATTCCTGCTCGGCGGCGGGCGCAGTTTCTCCCTGCGTTTCACCACTGCGGACAAGAACTGGGACGATGCCGGCAACCGGCTCGCGCTCAGGACCTTCCTGCAGACGTTCCGCGAGACCGGCAGCTGACCTGCGCCCCGCGCCGGACAGGCAGGGCCGGCAAAGCATGGCCAATGGGTGGATATAGGCTGTCCAGTCGCACTCGCGCACCGAGTGCGGTCCCGCCCAGACATGCCTCCAGGAGAGTCATCCGTGACCCTTGCGACCGACCTGTCCGAGACGTCCGTGCCGACCGCGGCGCCCCTGTCCGACCTCGTGGCGCGGGACGCACGCGAGTTCGGTGTCTACGCGCGCACCGGCGGCTGGGCCTTCGCGCTGATGGTGGCGCGCAGCGTGCGGCCGGGCGGGCAGGCCGCCGGTGAGACGCCGAAGGTGTCGGCGAAGGAGTTCGCGGAGCTGGCCGGCTGCTCGCCCGAGCGGGTCATGCGCTACTACAAGGCCTGGGACCGCGCGGCCGACGACGGGCTCGTCCCGCACTTCGAGGCGCTCCGGCCGGGCCAGGACTCCGAGCTGCCGGACGCCGACGCCTGGCTGAGCTACTACGTCTCCCGCAACAGCGCCGCCTCCGAGCGCGGCACCGCCATCGCGCAGGCCGCCGAGGCCGAGGGCATCCGTCCCACCAAGGCCCTGGAGGTCGCCGAGAACCCCACCGCGCTGCGCGCCGCGATCCTCGCCGACCCCTCCACCGCCCGGGCCGCCCGCTCGGCCCTGCTGGACCGGCTCAAGGAGGACCCGGACCTGCAGGCCGAGCTGGCCCGGGACGTCGTGCGCACGGACGACCTGAAGAAGGCCGTGGCGAGCGAGAGCCGCTCGGCCGACCGGATCGGCTACGTCCGGCAGATCGCCGAGTCCGGGCAGATCAGGACGCCGGCCGGACAGACCGTGGACGCGCCCGTCGGGCTGCGCGAGGAGGCCGAGCGGCATCTGTCGCTGATCGACGAGCTGGAGGACGGCGAGGGCACCGGCGAGTGGGCCACCGAGGCCTACGACACCCTGAAGTCCCTCGTCGCCGAGACGGTCGAGGCCGACCCCGAGCTGCGGGTCCAGGAGCGGCGGACGAAGTTCTACAGCAGCCTGCAGAAGGCGACCCGGGCTTTCGAGGAGCTGACCTTCGACGACGCCCAGGACTTCTACGAGGACGACATGGTCCAGCGTCTGGAGGACCTCCAGCAGGCCATCGGCACCTGTCTGACCGCGCTGCGCGGAGCACGCGGAAGCCAGTCGTAGGGCCCGGCGGGCGTCCTCAGTCCGGGCTGAGTAGCGGTACTCATGCCCGGGCCCGCCGGCCGCCGCCACGATGGGGGCTCCTTCCTCTCCTCCCGCAAGGAGCCCCGCCATGACCGCAGCGCACCCCGCCCCGCTGCCCGCACCGCGCCGCGTGCCGCCCGCCCTGTTCGCGGGCGTGGTGGCCGTGGGCCTCGGCGTGTCGGCGTGGGACGTGCGCGACCGCACGACCTGGTTCCTGGAGACGGTCTGGGCGCTGGTCGGGCTGCCCCTGGTGGTGCTGGTCCGGCGGCGCTTCCCGCTGACCGGGCTGCTGTGCGGGCTGCTGGCCGTACACGCGCTGGTCCTCGCGGTCGGCGGCCACTACACCTACGCGCAGGTGCCGGCCGGTGACTGGGTGCGGGACACCTTCGGTCTGTCCCGCAACCCGTACGACCGGTTCGGGCACCTGATGCAGGGCTTCGTCCCGGCCGTCCTCGTCCGCGAACTGCTCACCCGCACCTCGCCGCTGCGCGGCAGCCGCTGGCTGGCCCCGCTCACCGTGTGCGCCTGCCTCGCGTTCAGCGCCTGCTTCGAACTGCTGGAGTGGGCGGCCGCCGTGATCGGCGGGCACGGCGCGGACGCCTTCCTCGCCACCCAGGGCGATGTGTGGGACACCCAGTGGGACATGTTCTGCGCCCTGATCGGCGCCGTGCTGTCGCTGCTGCTGCTCAGCAGGGTGCACGACCGTCAGCTGGCCGCCCTGGAGGCCCGCACGGCCGGCTGACCGCCCGGAGCGCAGCTACCAGCGCTGCTCCACCTGGTCCTTGATCCGGCGCTGGTACAGCTCGCGGATCGCGGTGAACGCCTCCGCGGGCAGCGGCGGCAGCTTGGCGGCGGCCGCGTTGGCCCGGGCCTGCTCCGGGTTGCGGGCTCCGGGGATGACGGTGGTCACGCCGGGCTGCTCGGCGATCCAGCGCAGGGCCAGCTGGGCCGGGGTGTACCGCTCGGGGGCGAGCGCGGCGAACTCGGCGGCCGCCTCGACTCCGGTCGCGTAGTCGATGCCGGAGAAGGTCTCGCCCTGGTCGAAGGCCTCGCCCTGCCGGTTGTAGGTGCGGTGGTCGTCGGCCGCGAAGACCGTGTCCTTCGTGTACTTGCCGGACAGCAGACCGGAGGCGAGCGGCACGCGCGCGATGATGCCGACGCCCGCCTGCCGTGCCGCCGGGAGCACCTCGTACAGGGGCTTCATGCGGAACGGGTTGAGGATGATCTGCACGCTCGCCACGTTCGGCCGGGCGATCGCGGTCAGCGCCTCGGCGCAGGTCTCCACGCTCACGCCGTACGCGGCGATCCGCTCCTCGGCCACCATGGTGTCGAGGGCGTCGAACACCTCGTCCGAGGAGTAGACGGGGGTGGGCGGGCAGTGCAACTGCACCAGGTCGAGGCGGTCGACGCCGAGGTTGCGGCGGGAGCGGTCGTTCCAGGCGCGGAAGTTGTCCAGGACGTAGTTCTCGGGGATCTGCTCGACCCGGCGGCCCATCTTGGTGGCGACGAGCACGTGCAGATCGGGCCGGCCGCCCAGGAAGGCGGCGATGGCCGACTCGCTGCGGCCGTCGCCGTACACGTCGGCCGTGTCGAAGAAGGTGACCCCGGACTCGGCCGCCGCCTCCAGGACGGAGCGGGCTTCCTCGTCGTCCACGTCGCCCCAGTCGGCGCCCAGCTGCCATGTGCCGAGTCCGACGACCGATGCCCGCTGACCCGACCTGCCGATTACGCGTTCGTCCATGGCGTCAGTCTGTCACCAGGTCCCACGTCCCGCGGAACGCCTCGCTCCGGCGGGAGTCCGTGCGTGTTTCACCCACATGAGTGATTGAGGACTCGACGGAACGCCGGTTCCCACAGTTGCGGTACGCCGAGCGGTGGAGCGCCACCTCGGCCGGAAACCCCGGCGGCTCACGGGCGCCGAACCTCTGCCCGGGGAAGGGAAGTTGCTCGCTGAACGACCGATCACGGACTCAGGCCAGGGGCCGCTTTGCAGGCCGTCGGGTGACTCAGGCGCCGGGCGTCAGCTGTTCCTGTACGAGGGGCCCGTAGCGGTCGGCGATGGCGTCGATGTCGGTCGCGCGCAGGTGCGGGCCGCGCGCGATGCCGTACATCGCCCCGAGCCCGAGGAGGCCGGCGACGGCGAGTTCGGCGCGCAGGCCCGCGTCGGGGCCGGTGAGCCGGGCGGCGAGGCGTTCGGTCACCTGGGCCCGGAAGTTGGCGCGCAGGATCTCGCCGTGGTCGCCCTGCAGCGGCGCGAAGGCGATGCGCACCAGCGGGTCGGCGCCGCGCTCGCGCTGACTGGCGAGCACATGGCGGACCATGTGACGGCCCAGCTGCTCCAGGGGCGCGTCGAGCAGGTCGTCCGCGTCGGTGTCGAAGGACATCACGCGGGCGAAGAGGGCGTCCTTGTTGCCGAAGTACTTCAGGATCAACGGCGGGCTGACACCGGCCCGTTCGGCGACGGCCTTCAGCGTGATGTCGGCGTGCGCGTGCCGGGCCAGCAGGTAGCGGGCGGCCTTGAGGATGACCGCCTTGGTGGCCTCGGCGTCCCGGCGCGCAGGGGCTTCGGAGACGTGCGTTCGGGGGCCGGATGGAGTGCTCACGGCACTCATGCTCCCTCCATCGCCTGGTCCCGCGCGCCCCGGGTGGCTCGTCCGGCCCGCCGGGTGTCGCCGGAGGGCTCGTCGCCCGGGATGGACAGGGCCGCGGCGCAGGCGACCAGGGCTATGGCGCCGGCCATCGCGAAGGCCAGCAGGTAGCCGTGCAGTGTGGGCACCGGAACACCGCCGACGGGACTGCTGTGGTGGACGAGGACGGCGGCGACGGCGGCGCTGGAGACGGCCTGGCCGATGGTGCGCATGAGGACGTTGACGCCGTTCGCGGAGGCGGTCTGGGCGGCCGGGACGGCCCGCAGGATCAGGGTGGGGAGCGCGGAGTAGGCGAGGGTGGTGCCGGTCGCGACCACCGTGGCACCGAGGATGATCATCCACAGGTCGCGGCTGTCGGCGATGCGGACCGCGTAGCCGCAGGCGATGACGGCGGCGCCGAGGGCGAGGGTGACGCGCGGGCCGCGCGCGGCGGAGATGCGGGCGGACAGGGGCGAGAAGAGCAGCATGGTGACACCGCCGGGCAGCAGGCACAGGCCGGTGGCGACGATGGACAGCCCGAGGCCGTAGCCGGTGGCCTTCGGCGCCTGCACCAGCTGGGCGGTCACGAGCGAGTTGGCGTAGAAGGCGAACCCGGTCAAGAGGGCCGCCACGTGGGACAGGCCCACCCGCGGCCGGGTGACCAGGCGCAGGTCGACCAGGGGCCGCTCGGTGCGCAGCTGCTGCCACCACCACAGGGCGAGGACGGCGACGGCCACGAGGAACAGCCCGAGGATCCGGGGGCTGCCCCAGCCCCACTGGCCGCCCTGGGAGACACCCAGCAGCAGGCACACCAGCCCGGCGGCCAGGCCCAGCGTGCCGAGGACGTCGAAGCGGCCGGACTCGCGCACCGGCGACTCCCTGACCGCCCACCAGGTGGCCGCGACGCCGAGTGCGCCGAGGGCGCTGGTCAGCCAGAACATGGTGTGCCAGTCGGCGTACTGGACGACCAGCGCGGCGAGCGGCAGGCCGAGGGCGGCGCCGATGCCGACCGTGGAACTCATCAGCGCCACCGCCGAGCCCCGGCGCTCGGGCGGGAGCTCGTCGCGCAGGATGCTGATGGAGAGCGGGACGACGGAGGCGGCGGCGCCCTGGAGGGCGCGGGCCGTGATGAGCACGCCGATGTCGGAGGACAGGGCGCACATCACCGAGCCGACGGTCATCAGGCCCAGCGCGGCGATGAGCACCCGGCGCTTGCCGTACATGTCGCCGGCCCGGCCGAGCACGGGGGTGAGCACCGCCCCGGCCAGCAGGGTCGCGGTGACCATCCAGGAGACCGCGGCCGCCGAGGCGTGGGTCAGCCGTGGCAGGTCGGGCAGGAGCGGTACGACCACGGTCTGCATGACGGCCATGAGGATGCCGCCCGACGCGAGCACCGGGATGGTGAGGCGGTCCCGCAGCCGGGGCGCCGCGGTGGACGTGCCGGGCGGCTGGGGTATCGGGGCGGGGTGGCCCATGGGCGCTCCTGTGAACGTCTCGGACTGATCGGTGAATAGGAATTCACCTTATCGAGTGAATGGCCATTCACCCAAGATTTCACCCCGCACCGCGGCCGCCCGTCAGGCGAGCGGGGCGCGCCGGTTCCGGTGCGCCGTCGCCCTGGCGTGCAGAGCGCGGGCCGCCCTGGGGCCCAGCCAGCGCTTGAACCTGCGCAGCACCTCCAGCCGCCCTGCCGCCTTGTCGATGCCGTAGTAGAGCTGCGGCGGGACGTACGGCAGCAGCGGGGAGTGGCGCTGGCCGAGCAGGGCGAACATGCGGTGCGGGGGCAGGTGGATGTAGCGGGGCAGGTTCTCGTACCACCGGGCGCTGTAGCGGGCGGCGCTCTGCGCGCAGAGCAGTTCGGACCTGCGCTGCCGTTCGTAGGCGTCGAGCGCCTCGGGGAGGGTCGCGTGCTCGCCCAGGGCGGCGGCGAGGCACAGGGCGTCCTCCAGGGCGAGGGTGGTGCCCGCGCCGATGGAGTAGTGGGTGGTGTGGGCGGCGTCGCCGAGCAGGACGAGGTTGCCGCGGTGCCAGGTGCGGTTGGTGAGGGTGCGGAAGGTCGGCCAGGGGGCGCCGCGGCCGGCGACGAGGGGGTGGCCGTCGAGGATTTCGGCGAAGAGCTTCTCCAGCAGCGCGAGCCCCTCGCCCTCGTCCGTCCGGTCCAGGCCGAGGCCGGTGAGGGTCTGCGGGGAGCACTCCATGACGCAGGTGCTGTGTTCGCCGCTGTAGCCGTAGCCGTAGCACCAGATCCAGCCGTGCTCGGTCTCCACGAAGGCGAAGGTGAAGGCGTCGAAGACCTTGGTGGTCCCGAGCCAGAGGTAGTGGTTGCGGCCCTCCGCGAGCTGCGTGCCGAAGTGGTCGGCGTGGCGGGTGCGCAGCGCGCTGTGGACGCCGTCGGCCGCCACGACCAGGTCGGCCCCGGGCAGGTCGGCGGCCGTGACCTCGCTCTCGAACTCCAGCCGCACACCGAGGGTCCGGGCGCGCTCCGCGAGGATCTCCAGGAGGCGGTGGCGGCCGATGCCGTGGCCCTCGTCGCCGGGCTGCCGGGTCACCTGGTCACGGACGTGGGCCACGCCCTGGTTCCAGCGGACCGAACTCTCCTCGATCGCGCGCGCGGACTCGGGGTCGTGCTCGTGGAGCCGGTCGAGCAGCGCGCGCCAGTACGTGACGCCCCAGCCGTAGGTCGAGCCCTCGGGGTCGCGTTCGTGGACGGTGATGTCGTGGGCGGGGTTCTGCCGCTTGAGCAGGATGGCGAGGTACAGGCCCGCGGGCCCGCCTCCGACACAGACGACCTTCACGCACACACCCCTGACGATCACCGCTCGTGACTGAACGGCACCGCAGGGTAGCAGGGTTGAAGGGTGCGGCCGGACTTCCGGATCGCGTCAGTCTGGCGCGGTGACCCGCGCCACTCGGGCGGATCGCGGACGCGAAAGATCACCGGATTCCTGGACGCCCCGGCAAGGAATTCCCCGTTCCGCAGCAGAAGAGCCCATCTCCACAGCAAGATCATCTTGGTTCAATCTTCCACGACATGTGGCCAATTGTCCGGATCGCAGCCAACCGGTTCCGGGCGATTTCTTCCCCTCCCGAACGGCCAGGTAGGCATGCGGAGTCACCACTCGAACTCCCCCACAGGAGGACACGCATGCCCGAAATCACCCGGCGCCGCGCGCTCACCGCGGCGGCCGCCCTGGCCGCCACGGCCTCGGCCGCCGCGCTCGTCGCTCCCGGCGCCTCGGCCGCCGAACACCCGCACGGCGCACCGGATTCCTTCGACGAGGTCTACAAGGGCCGCCGGATACAGGGCCGTCCGATGAGCATGGGCGGTCACCACCACGAACACGGCGGCGGCTACTCCGTGTTCGTCGACGGGGTGGAGCTGCACGTGATGCGGAACGCGGACGGCAGCTGGATCAGCGTCGTCAGCCATTACGACCCGGTGCCCACGCCGCGCGCCGCCGCCCGCGCCGCGGTGGACGAGCTGCAGGGCGCCGCGCTGCTGCCGTTCCCCGCCAACTGACCGCCCCCGCAAGGACATCCGGAGCACCACGCACATGACCGTACGCAAGAACCAGGCCACCCTGACCGCCGACGAGAAGCGCCGTTTCGTCAACGCCGTCCTCGAACTCAAGCGCAGCGGGCGCTACGACGAGTTCGTCCGCACGCACAACGGCTTCATCATGGCCGACACCGACAGCGGTGAACGGACCGGCCACCGCTCCCCGTCCTTCCTGCCCTGGCACCGCAGATTCCTGCTCGACTTCGAGCAGGCCCTGCAGGCGGTCGACTCCTCGGTCGCCCTGCCGTACTGGGACTGGAGCACCGACCGCACCGTACGCGCCTCGCTGTGGGCGCCGGACTTCCTCGGCGGCACCGGGCGCAGCAGCGACGGCCGGGTGATGGACGGCCCGTTCGCCGGGTCAACCGGCAACTGGCCGATGAGCATCCGCGTGGACGGCCGTACGTTCCTGCGCCGCTCGCTCGGCACGGCCGTGCGTGAGCTGCCGACGAGCGCGGAGGTCGAGTCCGTGCTGGCCATGTCGACGTACGACATGGCGCCGTACAACAGCTCCTCCGACGGCTTCCGCAACAACCTCGAGGGCTGGCGCGGGGTCAATCTGCACAACCGGGTCCACGTGTGGGTCGGCGGGCAGATGGCCACCGGGGTCTCCCCCAACGACCCGGTGTTCTGGCTGCACCACGCCTACGTCGACAAGCTGTGGGCCGAGTGGCAGCGCCGGCACCCGGACTCCGCCTACGTGCCGACCAGCGGGACGCCCGACGTCGTCGACCTGAACGACACGATGAAGCCGTGGAACAACGTGCGCCCGTCGGACCTGCTGGACCACACGAAGTTCTACACGTTCGACAGCTGATCAGGCCTCGGCGGTACGGCACTCCGGGTGGCCCCAGCCCTGCGCGTTCTTGGCGATGGACTCGCCGGCCGCGTAGCTGCGCCCGCACAGGCAGCGGCCGGGGAACTTCGCCTTGATGGTGCGCGAGGACGCTCCGCCGTCGGTCCGGCGGGGCGCCTTGCGGCGCGGGGCGGCCGCCTTGGGGGTGTCGGGCGACGGGGGCGGCTGCGGGGAGCCGAGGGCACTGCCGGCCTCCTCCTGGACCGAGGCGGCCTGGCTTGCGGCTCGGTCGGCGAAGTCGTTCAGCGGGTCGCCGTCGATCTGGTGGGCGGGCACGTAGCGGAACTCGACCGAGCGGCCGTCGAGCAGCTCGTCGATGCGGACCACCAGCTCCTGGTTGGCGACCGGCTTGCCGGCGGCCGTCTTCCAGCCGTTGCGCTTCCAGCCGGGCAGCCACGTGGTGACCGCCTTCATCGCGTACTGCGAGTCCATGCGGATCTCCAGCGGCACGTCCGGTTCGACGGCCGCCAGCAGGCGCTCCAGCGCGGTCAGTTCCGCGACGTTGTTGGTGGCCCGGCCGAGCGGGCCCGCCTCCCAGCGGGCGGGGGTCCGCTCGTCGTCCGAGACCACCCATGCCCATCCGGCCGGTCCGGGGTTTCCCTTCGAAGCCCCGTCGCACGCGGCCACCACACGTTCACGCATGCGGTCGATCATGCCACGGCCGCGCCGGCCACCGCTCCGTACCTGGTCGGAACCTGGTCAGATCTCCTGGAAGCTGGGCCTGTCGCCCTCGGTCGTCGTGGTGTCGATCACGGAGAAGTTGGCGCCCTGCGGGTCGCTGAGCGCCGCGAACCGGCCGAAGGGGCTGCTCATGGGCCCGAAGCGAAGAATGCCGCCCAGCTTGACGGCCCGGGCCACGGCCGCGTCGCAGTCGTCGACGCCGAAGTACACGTTGATGTACGACGGGATCTCGGGCGGGAACTCGTCGGTCATCCGCATCCGGCCCAGGACCGTGTCGTCGCCGAGGTTGAAGACACGGAAGTCGACCCCGTCGTCCTCGAGCTGCTTCGCCGCGTACGGGAAGACGGCCGTGAGGAAGGTGTCCGTTTTATCGGGGTCGCGGGTGAAGACCTCGGCCCAGGTGTAGGCGCCCGGCACCGCCGTCGCCTCGAAGCCCTCGTGAACACCTGCCTGCCACACGCCGAACACGGCACCACTGGGCTCGAGAGCCAGGCACATCGTGCCGAAGTCACCGACCTGCATCGGCTCCATCAGCACCTCGCCGCCGCTCTCCCGGATCCTGGCCGCGGTGGCCGCGGCGTCCGGCGACGCGAAGTACAGGCACCACTGCGACTGCCCCTCCTGGCCGGGCATCGGCGGCACGACCGCGGCCACCGCCCTGCCGTTCGCATAGGCCTGCGTGTAGTTGCCGTACTCCGACGACGCTTCGCCGAAGGTCCAGCCGAGGACCTCGCCGTAGAAGTTCTTGGCGCCCTCGACGTCGGTGAACATCGCGTCGGCCCAGCAGGGCGTTCCCTCAGGTTGCACGGCCATGGTCGCGACCCTCTCCGGTGAGGCGGATTGTCCGTATTCTCACGCTAGTCATCCCTGGGTCGGCCCGCGCGCCGAACGGGTGAACCTGCCCGACACTGGACGGGGGAGCCGGGAGGGACGGCGGGCTTCGGCGAGACGGAGCGCGGAATGTCTGAGTTGACGGCGACGACAGGGACGACACGGGCGTGGTCGCTGACCCGGCCCGCGCCGGTGGAGGAGGATCCCCTCCGGTTCGTCGAACGACCGGTGCCCGTGCCCGCGGACGACGAGCTGCTGGTCCACGTGCGCGCCTGCGGAGTGTGCCGCACCGATCTGCACGTCACCGAGGGGGACCTGCCGGTGCACCGGCAGGGGGTGACCCCCGGACACGAGGTGGTGGGCGAGGTCGCCGGGTTCGGGACGGGGGTCGAGGGTTTCACCGTGGGCGACCGGGTGGGCGTGGCCTGGCTGCGGCACACCGACGGCGCGTGCGTGTACTGCCTGCGGGGCGCCGAGAACCTGTGCCCGCGGTCCCGGTACACCGGCTGGGACGCCGACGGCGGCTACGCCGAGTACACGACCGTACCGGCGGACTTCGCCTACCGGCTCCCGGGCGCACTGGACGACGTGCCACTGGCGCCGCTGCTGTGCGCCGGGATCATCGGCTACCGCGCGCTGCGACGCGCCTCGCTGCCGCCGCGCGGCCGGCTCGGGCTGTACGGGTTCGGGGGCAGCGCCCATCTGTGCGCGCAGGTGGCCATCGCCGAGGGCGCCACGGTGCACGTCCTCACGCGCGGCGCGGCCGCCCGGCAGCTGGCCCTCGAACTGGGCGCCGCCTCGGCACGCGACGCGTACGACCTGCCGCCGGAGCCCCTCGACAGCGCGATCCTGTTCGCTCCGGTCGGCGACCTGGTCCCGGTCGCGCTGCGGGCGCTGGACCGCGGCGGTGTCCTGTCCGTGGCGGGCATCCACCTGAGCGACGTACCGCCGCTGCACTACGAGACCGACCTCTTCTACGAGAAGGAACTGCGCAGCGTCACCTCCAACACACGCACGGACGGACGCGAGTTCCTGGAGAAGGCCGCGCTGCACAAAGTCCGCGCGACGACGCACACGTATCCCCTGTCGCGGGCGCCACAGGCCCTGAAAGACCTCAAGGCCGGACGCTTCGACGGGGCAGCCGTGCTGGTGAACGATCTTTCCTGAGCGCAAACGTGAGGATTCACCGCGTGCGGAGGCAGAGTTCAGGCTCGTGATCACGAACACCGACTCGCAGCGCTCTCGACGGCGGGTTTGCACCACTGTTGATCAAAGGCGCCCCCTTCGCGCTGTACCCGAAGATCACGAGTCCTGTTTGGCTGGTCGGAGCGCACCGGCACCCCGCGCACCACCGACCCATCCCCATCACCCCCGTTCGCCTCTCCGCAGGAGGGAATGTGTCCACTCCGGACATCGCCACCGGTTCCGCAGTCGACGAGCCCGATCCCGGGCCCCCGACCGACGGGCAGCTCACCAGCCTGAGCACGCGGGCGGCCCGCAACCTCGCCACCACGACCAAGTCCGAACCGCAGATGCAGGCCATCACCTCGCGATGGCTGCTGAAGACCCTGCCGTGGGTGGACGTCAAGGGCGGCACGTACCGGGTCAACCGCCGTCTGCAGCTGCGTACCGGGCGCGGGCGCGTGCACTTCGAGCAGAACGGCGCCGACGACATCCGGGTCATTCCCGGGACACTGACCGAACTGCCCATCCTGCGCGGCTACTCCGACCTGGACGTGCTGCGGGAGATGGCCACCCGCTTCCGGCCCCGGGAGGTGCGCCCGGGCCAGGTGCTGTTCGAGGCCGGACAGCCGGTCACGGAGGCGTACCTGGTGGTGCACGGCCGGTTCACCCGGTTCGCGGCCGGCAAGTACGGCCAGGAGGAGATCGTCGGGGTCGTCACGGACGGCGACCAGATGGGCGACGAGGCGGTCGGCCAGTCCGACCCGCTGTGGCTCACCTCGGTGCGCGCGGAGACGGCGGGCGTGGTGCTGGCGCTGCCCTGGGACGTCGTCCAGGAGTTCACCGAGCGGGTGCCGTCCCTCGCCGCCCATCTCCACGCGTACGTCGAGCAGCAGCGCAGGCCGATGAACCGCAAGGGCGAGGCGGAAGTGCCGGTGCAGGCCGGCCACGTCGGCGAGCAGACACTGACCGGCGGCTTCGTGGACTACGAACTCGCCCCTCGTGAATACGAGTTGTCACTCACCCAGACCGTGCTGCGGGTGCACACCAGGGTCGCCGACCTCTACAACAGCCCGATGGACCAGACCCAGCAGCAGCTGCGCCTCACGGTCGAGGAGATCCGTGAGCGCCAGGAGTGGGAGCTGGTCAACAACCGCGAGTTCGGGCTGCTGCACAACATCGACTACGGGCAGCGGATCAGCTCCTTCACCGGGCCGCCGACGCCCGACGACATGGACGAGCTGCTCTCCATGCGCCGCAAGACCAAGGTGTTCCTGGCGCATCCGAAGGCGATCGCGGCCTTCTTCCGGCAGTGCAACCGGCGCGGTCTGATGCCCGCCTCCGCGAACATCGACGGGCACGAGATCCCGGCCTGGCGCGGTGTCCCGATCTATCCGTGCAGCAAGATCCCGATCAGCGACGACCACACCACCAGCATCATCGCGCTGCGCACCGGCGAGGCCGACCAGGGCGTCATCGGCCTCTACCAGACCGGTATCCCGGAGGAGTTCCAGCCGGGCCTGAACGTCCGCTTCATGGGTATCGACACCGCCGCGATCATCAAATACCTCGTCACCGCCTACTACTCGCTGGCCGTCCTGGTCCCCGACGCCGCGGGGATCCTGGAGAACGTCCAGCTCGGCCGTACCGCCGACTGACGGCCTGGAGCACGCCATGAGCACACCCATCCACTCCTACGCACTCCCCGGGCCGCCGAACATCGCCCAGAGCCTGCGCCGGCCGCGGCGCACCGGCGTGATCCCCGGACTGCGCTACCAGCCGGCCGTTCCCGCCGACCCGGAGAAGGCCGCCGAGATCGACCGCCGGCTCGAGACCTGGGCCCGCGACCTGGATCTGTTTCCCGAGGCCTGGACCGGTGACTTCTCGGACTTCCAGTTCGGCCGGGCCGTCGTGCTCCAGCATCCGGGCGCTCTCGACCTGGACCGCCTCACCGCCGCGGGCAAGCTGCTGCTCGCCGAGAACATCGTCGACTCCTGCTACTGCGAGGAGGACGAGGGCCGGGGCGGATCGCGGCGCGGCCTCGGCGGCCCGCTGATCATCGCCCAGTCGGCGCTCGACCCCTTCCACGGCATCCCGGAGCTGGAGGAGGAGTGGCGGGAGGGCATCCGGGCCGACGGTCCGCTGCGCTCGTACCACTTCGCCCTCGCGGACTACGCGGCCATCGCCACGCCCAGCCAGACCGGCCGGTTCGTGCACGACATGGCCCGGCTGCACATGGGCTACCTGGGCGAGGCCGCCTGGATGGAGACCAAGTACGTGCCGCGGGTCTGGGAGTACCTGGTGATGCGGCAGTTCAACAACTTCCGTCCCTGTCTGTCGCTCGTCGACGCGGTGGACGGCTACGAACTGCCCGAACAGGTCTACGCCCGGCCGGAGATCCAGCGGATCACCGCCCTCGCGTGCAACGCCACCACGATCGTCAACGACCTGTACTCCTTCACCAAGGAGCTGGCGAGCGATCCGGACCATCTCAATCTGCCCCAGGTGGTCGCCGCCAACGACCGGCGCGGACTGAAGGCGGCCTATCTGAAGTCCGTCGAGATCCACAACCGGATCATGGAGGCCTTCGAGGAGGAGTCCGCCCTCCTGGCCGCCACCTCGCCCCTCGTCGAGCGCTACGCCCAGGGGCTGTCCGCCTGGGTCGCCGGCAACCACGAGTGGCACTCGACCAACACCAGCCGCTACCACCTTCCCGACTACTGGTGATCACACCAGTTCTCCGAAACACCGTCAGACGCACTTCGAGGAGTCACTGTTGACCACCGCCCCTGTCGCCCGGAAGACCCCCACGTCAGCTCCGGTGCCGACCCAGTCCACGTACCAGACCCGTGTCGCGGACTACTGGAACGCCGAGGAGAACCCGGTCAACCTCGAACTCGGAAAGATCGACGACCTGTACCACCACCACTACGGCATCGGGGACGCCGACTGGTCGGTACTCGACGAGCCCGACCCTGACCTGCGCAGGAAGCGGGTCACCGGTGAACTGCACCGTCTGGAACACGCCCAGGCCGAACTGCTGGCCGGCCATCTCGGCCCGCTCACCCCCGCCGACCGTGTCTTCGACGCCGGCTGTGGCCGGGGCGGCGGCAGCGTCGTGGCGAACCTGCGCCACGGCTGCCACTCCGACGGTGTCACGATCTCCGCCAAGCAGGCCGAATTCGCCAACGCGATGGCCCGCAAGCGGGGCATCGACGGCAAGGTGCGCTACCACCACCGCAACATGCTCGACACCGGCTTCGAGTCGGGCGCGTACGCCGCCTCGTGGAACAACGAGTCCACCATGTACGTCGAGCTGGACCTGCTGTTCGCCGAGCACGCCCGGCTGCTGCGCCGTGGCGGACGGTACGTGGTGATCACCGGCTGCTACAACGACACCTACGGGCAGGCCTCGCGCGAGGTGTCCCTGATCAACGCGCACTACATCTGCGACATCCACCCGAGGTCGGAGTACTTCCGCGCGATGGCCCGCAACCGGCTGGTGCCGGTGCACGTCGAGGACCTGACGCAGGCCACCGTCCCGTACTGGGAACTGCGCAAGGAGGCTGACCACCTGGTCACGGGCATCGAGGACACCTTCCTGTCCGCGTACCGCAACGGCAGCTTCCAGTACCTCCTGATCGTGGCCGACCGGGTCTGATCCCGGCAGGCCGACGGGCGGGGGCGGTGTCCGACGACGCCGCCCCCTCTCGGTATTTCGCTCGACAGGGGGCGCGCCGGGCCGTTGGATGGGGGCCCATGTGTGCGGTGAAGATGCACGAGGACGAGGTCGCGATCGACGCTGCGCTGGTCGGGCGGATGATCGCGCGGCAGTTCCCGGCCTGGGCGTCGCTGCCCGTCCGGCGCCTGGAGTCCTCCGGCACCGAGAACGCGATGTTCCGGCTGGGGACGGAACTGGTGGTGCGGCTGCCCCGGCGTCCCGGCGCCGTGGCCGACGTGGTGCACGAGCAGCGCTGGCTGCCGCTCCTCGGGGCACGCGTTCCGGTGGCCACGCCCGAGCCGGTCGGGCTCGGCGAGCCGGACGAGGGCTTTCCGTGGCCCTGGTCGGTGTACCGCTGGCTGGAGGGGCGCAACCCGGTCGCGGGTGCCGTCGAGTCGCCGGAGCGTTTGGCCGGGGAGCTGGGGGCGTTCGTGGCCGCGCTGCGCCGGACCGGCCTCGGGGACGGGCCGTCCGCCGGCCGGGGCGTCCCGCTCGCGAACCGCGACGAGCCGACCCGTGCGGCCCTGGCGCAGCTCACCGGCAGGATCGACACGGATCCGGTGACAGCTCTGTGGGAGCGTGCGCTGCGCGCCCCGGCGCACGCCGGGCCACCGGCCTGGATGCACGGCGATCTGTCCCCGGGGAACGTGCTGGTGGCCGACGGGCGGCTGAGCGCGGTGATCGACTTCGGCTGCGCCGGGACCGGCGATCCCGCCGTGGACCTGATCGTGGCCTGGAACCTGCTGCCCGCGACCGCCCGCGACACCTTCCGCAAGACCGTGGGCGCCGACGACGCCGAGTGGGCGCGCGGGCGGGGCTGGGCGCTGTCGATCTCGCTGATCCAGCTGCCGTACTACTGGCACACCAACCCGGCGCTCGCGGAGAACTCCCGGCATGTGATCGCCGAGATCCTTGCCGAGGCCGGCTAGGGCCTGTCGTCACATTCGCGGGGCGGACGGGAAGGTGACGACGGGCCCCGGCGGCCCGGCCCGTCGCGGGACGGCCTACTCGCCCGCGTACGCCTTGTCCAGCTCGGCGATGTCGAGCTTGCCCATGCTCAGCATGGCGCGGCTGGTACGGGTCGCCTTCTCCGGGTCCGGGTCACCGATCATGTCGATAAGGCGGTCGGGGACGACCTGCCAGGAGACGCCGTACCGGTCCTTGAGCCACCCGCAGGGGCCGCCCTCGCCGCCGTTCTCGGTGAGCCGGTTCCAGTAGTGGTCGATCTCCTCCTGGTCGGCGCAGAAGATCTGGAACGAGATCGCCTCGTTGAACCTGAACTGGGGGCCGCCGTTGAGCGCGACGAACTTCTGCCCGTTGGCCGTGAACTCCACGGCCACCACGGAACCGGCCGGTCCGGGCCCGGCCTCGGTGAAGCGGCCGACGCGGCCGACACTGGAGTTCTTGAAGATCGACACGTAATAGTCGGCGGCCTCCTCGGCCTGGCCGTCGAACCAGAGACACGTGGTGAATCCGTCGGTGGTCATGCGCACCTCCTGGGGCGTGGAACACGGTCATGTGTATCGACCGGCCCGCGCCCCGAAACTCATCGGCCGGCCACCGACCGGCCTCCCGGGGACCCGGCCCGCCGGGCACTAGCATCCGGGCCATGACGTCTGCGTCCGCCGAGACCATCCGGCCGTTTCGACTGTCGGTCCCGCAGAGCGATCTGGACGACCTCCACGACCGTCTCGACCGCACCCGCTGGCCGGCCGAGTTGCCGGGGGCGGGCTGGGAGTACGGCGTTCCCGACGGCTACCTGCGGGATCTGGCCCGGTACTGGCGGCACGAGTACGACTGGCGGGCCGCCGAGGCACGGCTGAACGAGTGGCCGCAGTTCACCACCACGGTGGACGGGGCGCACGTCCACTTCGCCCATGTGCGCTCCCCCGAGCCGGACGCGACCCCGCTCATCCTGACCCACGGCTGGCCGGGTTCGATCGTCGAGTTCCTGGACGTCGTCGGGCCGCTCACCGACCCGGTGGCGCACGGCGGCGAGGCCGCCGACGCGTTCCATGTCGTGGTGCCGGGGCTCCCGGGCTTCGGTCTCTCCGGGCCCACCACGCAGCCCGGCTGGGAGGCGGCCCGGGTCGCCGACGCCTGGGCGGAGCTGATGCGGCGGCTCGGCTACGAGCGCTTCGGCGCGCACGGCGGCGACTGGGGCGCGGTGATCTCCCGGGAGCTGGGCCGCGCCCGTCCCGACCGGGTGATCGGCGTCCACCTCACCCTGCTGCCGGGCGCCCAGGCCGCCACCGAGCCCGACGCGGAGGAACTGAGCGGGCTCGGCGCGCGGGAACGGGAGAACACCCTCGCCTCGTGGCGGCGGTGGGCGCAGTGGTCGCGCGAGGGCACGGGCTACGCCGTCCTGCAGTCCACCCGGCCGCACACCCTCGGGTACGCGCTGACGGACTCGCCGGTCGGTCAACTCGCCTGGATCGTCGAGAAGTTCCGGGAGTGGACCGACTCCGAGGAGGTGCCGGAGGAGGCCGTCGACCGGGACCGGCTGCTGACGAACGTCATACTGTACTGGCTGACCGGAACGGCCGGTTCGTCCGCGCGCATCTACTACGAGCGGGCCCACGCGCACGGCCGTACCGCGCGCCCCGCCGAGCCGTCCACGGTGCCGACGGCTCTCGCCCTGTTCCCGGCCGAGCTCCAGATCCCGCTGCGCCACAGGGCGGACCGGACCGAGAACATCGTGCGCTGGACGGAGTTCGACCGGGGCGGGCACTTCGCGGCCCTGGAGGAACCGGACCTGCTGGCGGCCGACCTCCGGGCCTTCTTCCGGCAGCTCCGCGAGAAGGGCATCGGCTGAGCGGACCGGGGCCGGCGCCTCAGGCCACCAGGCACAACCCGTTGTACGGCCGGTACGGGCGCTGCGGCACCGCGGCCGTACGGCGGCTCGCGGCGGCGTGCCGGGTCAGCTCGCCCTGCGTCAGCGACAGCAGATCGCCGAGGCCCAGGCCGAGTGCGCGGGCGGCCGCCGCGAGGACCTCGGAGGAGGCCTCCTTGCGGCCGCGCTCGATCTCGGAGAGATAGGGCAGGGAGATCCGGGCCTCGTCGGCCACGTCCCGGAGCGTGCGCTCCTGCGCCAGCCGCTCACGGCGCAGCACCTCACCGACAAGATCGCGCCACAGGGGCTCCCTGGGCGCGGGCTCCGGCGCGTCCGTCCGGACCGGTTCGGGTCGGTTGGGCTCCGGGCGGTCGGGCTCCGGGCGGAGCGGGATCACACGGGCTTCGTTGCTCACCTGGTTGCTCACCCCCTCACCCTAGGACGCGAGTTCCACCCGCGCGCACACGCGCTTGCCCACCGGCACGCGCTCCACGGTCACCTGCGCGGCCAGGGCGTGCACGATCTCCATACCGTGCCGGCCGACGCGCTCGGGGTCCTTCGGGAACCGTCGGGGCAGCGCCGCGCTGCTGTCGTACACCACCACCGTGACGGCGGTGTCCGTGCCCTCCAGCTCCAGGATGTACGGGCCGCTGCTGTGCCGGTCCGCGTTGGTGACCAGCTCGCTCACGACGAGGAGCAGCTCGCCGTCGGCCCGGCTGTCGATGGCGGCGCACCACTCGGTCCTCAGCTGCTGCAGGAACTGGGCCGCGAAAGCCCGTGCGTCGCCGATACATCCGGGTTCGCCGGTGTAGTGCGCCGCGCGTCGCAGCGGCTCCACGGGTACGTCGAAACCAGTCGGTATCACTGCCCCGCCCAGGTATTCGGTCATGCGCGTCTCTCTCGGAAGCCCGTCCGGCCGTTCAGTGTTGCACCAGTCCTCGTACCCCGAGCCGGGCCCGCCAGTCCCCTGTTGTGTTCGCCGACCGCGCACAGCGAGCTTTGTCACAGTCGCCGGGGCGGGACTGTGGGGCCGCTCACGTCGCCGGGGCGTTCTCGGCCGGGGAGTTCTGCGCGGGCGGGTTCTCGGCCGGGGAGTTCTCGGCGGGCGGCTTCTCGGCGGGGGAGTTCTCGGCCGGCGGCTGCTCCTGAGCGCTGGACTTTTCCGCCGACTGCTGAGTCTTCGGGGACTCGCCCTGGCTGGACGGGGGCTCCGACACGGATGACTTCGAGGACGGCGCTCCCGATGTGGAGCCTTCCGTCTTCGGTGACTCCGACGACGGGGACCCGGAGGTCGGTGACTCCGATGATGACGCGGACTTCGACGACGGGGATTCCGATGACGGGGATTCCGACGACGGGGATTCCGACGACGGGGATTCCGATGACGGGGACTTCGAAGACGGGGATTCCTTCGACGGCGACTCGGACGTGGACGATGGCGACTCGGACGACGGCGACTCGGACTTCGACGATGGGGACTCCGACGACGAGGACTTCGACGACGGCGACTCAGAGCTGGGCGAAGCCGAGGTCGGGGACGACGAAGAAGTGGGCGAAGGGGATGAAGTTGGCGAAGAGGGCGTAGAGGGCGAGGTTGAGGGCGAGGGGGACAAGGAGGACTCGAAGAACGGGGACGAGTTGGAGGGGCTGGTCGGCATAGACGTCGGCGGCACGCCCCAGGGGTGGGTTTGGCGGGGCGGCTTGGTGTGCTGGTCGTGGCGGCCGGTGTCGTCGCCGCGCCGGCGGTGGAACCAGTCGTCGCGGTGGGAGTCGTAGATCACGAAGACTTTGACGACCACGATGGTGGGCCGCACCACAACGACGTTCGCGGGGTGGTACGACGACCAGTGGTCGCCCGTCTGCCGTGGCGCGGTGCGCTGGGCGACCGGCGGGGTCAGCGGGTTGCCGCAGGCGCAGCGCGCCCGGGGAACGCCGTGCCCGTCGACCAGGACGGCGGTGCCGGACTGGAGGACGGCCTGGTAGGAGGTGCCGGAGCCGCTGCGGTAGCCGTGGTTGGTGACGCGGGTGTCGGCACGCAGCGTCACGGGGGTGAGCGAGCGCAGGTAGGCGGGGACGGCGGAGGGCTGGATGCCGGCTTCCGCCGCGTACGCGCGGTTCTTCGCCGGGTCGGCCTGGAGGGTCCTGATCTGCTTCTCGACGTCACAGCTGGGGCGGTTCTGCACACCGCTGTAGAGGCCCGGCGCACCGCCGTCGACCGTGCGCACCTGGTTGGCGGGCGCGGACGGTGCCGCCTGCGAGGTGCCGGCCGGGGCGGAGGACTTCCCCGGCGGGGCGGTCGTCGCCGGGGCGGAGGACTTCCCCGGCGGGGCGGTCGTCGCCGGGGCGGAGGACTTCCCCGGCGGGGCCGTCGCCGTCGGGGCGGAGGTCTTGGGCGGGGCGGAACCCTCCGTCGCGGTCGACTCCATGAAGGGGTCCGGGCCGGTCTTGCTCGCGGCCTGCAGGAAGACCTCGCCGCCCTGTGCGGTGCCTCCGCCGCCGGGCCGGGTGAGGACCAACGCCACCACGACCGCGGCGACCACGACACCGGTGAGGGCGGCCACGCGCGGGGCGGACCTCCACCACGGCCGGCGCGGTCCGCCGGCCCCCGCCCCGGAGCTCTGGCCGGGTGGCGGTTCGGGCGGGCCGGAGGGGGGCTGGTTGGGTCCCGACAGCGGGCCGGAGGGGGGTCCGGTCGGGCGGCCGGATGACGGAGGTTCGACGCTCACGAGCACTTCTTCCCGTCGCGCTACCCGTCGCGATGCGCGGCTCATATCCGAGAAAGACCCGTTTGATGTTCATTTGCAGCGCAATTCCTCCTATTGTGTGCTCCGGCCCCAGGTGACTCGCAAGCCGACGCGGACGGGCCACCCGGCGGGCGGGGCGCCCGCACGCTGCCTAGCGTGGCAAGGGTGAGCCCCGAGACCGTCCCCGCACGGCCCGTCGCCCGCCACGGCTGGGTACAGGCCGCGGCCGCGGTGCTGACCGGGCTGGCCGTCATGGTCGTACTCGCCGCGCTGGGCCTGTGGGCGGCCGGAGCCGCTGACCTGCCGGACGGCGCGTTCCCCCGGGTGGTGACGGCGACCGTGGTCGCGGCGGTCGGCGGCACGCTCGAACTCTCCGGCAACGCGGGCGAGCTGGCGCAGGCCCGGGCAGGCCTCACCGTGATCCCGCTGTCCGTGACCCTCGCCGGTGCGCTGGTGATCGGCGCGGGCTTTCTGCGGCCGCTGCGGCACCGGGCGGTCGCCTCGGCCCGGGAACTGGCGGGCTGGGCCGCCCGTATCGCGGTGTTGTGGCTGGTCGCGCTGCTCGGCCTCTCGTTCGCCGCCCGGAAGACCTTCGCCGTGGACGTGGGCAAGGGCACCCTCAGCGATCTCACCGACCTGTTCGACTCGGCTCCGAAGGTCGGGTTCACCACGAACGTGCCGCTGACCGTGCTGTTCGGGCTGCTGTGGCTGGCCGGGGTGCTGGCGCTGACCGTGCTGGTCGCGCCCGGCGCGCCGCTGCCGGGGCGCCTGCTGCGCTGCCAGGAGTCGGTGCGCCCCGCCGCGCACGCCATGGTCGTCCTCCTGCTGGTCTACGTCGGCCTGGGTCTCGTCGCCGCGCTGGCGTCGGCGGTGACGCGCGGGCACGTCGCCGAGACGTTCGCGGTGATCCTGCTCGGGCTGCCCAACCTGGCCTGGCTCGCTCTCTCCCTCGGTCAGGGCGCCACCTGGCACGGCCGGGTCGAGGGCCCGTTCGGCCTGCCGATGCCGCATGTCCTGGACCGGATCCTGCGCGCACCCGATGTCGCCACGCTGAATCTGCGCACGCTCACCGAGTACGACCGCGGGATGTGGTGGCTGCTGGTCACACAGGTGGTGGTGCTGGCGGGGGTCGCCTTCCTGATGGCGGCGCGGTCCCCGGCCCGGGTCCGGGCCTGGCAGCACGCCCTGCGGCTGGCCGTCGCCCTGGCCCTGACGATGCTGATGATCTGCC
The DNA here is from genome assembly GCF_056434245.1 of Streptomyces sp. NPDC044064. Taxonomy (NCBI): domain Bacteria; kingdom Bacillati; phylum Actinomycetota; class Actinomycetes; order Kitasatosporales; family Streptomycetaceae; genus Streptomyces; species Streptomyces sp. NPDC044064. The sequence goes on from NZ_JBWKFN010000011.1 coordinate 72,147, forward strand.
TGCTGTGCCGGGTATCGGCGCACTACGGCCTCTCCCTGCTCGGCATCGGCGAGCTGGGCGGCGGTCTGTCCGGGGAGCTGTTCCTCGAACCCCGGTTGTGGCAGGCGGCGGGCCTCGGTGCCCTGTGGGGTCTGGCGGCCGGCTTCCTGGGCGCGCTGCTGGCCCGGCCCGTGCACCGTAGGGGCGAGGTCGAGACGCCCTAGAGACCCTCTCGGAGCCCCGCTAGCGGAAGAAGGACTGAGCCCACCGGGGTGGCTGCGGGAGTTCGGCGGGTGTCCGCAGGTCGGTCTCGGTGTCCGGATCGTCGTCACCGTCACCCCCGCCGTCGCCGTCGTCATGGCCGACGTCGCCGGCCGGGGCCGTGCGCAGGGCGGCGACGAAGTCGAGGCAGGTGTCGTAGCGGGCGTCCGGGCTCTTGGCGAGGGCCCTGGCGAACACGGCGTCGACGGCCGGGACGAGGTCGGGGCGGGGGTCGCTCGGCGGGGGCGGCTCGTCGTACTGGTGGGCCCAGAGCAGCGCCATGTCGTCCTCGCGCACGAAGGGCGGGTGTCCGGCCAGGGTCTCGTAGACGACACAGGCGAGGCCGTAGACGTCGCAGCGCCCGTCGACGGGCCGCCCGGAGATCTGCTCGGGAGCCACGTAGTCGAGGGTGCCGACGAACTGGCCGACGCTGGTGAACCCGGTCAGGGACAGCGATTTCTTGGTCAGTCCGAAGTCGGTGAGGTAGACGTGCTCCGGGTGCTCGCTGTCGGTACCCCGGGCCACCAGGATGTTGCCGGGCTTCACGTCCCGGTGGACCAGGCCGTGTTCGTGGGCGGCGTCGAGCGCGGAGGCCACCTGCCCGGCGATACGTACGGCGGCCTCGAACGGCAGCGGTCCGCGTTCGTCGAGGAGATGGCGCAGGTCGCTGCCGGGGACGTACCGCATGGCGATGTAGAGGACACCGTCCGTCTCTCCGGCCTCGAAGACGGGCACGATGTGCGGATGGTCGATCGCGGCGGCCACCCGGGACTCGTGGGTGAAGCGCTGCCGGAAGGTGTCGTTGCGGGCGAGTTCCGGGGCGAGCAGCTTGAGCGCGACCGTCCGGTCCAGACGCAGGTCGCGGGCCCGGTAGACGACGGCCATGCCGCCGCGGCCGATCTCGCTCTGCACCAGGTAGCCGGCCACCTGGCACCCGATGAGCTGCGAGGGCCGGCGGGAGGACAGGCTGGTCCGGCGGGCCATCAGGGCTCACCCTTGGGGGCCACGAAGCGGGTGGCGGCGTGCCCGGTGTCCTCGTCCGACGGCGTCCGGTCGGTGGCGTAGGTGTGCAGCCGCCGTCCGTCGCCGTACAGCCAGCGTTCCTCCTCGGGGTCGTACACCCACATGGACTCGCCGTCCAGCACGACACCGACGCGCAGTCCGCGGGTGCGGTCCCCGAAGGACTGCCCGTCCAGGTCCCCGGCCGCGAGTTCCTCCACCGCGGACCGGTAGTCGGCCAGGGCCTGCTCGGCGCGGGCCAGCAGCGGGCGCGGATCCGAGGTGCCGGTGGGCGGGCCGTCGCCGGCGGGCGGGTCCTGGGGTACGGCGATCAGGTGGCGGCCGTCGACCCAGGCGGCCCAGCCGTTGGCGCAGCGGATGTGTCCCCAGTCGCCGACCCGTTCCTCCAGCACCACGGGCAGCAGCGGGTCGAGGGACGCGGTGGGCCGGGAGGGGTCCGGGGCCTCCCAGGCGGGCATGCCGTTCGGCGGCACGACGTGGGTCGGGCGGAATCCGGGTGGCTGCTGTTTTGTCATGGCGCCGCCTACTTCCGCATCACGGCGGGTTCGTGGCGGCGCAGCAGCCGGGCGACCAGGAATCCGTAGCCGGCGGACAGCACCAGCAGCATGGCGAGGTCCAGCAGCCAGACGCCGGCCGAGTGCCGGAACAGGGGGTCGGCGGTGAGGTCGCCGGGCACGATCCGGGCGAGGTCGACCGTGCCGGCCATGGCGCCGAGCGCCCAGCGGGAGGGCACCAGCCAGGACAGCTGTTCGAGTACGGGTACGCCGTGCAGCGGGAGCAGGGCACCGCAGAAGACGACCTGGACGATGGCCAGCAGCACCAGCAGCGGCATGGTCACCTCCTCCTTGCGCACCAGCGCGGAGACCAGCAGGCCGAGCATCATCGCGGTGAACGACAGCAGGGCGACGGCGAGGGTGATCTCGGCCAGGGGAGGCATCAGGACGCCGTGACCGCCGGGGGCGTTGAGGTCGACGCCGAGCAGCGCGACCAGGGTGAGGACGACGGCCTGGACGACCGTGATGGTGCCGAGCACGACGACCTTGGACATCAGGTACGCCGATCTGGGCAGGCCGACGGCGCGTTCGCGGCGGTAGACCACGCGTTCCTTGACGAGTTCGCGCACCGCGTTGGCGGCGCCGATGAGCACGCCGCCGACACACAGGATGAGCAGCGCGTTCATCGCAGTGTCCGGGGTCAGTTTCCCGCCCGCGAGGGCACGGTCCATGGCGCCCATCACGAACGGCAGGGCGATCATGACGGCGAGGAAGGTGCGGTCGGCGGCGAGGACGGCGGTGTAGCGGCGGACGAGGGTGCCGAGCTGGGCACGCCGGCTGCGGGGGCGGGGCGGCGGGGCTGGGGCCACCGGCGCGGAGTCCGGGCGGCGGGGCTGGGTGGTGGCCTCGCTGACGTAGTGCCGGTGGAACGGCGAGTCGCGGTACTCCCCGGACCAGTCCCGGTCCTGGTCGCGGTCGAAGGCCTCGAAGGCCTCGGGCCAGTGCTCGAAGCCGAAGAAGGCGAGGGCGTCGTCGGGCAATCCGTAGTACGCGATCCGGCCGCCGGGGGCGAGGACCAGGAGGCGGTCGCAGACGTCCAGGCTGAGGACGCTGTGCGTGACCACGACGACGGTGCGGCCGTCGTCGGCGAGACCGCGCAGCATGTGCATCACCGAGCGGTCCATGCCGGGGTCGAGGCCGGAGGTCGGCTCGTCCAGGAAGAGCAGCGACGGTTTGGTCAGCAGTTCCAGGGCCACGCTGACCCGCTTGCGCTGCCCGCCGGAGAGGCTGTGGACGGGCTGCTCGGCGCGCTGTTCGAGGCCCAGTTCCCGGATCACCTCGTCCACCCGGGCCAGGCGTTCCGTCCTCGCCGTGTCCTCGGGGAAGCGCAGCTCGGCGGCGTAGGACAGGGCGGCGCGCACGGTGAGCTGGGGGTGCAGGATGTCGTCCTGCGGGACCAGGCCGACGCGCCCGCGCAGCTCGGCGTAGTCGTGGTACAGGTCGCGGCCGTCGTACAGGACGGTGCCGTGGTCGGCGGGCCGCTGGCCGGTCAGGGCGTGCAGCAGCGTGGACTTTCCGGCGCCGCTCGGTCCGACCACCGCGAGCAGGCACTTCTCCCCCACCGGGAAGGAGACGTGGTCGAGCAGGACCTTGCTGCCGTGGTCGACGGCGACCGTGAGGTCCTGCACGTCGAGGGAGATCTCGCCGCGGTCGACGTACTCCTGGAGTTCGTCGCCGACCAGGCTGTACGCGACATGGCCGATGCCGATGATGTCGCCGGGGCCGACCGGGGCGCGGGTGACGGGCCGGCCGTTGAGATAGGTGCCGTTGTGGCTGCCGAGGTCGACGATCTCGTGGCCGCCGCCGGGGAGGGCGCGCAGCTCTGCATGGCGCCGGGACACGGTCAGGTCGTCGACGACGAGGTCGTTGCCGTCGGAGCGGCCGATGCGGATCGTGCGTGCGGGCAGCGGCCGTACGCTGCTCGGCGCGCGGAAGGTTCCGGTCAGCTCGGGACGCGAGATCCCCGACGGGCGGTCGGCGGCGGGTGCGCGCGGGCCGAGCGGGACGGCCCGGGGGCCGTCGTCCGGATTGCCGAAGCGGATCACGCTGCCGGGGCGGACGTCCCACTCCCGGATGCGCAGGCCGTCGGCGAAGGTGCCGTTGGTGCTCTGCTCGTCCCTGAGCGTCCAGCCGTCGTGGCCGCGGCTCAGCACGGCGTGGTGCCATGAGACCCGGGCATCGTCGAACACGATGTCGCTCAACGGATCACGTCCGACGTGGTAGTCGTGGCCCGGGCTCATCACCGTGGAGCCCGTGTCGGTCTCCAGAACGAGTTCGAGTGACGTCGGGGCGACCGGCTGCTCCGCCATGGCCAGAATTGTACCGATTCGCCCATATATGCGCCCCTGTGGCGTCGGGGTCCCGGTGTACACGGAACCGCCGTGGCACGTGTCAGGCGACGGGTACGACGAGGGCCGGGAGGGTGCGCTGCATGCGCAGGGCGTCCACGGACTCGGCGAGCAGCTCGTACTCCGTGGTGTCGTCGGTGGCGGCGATCCGCACCAGCCGCCCGCCGGCCAACTCGTCCGCGACCAGCTCCTGCTGCATGTCGTCGGCGCACCACGCACGCAGGAGCGCGGGGACGTCGGCCACCGTGTCCGCGACCGGCACGAGCGCCCCCACGGGGAAGGTGGGGGTCTCCGGGCTGGGGTCGAGCCGCTCGGCGATCCAGGACGCCCGGTCGCGCAGCCACCACAGGGCCAGCGCCAGGGTCGGCGCGCGATAGGTGCCGAGCGGTACGCCGATCCGCTGTCCGCCGCACATGCCGTACGCGGTGACATGGCACAGGAATTCGTCGTGCACGATCACTCCCCCGAACGCATAGCTGTGGTGCCGGCCGAACCCTCGCTTTCCGTGCGGCTCCCGTGCGGTGAAAGTGCCCCTGAAGTTCGAGTATCGCCACTCCCGAAACACTGTCACCATGACTTTCCGGCCAGTCTCTTGGCATATTCACCGCCCGTTCTGGCTGAAAATGCACCGGCTATGCACCGGCCGTACGGCGCCTCCGTCATTACCCGGGAGGTAATCGACCCTCCCCCGCCGCTCGGGCATGGTGGTCACACCGGATCGGCGGAACCCCGGATCCGGCTCCTGACCAGCAGATACGACCTCGATGGAGGCTGATTCGCCATGACCGTGAACACCAACAGTTACGACAGCGCCGTCACCCGTTACTTCGAGGCCTGGAACGCCATCGAGCCGGAGGCCCTGGAGAAGGCGGTCGCGGCGGCCTGGACCACCGACGGCGGCTACACCGACCCGCTCGCCGACGTCCGCGGGCACGACCAGATCGCCGCCTTGATCGCCGCGGCCCACGAGCAGTTCCCCGGGTTCGCGTTCCGCCCCCTCGGCGCCGTGGACGGGCACCACGACACCGCGCGGTTCGGCTGGGAGCTGGTGAACGAGGCGGACGGCTCGGCGCCGGTGGCCGGGTTCGACGTGATCACGCTGGACGGCGAAGGCCGTATCCGGCAGGTGCTGGGCTTCCTTGACCGGCTGCCGGGGGCCTGAGGCGGAAAGGGTGATGAGTTTTCCCGCTCGCGGCGGTCCGGTAATGCAGAAAAAGATCACCGCGAGCGGAGGCCGTCATGAACACCGACGACAGAAACACGGGCACGGCGGAGAAAGTCGACGAGGAATTCACCGCCGTCCTGCGCAAAAGCCCGGAGAAAGGCGGCTGGACCTATGTGGTCCGGCCGCGGTCCGTCGAATTCTTCGGCACCCGCGGACAGGTCAAGGTGCGCGGGACGGTCGACGGCCACCCTTTCCGGAGCTCCTTCATGGCCCTGGGCGACGGCACCCACAAGCTCCCCGTGAAGGCCGACGTACGCAGGGCGATCGGCAAGGGCGAGGGCGACACGGTGACCGTACGCATCCTGGAGCGGCTGTGATCGCACGCCGTCCGGAGCGGCTCAGCTCCTGGCCACCTCCCGGTAGCGGCGGGGCGCCACGCCGACGGCGCGTTCGAAGGCGTTCCCGAAGGCGCTCTCGGAGGTGTAGCCGACCGAGCGGGCGAGCGCCGCGACCGGGGTGGAGTCCTGCCCGAGGGCGCGGGCGGCCAGGCTCATCCGCCAGTTCTGGAGGTAGGTGAGGGGCGGCACGCCGGCGGCTTCACGGAAGCGGACGGCGAAGGTGGTCCCGGACATCGCGGCCGCCCGGGCCGGCTCCTCCAGCTGCCAGGGGTGGGCCGGGTCGGCGTGCATCAGACGCAGGGCGGGGGCGAGCCGCTCGTCCGCCAGGGCCCGCTGCCGGCCGGCAGCCCCGCCGCCTCACCGAGGCAGGCGCGCAGCACCTGGACGAACATCGGCTGGGCCAGGTGGGCCGCCCCTGCGGACGAGGCCGGGTGACGGGCGGAGCCGGGGCTGCCCGGCGTGCTGCCCGCCGCAGACCCGGAGGCGGCTGCGCGCCTCAGGGAGGTCGGCGAGCGGCTCACGGCCCGACGGTCCCTCACCGCTCCGCCTTCTCAGACCTTCACGATCGCGTCGATCCGCGCCAGTTCCTCGTCGTCGAAGTCCAGGTTGCGGATCGCGCCGACGCTGTCCTCGATCTGCCGCGGGCTGCTCGCGCCGACCAGCGCGGAGGTCACGCGGCCGCCCCGGAGCACCCAGGCCAGGGCCAGCTGGGCCAGGGTCTGGCCGCGGGACCCGGCGATCTCGTCCAGGGCGCGCAGCCTGCCGACCAGGTCCTCGGTGACCGCGTCGGAGTTCAGGAAGGGGCTGTCGCTCGCGGCCCGGGAGCCCTCGGGGATGCCGTCGAGGTAGCGGCCGGTGAGCAGGCCCTGCTCCAGCGGGGAGTACACGATGGAGCCGGCCTGCAGCTCGTCCAGGGCGTCCAGCAGGCCCTCGTCCTCCGGGCGCCGGTCGAGCATCGAGTAGCGCGGCTGGTGGATGAGGAGCGGGGTGCCGAGTTCGCCGAGGATGCGGGCGGCCTCGCGGGTCTGCTCCGCCGAGTAGTTGGAGACGCCGACGTAGAGCGCCTTGCCCTGCTGCACCGCGGAGTGCAGGGCGCCCATCGTCTCCTCCAGCGGAGTGTCCGGGTCGAAGCGGTGCGAGTAGAAGATGTCGACGTGGTCGAGCCCCATCCGGGTGAGGCTCTGGTCCAGCGAGGACAGCAGGTACTTGCGCGAGCCCCATTCGCCGTACGGACCCGGCCACATGAGGTAGCCGGCCTTGGTCGAGATCACCAGCTCGTCGCGGTACGGCGTGAAGTCGGCCTTCAGGGCCTCGCCGAGCGCGGACTCGGCGGCGCCGGGCGGCGGGCCGTAGTTGTTGGCGAGGTCGAAGTGGGTGACACCGAGGTCGAAGGCGCGGCGCAGGATGGCGCGCTGGGTCTCGACGGGCCGGTCGGGCCCGAAGTTGTGCCACAGGCCGAGGGACAGCGCCGGGAGCTTCAGGCCGCTGCGCCCGGTGCGCCGGTAGGGCATGTCGGCGTAACGGTCGGGGTGTGCGGTGTACAACGCGACTCCAGAGGGGTTGGCACAGGCGAGTCAGGTTCCGGGGAACCGGTGTCCACTCTGTCGCGGGCCGCGGGCAGTGGTCCAACAGGAGAATCCGATGGAATTAAGCGGATACGCTTCTGAGTCATGGAACTGCGTCATCTCCAGCACTTCGTCGCGGTCGCCGAGGACCAGCACTTCACCCGGGCCGCCGAGCGTCTCATGGTGTCGCAGTCCGGCCTGTCGGCGTCCATCCGGGCACTGGAACGGGAGCTGCGGGCGCCGCTGTTCGTGCGCACCACCCGGCGGGTGACGCTCACCGAGGCGGGGCGCGCGCTGCTGGTGGAGGCCGAACGGATCCTGGCGCAGGTGCGCTCGGCGCACGAGGCGGTGGCGGCGGTGCAGGGCGTGCTGCGCGGCACGCTGGCGCTGGGCACCGAGCAGTGCATCGCCGGGGTGCACGTGGCGCAACTGCTGGCGGGCTTCCGGCGGCGGCATCCGGACGTGGAGATCCGGCTGCGGCAGGCGGGTTCGGGCGCGCTGGCCGAGGAGGTCGCGGCCGGACGGCTGGACCTGGCCTTCGCCTACCGGACCCAGGCGGACGACGACCAGCTGCGCTCGGTGTCGCTGACCAGCGAGCCGATGACGGTCCTGTGCCATCCCGATCACCGGCTCGCCGCGACCGGGGCGGTGCTGACACCGGACGACCTGGCCGGTGAGGTCTTCGTGGACTTCCATCCGGACTGGGGGCCGCGCCGCACCACGGACTCCGCCTTCGCCGCGGCCGGGATCCGGCGCCCGGTCGCGCTGGAGGTCAACGACGTGCACAGCCTGCTGGACCTGGTCGACGAGAACCTCGGCATCGCCGTCGTACCGCGGCACTTCCGGCACAAGCGGCCCTCACTGACGGCGCTCCCGGTGAAGGGCACGGGCGAGGCGGAGTACGAGACCGTGGCCCTGCTGCCGCCGGAGCGGGCGACGAGCCCCGCGGCCCGCGCCCTGGTCACGCTCCTGGAGACGGAGGGTCTGACACCGTCCCAGGAGGGGTCCCGGGCCTCCTGATCGAACGGCGGGGCACGGGCGTCACCGCCCCGCACCGGGTCCGGGCGGGGGCCCGATTCCGCACGCACGACAGCGCGCGATGCGCGATGGTGGACGCATGCATGCGAAGGACATCCTCATCGACGGCTACGGCCGCATCCAGGAAGAAGTCCATGCCGCCCTCGACGGCCTCGGACCGGACCAGCTGCACTCCCGTCCGGCCCCCGACGCCAACTCCATCGCGTGGCTCGTCTGGCACCTCGCCCGGGTGCAGGACGACCACGTCGCCGACGCCTTCGACCTCGACCAGGTGTGGCTCACCCAGGACTGGCAGAAGCGCTTCGGCCTCGACCTGCCCCGCCACGACACCGGCTACGGGCACACTCCCGCGAAGGTCGCGAAGGTGCGGGTCGAGTCGGCCGACCTGCTCACCGGGTACTACGACGCCGTGCACGAGCAGACCCTCGGCGTCCTGCGCGAGCTGGCCGCCAAGGATCTCGAACGGATCGTGGACGAGCGCTGGGATCCCCCGGTCACCCTGGGGGTCCGCCTGGTGAGCGTCCTGTCCGACGACCTTCAGCACATCGGACAGACCGCCTACCTGCGGGGGCTGCTTCAGAGCGCGGCCGCGTAACCCGGCAGGACCACGTTCTCGATGAGGGCGCCTCGCTCGTCGAACGGGATGAACGCGCTCTTGACGGCGTTCACGGTGACCGTGCGCAGGTCCTCGACGGTCCAGCCGGCCTCCTCGACCAGCAGGGACATCTCCCGGGTCATCGTCGTACCGGAGACCAGCCGGTTGTCGGTGTTGAGGGTGACCCTGAAGCCCAGGTCCTTCAGCGCGGTGATGGGGTGCTCGGCGATCGAGGTGGCGCAGCCCGTCTGCAGGTTGGAGGTGGGGCACATCTCCAGGGCGATGCGGCGGTCGCGCACCCAGCCGGCCAGGCGGCCGAGCTTGCCGTCGACGATGTCCTCGGTGATGCGCACGCCGTGGCCGATGCGCTGGGCGCCGCAGACCTGCAGGGCCTGGTGGATGCTGGGCAGGCCGTGCGCCTCGCCGGCGTGGATGGTGAAGGGAACGCTCTCGCGGCGCAGGTGCTCGAAGGCGGCCAGGTGGTCGGCGGGCGGGAAGCCGTCCTCGGCGCCGGCGATGTCGAAGCCGACGACACCGGCGTCGCGGTAGGCGACGGCCAGCTCGGCGGCCTCGCCGACGCGGTCGAACATGCGCATGCCGCACAGCAGGGTGCCGACACGGACGGGCGTACCGGCGGCGGCCGCCTTGGCCATGCCGGCGGCAAGGCCTTCCTGGACGGTCTCCACGACCTCGTTCAGGGTGAGCCCGCCCTGGGTGTTCAGCTCGGGCGCGTAGCGCACCTCGGCGTAGACGACGCCGTCGGCGGCGAGGTCGAGCACGTACTCCTCGGCGACGCGCAACAGGCCCTCTCGGTTCTGCATGACGGCGAGGGTGTGCTCGAAGGTGGCTATGTAGCGGACCAGGTCGCCGGAGTTTGCGGCCTCGTAGTACCAGGCGGCCAGCTCGTCGGGGTCGGTGGTCGGCAGGGTGTGGCCGACCGCGGCCGCGAGCTCGACGACGGTGGCGGGGCGCAGGCCGCCGTCGAGGTGGTCGTGGAGGACGGCCTTGGGCAGGCGGCGGATCACGTCGGCGTCTACGCGCGTAGCAGTCATGGCGGGTCTTTCCTTGAGCAGGCGGTTCGAAGCAGCGGGAGAAAAGTCAGGCGGCGGGCTGGAGCAGGTCCCAGCGGTTGCCGTAGAGGTCCTGGAAGACGGCGACCGAGCCGTAGGGCTCGTGGCGCGGCTCCTCCAGGAAGGTCACGCCGGCGGCGGTCATGCGAGCGTGGTCGCGGGCGAAGTCGTCGGTGTACAGGAAGAACCCGACCCGCCCACCGGTCTGGTCCCCGATCCGGGCCCGCTGGTCCTCGCCCTTGGCGCGGGCCAGCAGCAGGCCGGTGCCGTGGCCGTCCGTGCCGGGCTCGACGACGACCCAGCGGGAGCCGTCAGGCCGCGGCGCGTCCTCGGCCAGCCGGAATCCGAGGGCCTCGGTGTAGAAGCGGATGGCCTCGTCGTAGTCGTCCACGACGAGGGTGACCAGGGCAACGCGTCGCATCGGGGCCTTCCGGTGAGGGTGGTTAGCGGGTGAGGTTATACGTAAAACTTCGTGGACGCCAGTCACCCGCCCCACGGGTGGGTCCGGCGGGGCGCGAGTAGCGCCGGATCAGGGCTTTTCGTCGCCCTGGGCGACCTCGACCCGATGGTGGAAGTCGGCCATTCCGGTCACCGCGGCCACACAGGAGACGGCGGCGCAGGCGAGCAGGAGCGCGGCGATGCGCCGGCCGGTGCGGTGCGCGGCCCGGGGGGCGGCCAGCAGGGCCTGGACGCGTTGCGGGACGGGGCCCGTCGTGGCCGCCGCGGCGAAGTCGGGCCGCTCCGAGCGGGCGGCCTGGCCGGCGAGGGCTGCGCGGGCGATGGCACGGGCGGTCAGGCGCCGGTCGCCCACGGAGGAGGCGGCGGCCTCGTCGGCGGCGCGCTCGGCGGCGAGCCGGATGGTCTCGCGGACCGGGCGCAGGGCGGGATGGCAGTGCGCCGCGAGTTCGGCGGCGGCGAGGAAGTAGTGGTGGCCGCCCTCGTTGTGCGCCCGCTCGTGTGCGAACAGCGCCTCGCGCTCGGGTCCGTCGAGGCTGCGCAGCATGGCGGTGGTGACGACGATGCGGTGCGGGCGCCCGGGCAGGGCGTACGCGTCCGGGCGGGGCGAGTCGACCACGCACAGGTCGCCCGCGGCGGGTCCGCGGCCGGCCTCCGTGCGCGCGGCCCGGAAGGCGCGGGTCTGGCGCAGCACCGAGCGGACGAGGGTCCAGCCGCAGACCGCGAGGGCGCCGACGGAGGTGGCGGCGGCGGGCAGGACGACGAGGTCCGAGGCCGTGCGCAGCGGATGGACCAGTTCACCGAGGGCGGCGAACAGCGGCACCTTGAGCAGGCCCGTCAGGACGAACCCGCCGAGCGCGGCGAGCGAGCTGCCCGCGAGGACGACCGCACAGGCCGTGATCGCCCACAGCGCGACGGCCGGGACGAGCCGGTCCAGGGCCCGCCGGGCCAGCGCCGGCAGAGCGAACGGCAGCAGCAGTGGCAGCAGGAGCAGTGCGGTCATCAGTCGTCGGATTCGAGCAGGTCCCGCAGGATGCGTTCGTCGTCGGGGCTGAGCTGAGCGACGAAGCGGGCGAGGACGGTCTCGCGGTCGTTGTCCCGGTCGAGTTCGGTGTGCATCCGGCGGGCGGTGAGGCCCTGGGCGTCCTGGAGCGGGAAGTAGGCGAAGCCGCGGCCCTGGCGCTGCCGCTCCACCATGCCCTTGTCGTGCAGGCGGGTGAGGATGGTCGTCACCGTCGTACGCGCAAGGGCCGCGCCGAGACTCAGCTGGACCTGGCCGGGTGTCTGGGGCGCTGCGGCGGCCCAGAGGGCGGCCATGACGCTCGCTTCGAGCTCACCGGCCGGCCGGCGTTCGTCCTTGGCGTCGGTCATGGGAACGTTCCTCACCCCGTCTTCGTCTGCAGTTCGGAAGACCGTCTACGTCATTGTAGTCAGCCGGGTGCCATGCCGGGCCGTGCGCCCGGACGCCCAGTATGGAAGGGGCCGCCGACGAAGTCCGAACGGCCGCGTGCGTACCGCCCCGCTGCCCTTCCTCGACGGCCCCCGTCCGGCGCTGCGGTCCCGCGGCACTGCCCGGCTCGCGCCTGCCGGCGCACGTGAACGCCGGCGGGGCACTCGGCCCTTCCCGCGCCGTCCGCGGCCGGGGGTCAGACGTCCTGGGTTCAGACGTCCTGGGTGTGGAGAGCGTCCAGCCGCTCCAGCTCCTCCTGGCTGAGCCGCAGGGCGCCCGCGGCGACGTTCTCCGTCAGATGGTCCGGGTTGCCGGTGCCGGGGATGGCGAGGACGTGCGGGCCCTGGTGCAGGGTCCAGACGGTGCGGATCTGCGCGGGGCTCACACCGTGCGCGCGGGCGACGGCGAGGATCTCGTCGTCGTTGCGCGTGCCGGCCGCGCCGCGCTCGCCGCCCGTGCCCGCGACGGCGTAGTAGGGCACGAAGGCGATGCCGCGTTCGCCGCACATCCGCACGAGCTCGTCGGCCCGCGGGTCCGGGGCGTCCAGCGCGTACCGGTTCTGCACGGAGACGACGGGAGCGATCTCCAGCGCCTCGGTCAGGTGTCGGGGCTGGATCGCGGAGATGCCGAGGTGCCGGACCAGACCGGCCTCGCGCAGTTCGGCGAGGGCACCGAAGTGTTCGGCGATCGAGTCCTGGTTCATCCGGCGCAGATAGACGAGGTCGAGGTGGTCCCGGCCGAGCTGGCGCAGGTTCTCCTCGACGTGACCGCGCAGCTGGTCGGGCCGGGCCGAGGTGGCCCACTCCCCGGAATAGTCGCGGAACGGGCCGACCTTGGTCGCGATGACCAGGTCGTCGGCGTACGGCGCGAGGGCGGTGTTGATGAGTTCGTTGGCCGAGCGCAGGGAGGAGAAGTAGAACGCGGCCGTGTCGATGTGGTTCACACCGAGTTCCACGGCCCTGCGCAGGACGGCGATCGAGCGGGCGCGGTCGCTGACGGTGCCCAGGTGGAAGGCCGCACTGCCCGTCAGCCGCATGGCACCGAAGCCGATGCGGTGGACGGGCAGGTCGCCGAGCTTGAAGGTTCCGGAGGCGTCCGCGGTGATCGTTTCAGCGGTCATCGGCGGAGTCTCGCACACGCGCCCCGGAACCGTCCCTTCAGCCGAGGGGCTTGGCCAGCACCGCCTTGCGGTGGCTGAACGTCTCGATCGAGTAGCGCCCGTGGTAGCTGCCCGTGCCGCTCTCCCCCACACCGCCGAACGGCAGGTCGGAGACGGTCAGATGGGCGAGCGGCAGGCCGTAGCCGAGGCCGCCCGAGGAGGTCTCGGCGGCCATGCGCCCGCGCGTCTGCTCTGACTCGGTGAAGACGTACAGCGCGAGCGGCTTGTCGCGGTCGTTGATGAAGTCGATCGCCGCGTCCAGGCCCGGCACGGCGACGATCGGCAGCACCGGCCCGAAGATCTCCTCCTGCATCACGGGGGACTTCGGGTCGACGTCCGTGAGCACGGTCGGCGCGATGTACTTGTCCGTGCGGTCGCTGCCGCCGCCGACCGCCACCCGGCCGGAGCCGAGCAGGGCGGAGAGCCGGTCGAAGTGGCGCTCGTTGACGATCCGGCCGTACTCGGGCGAGGCCTGCGGGTCGGTGCCGAAGAGGGTCTCGACGGCGCGGACCAGCGCGGCCTCCAGGCCTGCGGCGGTCTCGTGGTCGGTGAGGACGTAGTCGGGGGCGACGCAGGTCTGGCCCGCGTTCAGGAACTTGCCGCGCGCCAGCCGGTCGGCGACCACGTCGAGATCGGTGCCGCGGTCGACGAACACCGGGGACTTGCCGCCCAGTTCGAGGGTGACCGGGGTGAGGTGCTCGGCGGCGGCGCGCATCACGATGCGGCCGACGGTGCCGTTGCCGGTGTAGAAGATGTGGTCGAAGCGCTCGGCGAGCAGTGCCGTGGTCTCCGGGACGCCGCCCTCGACCACGGCGACCGCGTCGCTGTCGAGATACACGGGGATCAGCTCGGCCAGCACGGCCGAGGTGGCCGGGGCCAGTTCGCTCGGCTTGGCCACGACCGCGTTGCCGGAGGCCAGCGCACCGACCATGGGGGCGAGCAACAGCTGGGCCGGGTAGTTCCAGGGGGCGATGACGAGGACGACGCCGAGCGGGTCGTACTGCGTCCAGGCCGTCGCGTCGCCGCCGAGGTGCGCCGGTACGGGCGCGGACTCCGGGCGCAGCCACTCGTCCAGGTGCTCGAGGGTGTGGTCGATCTCCCGGATCGTGAAGTCGATCTCGGTGCGGTAGGCCTCGGTGCTGCTCTTGCCCAGGTCGGCGTGGAGGGCGGCGGCGAAGCCCGCGCCGTTCTCCGTGAGCATCGCGCGCAGGCGCCGGAGCTGGCCGGTGCGCCACTCGACGGGCTTGGTGCGGCCGGTGCGGAAGGTGGCGCGCAGCCGGGCCACGACGTCGGCGGGCTGCTCGGGGGTGGAGTGGTTCACGGATGCCTCGCTGGTGGTGCACGGGCTGGTCGGCCCGAGCGTAGGGTCTCGAAAGTCAGATGTAAATGCCAACCTTTTAGGTTCCCAAGTAAATTCCGCCGGCTGCCGTCGGTGACGAGAGTCACGTCCGGTGGCCGAGGTCCCGTCTGCGCCGCTCCAGATGGGCCCGCTCGGCCTCGCTCGTCGCCAGCTCGACGGCTTTCGCATACTCCGCCGCGGCCTCGGCGGGCCGGTCCAGGCGGCGCAGCAGGTCGGCGCGGACGGCGTGCAGGACGTGGTAGCCGGTGAGGTCGAGGGAGTCGACCAGCGCCAGGGCCTCGGCCGGGCCCTCGACCTCCGCCACCGCGACCGCCCGGTTCAGTGCGACGACCGGTGACGGGGCGACGGCCGTCAGCTGGTCGTACAGGCTGAGGATCTGGCCCCAGTCGGTGGCGGCGGCGATCGGCGCGTCGCTGTGCACGGCGTTGATCGCGGCCTGGATCTGGTACGGCCCGGGCCGGTCGCGGCGCAGACAGCGCCGGACCAGGTCCTGGCCCTCGGCGATGAGGCCGCGGTCCCACCGGCCGCGGTCCTGCTCGGGCAGCGGCACCAGCGCGCCGTGCGCGTCCCGCCGGGCCGGACGGCGTGCCTCGATCAGCAGCATCAGGGCGAGCAGTCCGGTGACCTCCGGTTCGTCCGGCATCAGCTCGGCCAGCAGCCGGCCGAGCCGCACGGCTTCCGCGCACAGGGCGGGATCGCCGGTGTAGCCCTCGTTGAAGATCAGGTAGACGACGGCGAGGACCCCGCCGAGCCGGTCGGGCAGATCGGCGTCGCGGGGCACGCGGTACGGGATGCCCGCGTCGCGGATCTTGGCCTTGGCCCGCACCAGCCGCTGGGCGAGGGTCGGCTCGGGGACCAGGAAGGCCCGGGCGATCTGGGCGGTGCTCAGGCCGCCGAGCAGGCGCAGGGTGAGGGCGACCCGGGACTGCAGGGCGAGCGCGGGGTGGCAGCAGGTGAAGATCAGACGGAGCCGGTCGTCGCGCACGGGGCCCTCCTCGGGCGGTGCGTCGGGCGCGTACAGCCGGGTGGCCTCGGCGTGTCGGGCGTCCCGGGAGGACTCCCGGCGCAGTCGGTCGACGGCCCGGTTGCGGGCGGTGGTGATGATCCAGCCGGCCGGGCTCGGCGGTACGCCGGTCTCCGGCCACTTGCGCACCGCGGTGGCGAAGGCGTCCTGCACCGCCTCCTCGGCGAGGTCGATGTCGCCGAGGAAGCGGACGAGGACGGCGACCGCGCGCCCGTACTCCGCGCGGAAGACGGCCTCGATGTCGGGCGCCTTCGCCATCAGTGCTGGTCCACGAAGGGCCGCACCTCGATGGGCAGGGTGGTCGCCAGGGCTGCCTTGCGTCCCCACTCCAAGGCCTCGTCCAGGTCGGCGGCCCGGATCAGGCAGAGTCCGCCCAGGTACTCCTTGCCCTCGGCGTAGGGCCCGTCGGTGATGAGCACGTCGCCGTCCTTGGGGCGCAGCACGGTGGCGGTCTCCGGGCCGTGCAGGCCACCGGCGAAGACCCAGGCTCCGGCCGCGCGGAGTTCGTCGTTGAACGCCTCGACGTCGCGCATGATCCCGGCGAGCACCTCGGGGGCGGGCGGCTGCTCTCCGGCCGGCTGGACCACGCTGAGCAGGTAGTGCTTCATGATGTCCTCCTGGGGGTTCTTCCCCGGCGTCTTCCCGGTGCCGGGGGTGTCTGTCACCTCCTACACGAACGGGCGGGGCCCGGATCGACACCGCGCGCCACCGATCCGGAAGAAAAAATCCGGCAGCCGTCTTCGGAAGAATCCCCCGCATGACCGACACCGCACATCCGCTCGTCGTAAGCGCCCGGCGGCTCGCCGCCGACCTGCTCGTCCCCGAGGCCGAGCGGGTGGACCGCGAGGGCGTCCCCGTGAGCCACATCGAGGCGGTGAAGGAGTCCGGGCTGCTCGGCGTCGTCGCACCCGTCGCGTACGGCGGCTCGGGGGCACCGCCGGCCGTGCTGCGGGAGACCGCGGAGATCCTGGCCGGGGCGTGCTGTTCGACGTGGTTCGTCCAGACACAGCACCACACTCCGGTGCAGACCCTGGCGAAGAGCGAACTGCCGGTACGTGAACGCCTGTTGGGCCCGCTGGCCCGCGGCGAACTGCTGTCCGGGGTGGCGTACGCGCATCTGCGGGCCCATCCACGCGTCCCCGTGCGGGTGCGGCGGGAGGGCGGCGGCTGGCGGTTCGACGGGACCGTCCCCTGGTACACCGGATGGGGCCTGAACGACGTCATGCTCCTCGCCGGGGTGACCGAGGCGGACGAAACCCTGTTCGCCTTCGTCGAGGCACGCGACCAGCCGGGCCTGCGGGCCTCGCCGCCGCTGCGCCTCGCGGCGCTCACCGCCGCCCGCACGGTGTCGCTGGAGCTGGACGGCCTACGGGTCCCGGAAGAGGCGGTGGCCCTGCGGACACCGTACGAGTCGTGGGCACCCGGCGACCGGGCCAGGACTCTGAACACCGTTCCGGCGGTCTTCGGCATCGCGGAGGCGGCGCTGTCCGCGCTGGACGAGGAGGCCGCCGGTCCGCTGCGCGCGCGCCTCACCGACGTCCGCCGCCGCGCCTACGCGCTGGCCGACCACCCGGCGCCGCTGGAGCGGGTCGCGGAACGGCTGGCCGTGCGGGCCGAGGCGTACGACGTCCTGGGTACGGCCACCACGGCGGCGGTCGTGGCCGGCGGCGGCCGAGCCATGTCCCTGACCAGCCGCGCCCAACGACTGGCCCGCGAGGGCATGTTCCTGCTGGTCCAGGGGCAGACGGCGGAAACCCGTGCGGCGCATCTGCGGGCGCTGGGCGGGAGATCGGCTGTGGGCGGGGGATCGGCTGCGGGCGGGGCGTGAAGCCTGGCACGGCTTGAGGTCGAGCGGCGCGTGAAGCCTGGCCCGGCTTGAGGCCGAGCGGGGCGTGAGCCGAGCAGCGCGTGAAGCCAGGCAGGGCATGCAGCCGAGCGGCGCGGGAACCGGGCGGCCCGTGAACCGGGCGGCGCTCACGGGCAGGCGCCGAGCACCGACCAGGGACGCGGCCGAGTCCGTCATGGCGACGATGCGAGAGGGGGAGGCGGTGCCCGGGCGCAGCCGAGGTGGACTCGCGGGCACACCGGCGGAGGCCGTACACCACGGCCGGCCGGCTCGCGTGGACGCGCCACACGCGTACGGGTCGGCGGCGGCCACCCGGTCAAATCGGCAGAGGCCGCACACCACAGCAAGCCGGCTTACGTCCACGCGCCACACGCTGACGGACCGACGGCGGCCACCAGGTCGAACCTCAGGCGAACGGACCGGCGGCGGCATCCCCACGCACACCGCCGGAGCTGCGCGCCACAGCAAGGCGACTCGTGTGCGCGGGCCGCACGCGGGCCGGGGTCAGCGGTGGCGCAGTACCCGGCGCGCCACGGCGTGGGTGCCCACCGTGGCGGCCGCGGCGAAGGCGAGGCCCTGGAGTGCGTCGCGCGGGCGGGTGGGGCGGAGGACCCCGGAGCGGCGCAGGCGGCCGCGGGCCCAGAGGGTGAACGGGAGGACGATCAGCGGGGTGGTCACCGAGCCCGGGGTGTAGCCCCGGAACGCGGCCGCCTGGGCCAGGTGCACCACACCGTGCAGGCCGAAAGCGTTGAGCGCTGTCTGGTAGACGGCTGACCGGCCGCCGGTGCGGTGCCCGTCGGCGGCAGCCGCGGCGAGCACCACCGCCATCGCGGCCACGGCGGTCGTGAACTCGCGGCCGTCCACCGACTCCAGTTGCCGCCACACCGTCTCCGGCACCCGGGGATACCTCTTCCGTAACTCCGGAACTCCGGTCCGCACCCACCTCGGCACCGTGACCAGTTCCTCGGTGTCGTGCACGGCCCAGGCGGCCAGCAGTCCGAAGGTGACGGATGCCCCCACATCCAGCGGTTCTCGTGTCATGAACCCGCAGTCTGCCAGGCGGAGTTGCTCACCCGGTCGGCGCCCCGACGGCACCTGCACCCGCGACTCGCCGACCGGGGTGTCAGGCCGGCGCCCCCTTCACCGCGGGGGCGACCCGGCAGGTTGCTCCACCGCTGCTTCCTTGCCCCGGCCCCTCCGGGTCTGCTGACTGTTCCCGTACACGGTGGCCTCCATGACGGCGGCGTTCTCCGGGTCGACCACCGAGTCGGTGGGTTTGCCCACCTCCGACAGCGTCATCTGCGCACGGTCGTCGACCAGGCGGGTCACCAGGTGCTGCGCGGCGCCGAAGACGGCGGCCCAGGCGATGACCTGCGCCCGGCTGTCCAGGTCGCTGAGTCCGGGTACGAAGGCGCCCCTGATCAGCAGTACCCCGAGGAAGGCGGACAGAGCGCCGGTGGGGAACTTCAGCACCGCGGACGCCAGGGGCAGCATGTAGGGCGTGCTGGTGCCCCGGATGTGGCGCAGTGAGGCGATGACGGTGAAGGCCGCGCCGGCCAGCCCGGCCACCTCGACGGTGAGGATGTCCCTCGGATCGGCGCGACTGCTGGGAACGGTGCCTGCCGGCAGACCTCGGAAGTCCTTGCTCGGGCAGACGATGTCGACGGCGGTCCCGCCGCCGGGGCCGAGCTTGGGCGCGAAGCACAGGCTGAGCGACTGGGGGAAGAACCAGCCGTACACGGCGAGGCCCGCCACCCCGAGAAGGACGACGAACGTGGCGGTCCAGAGAATGTTGCGCAGGCTCCGGACGCGGGCCAGTTCGGCGTCGAGGGCGACGTACGCGCTGTCCAGCGCCCGGACCAGCAGTTCCCGGTCGGTCGGCGCCAACTCGCCGGAGACTATGGGACGGATCCGCTGGGCGAGTCTGACGCGCTGCGGATCGTCCCTGCCCAGATGGCGCTTGACCAGCGCCATGACCTCACTGGCGCGGCCCGCGGCCTCCTGGTCGGACACCAGCTGGAGCAGCAGCACGTCGGCGCTGCGCAGATTCGACCAGACGCCTTCCTGGGCGGTCGACCCCGACCACAACCGCCGCCACCCGAAGGTCTCCTCCACCGCCGCGCGGGCCTTGCCGAGGTGGCCTTCCATTCCCTTGAGCAGGGCCTTGCGGTCGGCGGAGGGCGGTCTGGCCTCCTCGCGTTTCAGCTGCACCTCGAGATAGGCGAGACGGGTCTTGGCCCGGGCCCGCCAAGGCGACCGCGGCGGCCGGGGACGCAGCCCGGACTCGAGCCGTCGGCGCGTACGAGCCCAGGGACTTCCCCGGGCCGCCACGGAAGTGGCCATGGCGGGCTCCCCTGACGCCCCGGCAGGCTAGCGACTCAGGGCGGGCACATGGAGTTTCTTCCACGACGCCGGCCCTGGAGTTCCGTCGGCGTCGCTGCCGCCGAATCCGAGTTTGCGCTGAAATTTGGCGTAGGATTCCCGGTCCTCTTCGCTCCACTGGGAGTCGGGCTCGTCGTCGGGATACGCCGAGCAGCCCTCCTCGATGAGGCGCCAGCCCATGAGCTCGATGATCGGGCTGCTCACGGACGGCTGGAAGAAGTCCTTGCCCGGGAAGGGCTCGTCCGCACCGACCGGCTCCTGACTCGGCGCCCTCACACGGACCTGCTGGCCCACCTGAATGATGTTCGGATTCTTGATCTGGGGGTTCCACTCCTCGATCTGGGCCAGGGTCACATGGAAGTTGGCCGCAATTTTGGCGAGTGTGTCACCCGCCCGTACCACGTAGAACTCCGGTGTAGCGTTCATACGTCCATGCTAATGACGGATCGACAAGAATTCGACACGGGAAATCCCCCGGAGAACCGGTTGAATCAGGGCCAGTTGAATATTCACTCAGCCCGCGAAAGGAACCTGGGTCGTGGGGGCGGCCGCCGTACGGAAGGGGTGCCGCCACAGCCCCTCCGCGGCAAGTCGCGGCAGCACTCCCTCTCCGAACCAGTACGCCTCCTCCAGGTGCGGATATCCGGACAGCACGAACTCCTCGATTCCCAGGGCCGCGTACTCCTTGATGCGCTCGGCGACCTCCACGTGGCTGCCCACGAGCGCCGTGCCCGCGCCGCCGCGCACCAGGCCGATACCGGCCCAGAGGTTGGGGTGGATCTCGAGGCCGTCACGGTTGCCGCCGGCGTGCAGTGCGAGCATCCGCCGCTGCCCTTCGGACTCACTGCGGGCCAGTCCGGCCTGCACGGACTTCACGGTCTCGGTGTCGAAGCCCGCGAGCAGCCGGCCGGCCTCCGCCCAGGCCTGCTCCGAGGTGTCGCGGGTGATGACATGGAGCCGGATGCCGAAGCGCAGGGTGCGCCCCTGCTCGGCGGCGAGCCCCCGAATCCAGGCGATCTTCTCGGCGACCTGAGCGGGTGGCTCACCCCAGGTGAGGTACACGTCGACATGCTTGGCGGCGACCTCTCCGGCGACGGGCGAGGACCCGCCGAAGTACACCTCGGGGACAGGGGCGGGCACACGGGCGAGTCTGGCGTCCTCGACCTGGAGGTGTTCCCCGTGCAGGTCGACGCTCTTGCCCTCCCACAACTCCCTTACGATGTGCAGGAATTCGCCGGTACGGCGGTAGCGGTCGTCCTTGTCGAGGAAGTCGCCGTAGGCACGCTGCTCGTGGCTCTCGCCGCCGGTGACCACGTTGAGCAGGAGTCGTCCGCCGGTCTGCCGCTGGAAGGTGGACGCCATGTGCGCGGCCAGGGTCGGTGAGACGAAGCCGGGCCGGAAGGCGACCAGGAACTTCAGTCGTTCGGTGTGCCGGCTGACCATGGCGGTGGTCAGCCATGCGTCCTCGCACCAGGCACCCGTCGGGGTGAGCGCGCCGACGAAGCCCAGGTCCTCGGCGGCCCGCGCGATCTGGCTCAGGTAGGCCACGGTCGGCGGCCGGTCCCGGCCGGAGGCGGTGGCCGGGGAGCCGTGGCCGCCGCCGACGACATGCCGGCTGTCGCCGTTGGTGGGCAGGAACCAGTGGAAGGTGAGGGACACGTGGGGGTCTCCGATCAGAGCAGGCCGTGACGGGGCGGCGGGGTCCGTTCAGCAGGTGCCGGAGTCGACGGCCGCGCAGAGCAACTCGGGTTCGGCGTAGAGGCGTTGCCGCCGCACCTGTGCGGTCGTGCCGCTCAGCCAGCCGCCGCCAGTACGGGAGTGGTGCGCTCCAGGGCCGCCGAGAACTGGTCGACGATCTGTTCCAGGGCCTCGGTGGTGGCCGGAGCCACGGTGAGCGAGCCGTCCTCTCGTACCGTGATGTCCTTGTCGAGGGTGAACCAGCCCTGGACTATGTGCGCGGCACCCATGGAGTTCAGCACCGGGCGCAGCGCGTAGTCGATGGCGAGGACATGCGCGGTGGAGCCGCCGGTGGCGAGCGGCAGCACGGTCTTGCCGGTGAGCGCGTACTGCGGGAGCAGGTCGAGGAGCGCCTTGAGGACTCCGGAGTACGACGCCTTGTAGACGGGGGTGCCGACCACGACGCCGTCGGCACGGGCGAACAGCTCGGTCACCTCGGCGATGGCCGGGTGCCCGAAGTCCGCGCCGAGCAGCGCGTCGGCCGGAATCGTGCGGACGTCGAGCGGGATCACCTGATGGCCCTGGGCGATCAGTCGCTGGTCCAGGTGGCGCAGCAGGCGGCCGGTGCGCGAGGAGGCGGAGGGACTGCCGGAGACGGACAGGACGGTGGCCATGGGGTGCCTCATTCTGGGTGCCGGGCGCCGGTGGGGAGACGGGCGCGAGAAGGGGGAAGTCAGGCTCGGGAAGGGCGGCACGTGCCTGTCGAAGTACTCGGCCTTGCAGGCGACGATGCGCTCCGCTTTCTGCTCCGGGCACGCCGAATTCGGTGCGCGCCGAACGCAGGGGAATTCAGGCGGAAGCAGAAGGGAGGAGAAGGAATCGCGGCGGATCGAAAAGGCGGACGATCAGGCCGCGGGGCGACAGGAGGCGCTGGAGACACGCGCGAGGTCGACATGGCGTCGCCGCGTGAGGTCCAGTCGCATCGTCATGCCGCCGATCGTGGCAGCCGCCCGCGAAAGCCGTCAAGGAAATCCCGGCGGGTCTCGTATCGCGGAACATTGAATCTCACGAGGGTGCGTCCGCCGGTCGTCCACGACCGGAACTTCCAAGTGGACGCGACTTCTCGCCTCTCCCCCGCGCCTGCACTTCGGGCGCTCTGACGCATCCGGCCCCGACCACCGAACTGTCCGACGGGGCTGCCCACTTCGACTGGGCGCACGGTCGTGACTGAGGATGGTCCGGCCGCGCTGTGGGGCCTACCGTTCCGGGCCCGGTCGGCCGCAGGTCGCCGCCAGCGCGTCGAGGGCTTGGGGCAGGCTCGCCGGACGCAGCATGCCGTGACCGGGCCGGCCGGCCCAGCCGGGGCCGCCGAGGAGGACCAGCGGTCGCGATCTGGCTCCCTTCACCCCCCACTCCGTGGCCGCGACGTGCTGCGCCAGCGGCAGGCTCGCCGTGGAGCGGGCCTGCGCCCACAGCACCACGGCGGCAGGGCCCAGGCGCCGTACCGCCGCAGCGAGCGCCTCCACGGGGACGGCGGCGCCGAACATCCTTGTGGCGATGCCGAGTTGACTCAGTCCGGCGTTGAGCGCCTCCAGGGGCAGGCTGTGCTGTTCGCCGGGCACGCAGGCCAGCAGGACCGGGCTCGCCGCGGTGGGACCGGCGGACGCCGCGGGCGGTCGGGTGTGCCGGCGCAGGGTGGTGGAGACGTGCCAGGACAGCAGGTGCTCCACCTCCACGTAGCGGTCCCCGGACGTGGCCCACTTGCGGCCCACGGCATGCAGGGTGGGCACCATGACCTCCTGCCAGGCGTGGACGAGGCCGAACCCGGACACTGCGGCGGCCAGCCGCTCCTCCACGGTCGGTGCGTCCAGCCGCACCGCCGCGCGGGCCAGGCCACGGCACTCCTGGCGCACGGCGTCCGAGGGCGGCACGGCGGCCTCGGGGGTGCGCGTGGACGCAGGTACGCCCGTCGCCGCCTCGTCCTGGGCGGCGCGGCGCTGGTGCCCGCCCGCCGAGGCCTCGTTCCGCGCGGTCCGGGCCGCCTCGGCGGGGGCCAGGCCTGCCGCGGTCAGCCGGCACATCGTCTCCAGCACGGCCACGTCCCGGGGCGACCAGCGCCGGTGCCGGCCCGCCATGCGCTCGGCAGGGCCGATTCCGTAGCGGCGTTCCCAGGAGCGCAGGGTGGTGGGTGAGACCCCGAGCCGGCGGGCGAGGGCACCCGTGGTCAGACCCGCCGCGGCCGCCCCTTCGTCCGGCGCGGAGGGGTTGGCACCGATGCGCTTCTCGTCCACACCGCGACTATACGATGCAGAATCGATGCGGGTTGAGGGCACAGCTCGAGCACTCCGAGGATGGCGACATCGTCCACGCGAGAGCCATGACATTCCCGGCATCACCTTGCGCCGGACCGGCTTCGGCGTCTGCTCGGGCCGGTACGGGCCGGAGGCTCCGGTGCGGAAGCGGTGCCGCTTCGAGGAGATCGCCGCCGAGGCACCGCTCCCCTCCGTCGGCCCCCGGAGAGAGTCGGCGCTCTTCGGGGGCTCTCCCCTCTCCCGGACCGCACGGTCAAAGGGACGCACCGACCTCTACACATAAAGGGCGAATAAGAGGAAACTAGGTACACGGCGCTTACCGCACGCACACCGCACCGGACGCGGTCAGGCCCGCAAGTCAAGAAGGAGACGAGTCATGGCCAACGTCTCGCACAGGGGTGACATGACAACCCACCCCGATGTCTCCGAAATGCGGGCACGGTACGCCCGCATGCTCGGTGGTCGTGATGTGGCGCTGGTGGACGGGCCGGTGTTCCTGCTCGGTCTGTACTGCGCGGCATCTCCGTGGATCCTTCACTACACGACAAGCCAGCCGGCGCTCGCCACCCACAACCTGATCGTGGGCATCGCCATAGGCCTGCTGGCCCTGGGGTTCACCACGGCCCCCGAGCGGATGTACGGCCTCAGCTGGGCCATGTGCGCCATGGGTGTCTGGATGATCATCGCGCCGTGGATCGTGGGCAGCAGCCCGGACACCGGCGTGATCATCAACAACATCGTCATCGGCGCCCTGGCCATCGTTCTCAGCCTGATGTGCGCCGGTACGGCTGCGAAGAGCGTCCCCAAGCCATAAGGACAGGGCACGAGGAAGGGAGGACCACGTCGAAGGAAGCGAAGGCCACGAAAGGAAGACGGGGCCGGTCCGCCCGGGCGGACCGGCTTCCGTGTGCGCGCACCTCATGGCGGTGACTTCGGTGCAGCGCACGGCTGTTGGCGTCAGGCCCCGGCCGGCTGACCGTCCGGAACCGGTGTGGCGGCCAGGTACTCCTCGCTGATCTCCCGTTCGCCGAGCGGCCAGACCTTCTCCCATCGCGCCCAGATCAGGAAGGCCACGCAGCCGAGGACCAGCCAGCCCAGGGACCACTCGATGGGGTGACGGCCCGGGGAGTTCTTGTCGGCGTAGGCGTAGATCACGCACCAACCGGCGAAGGCGATGATGCTGGGGAGCGGGTAGAGCCACATCCGGTACGGGCGGCGCAGCGTCGGCTGCCGCTTGCGCAGGACGGAGAGGGCGACGATCTGGGCCAGCGCCTGGACGATCACCATCACCGTGGTGAGCAGCTGGATCAGCGTGGCGAGGTCGGTGTGCCGGCCGATCAGGAAGCCGACCGCGGTGATCACGCCCATGGTCGCCAGGCCCAGCATCGGGAAGCGGTGCTTCGGGTGCAGCTTCTCGTACGGGCGGAAGAAGACCCGGTCGCGGGCCGCGTCGTAGGGGACGCGGGAGCCGCCGAGCAGGCCCGTGAAGACCGAGGCGAAGGCCGTGATCAGGATGAGGACGGTCACCGTGTCGGCGGCGCCCTTGCCCCAGGTCTCCTCCAGCACCGCGGAGGCCACCGAGGTGGAGGCGATGTCCTTCGGGTCGGTCATGCGGTGCCAGTCGAGGACGCCGAGCGTGCCGATCTGCAGGAGCAGGTAGATCGCCATGATGCCCAGGATCGAGAAGAGGATGGAGCGCGGCAGGATGCGGCCGGGGTCCTTGATCTCGGCGCCCATGTAGGCGGTGGTGTTGTAGCCGAGGTAGTCGTAGATGCCGATGGTCAGGCCCGCGGCGAAACCGAGCCAGAAGTGGTTCGAGGTGAGGTCGAAGGCGTGCGCCGGGTAGGTGAAGGCACGGTGCGGGCTGAAGTCCGTGGCCGCGGCGACGATCACCAGGAGGACCGAGGCGATCATCACGGTCCACATCACGGCGGTGATGCGGGCGATGTGCTCGATGCCGCGCCAGAGCAGCAGCACGACGAGGGCGATGACGCCGAGGCCGATGAGGTCCCCCGAGGTCCGGCCGAGGTCGGGGGCGAGGTAGCCCAGGTACTGCACGAAGCCGACCACGCCGGTGGACATGATCAGCGGGATGAAGAGCATCGCCGTCCACACGAACAGGAACGGCATCAGCCGGCCGGTGCGGTACTGGAAGGCCTGGCGGAGGTAGACGTAACTGCCGCCGGAGCCGGGCATGGCGGCGCCCAGTTCGGCCCACACCAGCCCGTCGCAGAGGGCCAGCACGGCGCCCGCGACGAATCCGATGACCGCCTGGGGGCCGCCGAACGAGGCGACCATCAGCGGGATCGTCACGAACGGGCCGATGCCGCACATCTGGCTCATGTTGATGGCCGTGGCCTGGAACAGGCCGACACGACGGACGAAGCCACCCGAGGGTGGCGGGCTACCGGACATGGAGGCTCCTGACGCGAGGCACGGAGAGGGGTCTGCCGGAGGAGGCTGGATGGCCGATAAAGTTAAGGAGCCTTACTAGATACGTCAAGCATGCGTCAGTAATGCGTGAGAATGGTGCGATGCCCGCCAGCGACGCCGTAGAGCAGCACGAACAGCCCTGGAGCCGTCGGCGGCTGCGCAGCGCCAACGAGCGGCTGCTCCTGGACCGGCTGCGCCACGCCGGCGCCGCCTCACGCGCCCAGCTGGCCCGGGAGACCGGCCTGTCCAAGCCCACGGTGTCCAGCGCGCTCGCCTCACTGGAGGCGGCCGGACTCGTGCACGAGGTCGGCACCCACGCCCCCGAGCGCGGGCGCGTCGCCGTGCTGTACGCACCCGACCCGGCGGCCGGTCACGCGCTCGGCGTCGACATAGGCCGCAGCTGGCTGCGGATCGCGCTGGCCGACCTGGACGGCACGGTGGTCGCACGGTCCGACGTGCGCAACCCGGCCCGCGGCGCGGACGCCCTCGCCGACCTGGTCGTGGGCACCGCCCGCCAGGTCGTCGCCAACTCCGGGGTGGACCCGGCGGAGGTGGTGCACGGAGTGGTGGGCACGCCCGGGGTCTACGACGAGAAGCAGCGGCGGGTGCGGTACGCGATGCATCTGCCGGGGTGGGGCCGTGCGGGGCTGCTCGACCGCCTGCGCGAGGAGCTGGGCATACCGCTCGAGGTGCACAACGACGCCAACCTGGCCGCCCTCGGCGAGTACACGTACGGGGTCGGCGCGGGCAGCCGGCTCTTCGCCTACATCCTGATCGGTACCGGTCTCGGCATGGGCGTCGTCAGCGAGGGACGGCTGTTCACCGGGGCGCACGGGCTGGCCGGGGAGATCGGGTTCCTGCCGTGGCCGGGCCGGCAGAAGCCTGAGCGGCTGGAGGACGCGGTGTCGGGGGTGGCCGTCGTGGAGGCGGCGCGGCACTTCGGGATGCGCGGGCAGCTCACGGCGAAGGCCGTGTTCGACGCGGCCCGGCAGGGCAACACGGCCGCGGTACAGGCGGTGGAGCTGGAGGGCGAGCGGATCGCGCACACCGTGGCGGCCGCGGCCGCGGTGCTCGATCCGGACCTCGTCGTGCTCGGCGGCGGCGTGGGCCACAGCGTGGACCTGCTGCTGCGGCCGGTACGGGAGCAGCTGCGCGCGCTCACACCGCTGCGGCCGAAGCTCGCACCCAGCCGACTGGGTGAGGACGCGGTCCTGTTGGGCGCGGTGGCGACGGCTCTGGGCGCGGCACGGGAGATGGTGTTCGAGCGCAGGACGGCCACACCCTGAGCATCTGCCGCCGCGGCCACGGTGATTGACACCGCCCACCGCGCGCCCTAGCTTGAGGCAGGTTAGTAAAGTTTCCTAACTTTACGAGCCTGGAGACCGCCGTGTTCCCTCGCCCCGATCGCAGACGCCGCCTGGCCACGGCCACCATGGCCCTGGGTCTGCTCTGCTCGCTGTCCACCAGTGCCTGGGCCGGGTCCCGGGATCCGGTCCCGGCACACCGGCACGCCCCGGTCACCCGCGTGCCCTCCGCAGCCGGAAGCAGCACACCGCTGTCCGGCTACGCGATCCAGTCGACGGCGAAGGTCGGCGACTCGGCGGAGGCCGTCTCCTCCCCCGGCTATCCGGCGACCGGCTGGTATCCGGCGGGCCCGCGCTCGACGGTCCTCGCGGCGCTGCTCGCCGACGGCCGGTACGCGGACCCGTTCCACTCCACCGACCAGGACAAGATCCCCAGGGCCGACTTCCAGGTCCCGTGGTGGTACCGGGCCGACTTCACGGTCGCCGACACCACCGAGCGCACCCACCTCGACTTCAGCGGCGTGATCTCGGCGGCGGACGTCTATGTGAACGGCCGTCAGGTGGGCCGGGCGGCCGATGTCGTCGGCGCCTACACCCACCACGAACTGGACATCTCCTCACTGGTGAAGTCCGGCACGAACACGGTCGCCTTCCGCATCCAGCCCAACGAGCCCAACAAGAACCTCACCATGGGGTGGATCGACTGGCTCCAGCCGCCGCCCGACCGGAACATGGGGATCGTCCGTGACGTCCTGGTCCGCCGGGGCGGCCCGGTCGCCCTGCGCGACGCACATGTGGTGACCAGGCTCGCCGTGCCGTCCCTGGCCACCGCCGACCTGACCGTCAGGGCGCAGGCCCGCAACGACTCCGCCACGGCGGTCACGGCCGAGATCTCCGGCACCGTCGCCGGGACGGCCGTCACCAGATCCGTGCCGCTCGCCGCGCACGAGACGAAGACTGTCACCTTCTCCCCCGCCGACGTCCCCGGGCTCCGTCTCACCTCCCCGAAGGTGTGGTGGCCGGCCGGCATGGGCGGGCAGCCGCTGTACGACCTGGACCTCACCGCGTCCGTGTCCGGCACGGCCTCGGACACCGCCCACGAGAGCTTCGGCATCCGCGACGTGCAGGCGCCCCTGAACTCCGACGGCGCCCGCCAGTACCGGATCAACGGCCGCAAGCTGCTGATCAAGGGCGGCGGCTGGTCGCCGGACGAGTTCCTGCGCTGGGACTCCACCTATGTGGAGGACCGGCTGAAGTACGCCCTCGACCTCGGGCTGAACACCATCCGCCTGGAAGGCCACATCGAGCCGGACGAGTTCTTCGACATCGCCGACCGGTACGGCGTGCTCACGCTGCCGGGCTGGGAGTGCTGCGACAAGTGGGAGGGCCAGGTCAACGGCAGCGGTGAGACCGGCGACGAGTGGACCGCCGCCGACTACCCGGTCGCCAAGGCCTCCATGGCCGCCGAGGCCGCCCGGCTGCGCGACCACCCGAGCGTGATCTCGTTCCTGATCGGCAGCGACTACGCGCCCGACGCGACCATCGAGAAGAACTACCTGGACGCTCTGAAGGCGGCCGACTGGCCAAACCCGGTGGTCTCCTCGGCCTCCGACAGGTCCTCGCCCCAGCTGGGCAGTTCGGGCATGAAGATGTCCGGGCCCTACGACTGGATCCCGCCGAACTACTGGTACGCCAAGCGCGAGGGCGGGGCCACCGGCTTCAACTCCGAGACCAGCGCGGGCCCCGACATCCCCACGCTCGACACCCTGCACCGGATGATGACGCCCGCCGAGCTCGACACGCTCTGGAAGAACCCGGACACCAGGCAGTACCACCGCTCGCCCTCGCCCGTGTTCGGCACGCTCAAGATCTACGACGCGGCCCTCACCGGCCGCTACGGCGCCCCGACCGGCCTCCCCGACTATGTGCGCAAGGCGCAGCTCGCCCAGTACGAGAACGTCCGCGCCCAGTACGAGGCCTACGCGCGCAACGCGACGGACGCGAGCAAGCCCTCCACCGGAATGATCTACTGGATGTTCAACAGTGGCTGGACCTCGCTGCACTGGCAGCTGACGGACCGCTATCTGGACCAGGGCGGCGCCTACTTCGGCGCCAAGAAGGCGAACGAGCCGCTGCACGTCCAGTACTCCTACGACGACCGCTCGGTCGTCGTCGTGAACAACCGGCACGCCGCGGCCGGCGGACTCACCGCGCGTGCCACGCTGTTCAACCCCGACGGCACACAGAAGTACGACAGGACCGTGACCGGGATGACGGTGAACGGCGACGGTGCGCACGGCACCGCGCTCACCCTGCCCGCGTCGGTGAGCGGCCTGTCGTCCAGTTACCTGCTGCGGCTGACGCTGACCGGCGCGGACGGCAAGGAGGTGAGCCGGAACGTGTACTGGCTCTCCACCAAGGCCGACACGCTCGACTGGGCGAAGACCGACTGGTACCACACACCGACGACCGGCTACGCCGATCTGAAGGGGCTGGCCTCGATGGCGCAGACACCGGTGTCGGCCACGGCCTCGACCGAGTCGGCCGGCGGTACGTCGACCACCACGGTGACCCTGCGCAACACGGGCAGCGGGCTGACCCCGTCGCTGTTCACGGACGTCCACCTGGTCGACGCGCAGGGGAAGCCGGTGCTGCCGGTGCGGTGGTCGGACAACGAGGTCGGTCTGTGGCCGGGCGAGTCGGTGACGCTGACCGCCACCTACCGGACGGCCGACCTGCACGGCTCGGCGCCGGGCGTACGGGTCTCGGGCTGGAACACGCCGGAGCGGACGGTCCCGGCCGCCTGACGTGCCGGGGGTGGGCCGGACGGCCCACCCCCGCACGGCTCAGCCGACGTTGAGCGCGGTGTCGTCCACGACGAACGAGGTCTGGAGCTTGGAGCCCTCGGTGCCGGTGAACTTGAGGGTGACGGTCTGCCCGGCGTAGCTGCTCAGGTTGAAGCTGCGCTGGGTGTAGCCGGAGGCGGCGTTGAGGTTCGAGTACGTCGCCAGGGTGCCGAGCACGGTGCCGGAGCTGTTGAGGACCTGGACCTTGAGCGTGTCGTAGGCCGTGGTGGTCGTGGTCTCCGCGGTGTCGATGTGGAGATAGAAGCTGAGCGTGGCCGACGTGCAGGCGGACGGGATGGTCACCGACTGGGAGAGCGTGTCGGTGGTCGCGGTCGCGGTGCCGTCGAGCCAGGCGTAGTACGAGCCGGAACGGGCAGACTCGCCGCTGGAGTTGGTGATGACGCCGCTGGTGGCGCTCCAGGTCGAGTTGCCGGACTCGAAACCGTTGTTGCCGAGGAGCTGGGCGGCGGTGCAGGTGCCGCCACCGCCGCCACCTCCGCCACTGGTTCCCGCGCCGGCCAGCCAGGCGGTCGCGTTGAGGGCGAGGGCCGCATTGGTGGCGCTGGAGTCGTTCCAGCCGTCGTACAGGGTGTTGCCCGACTGGCCGGTGCCGTCGTCGATCGGCGAGCTGTCGCCCCAGAAGGCGACGCGGCCGCTGCCGAAGGTGGACGTCAGGAAGAAGGCGCCGGTGTTGCCGGAGTAACCGGTGCGGTAGAGCAGGCCCTTGACGCCGGAGTTGTCGGCGGGCTTGAGCGTGGCGGTGGTGCCGCTGGCGATCAGGCTCTTGGTGACGGTGCCGAAGGAACCGTGCAGGACCGGGTCGGTGCTGTCGCTGATCGCCGACGGGTGGTCGGAGCTGATGCTCAGCGAGTCGATGGAGAAGCCGAACGGGTCGGTGGAGTCGACGCTGTTGTTCGTCATCAGGTCGTTGAGGATCTCGACCGCGTCGTAGCCGTCGTTGTTGCGGTCGGCTCCGGTGTGGTCGGAGATCATGAAGAGACCGCCGCCGTTCTTCACGAAGTTCATGATCGCCGTCTTCTCGGCGGTCGTGAACATCGTGTTGGGCTCGGGCAGGACCAGCGTGTCGAAGTTCGACAGGTCGGTGGTCGACGAGCCGCCGTAGCTGAGGCTGGAGCCCGAGGGCAGCGTCTTCAGGCTGTAGCTGCCGGTCTTCTGCAGGTCGACGCCCCAGGAGGACAGGGCGCCGGTCCAGTCCGTCTCGGCGGACGGGGAGGAGTCCTGGCCGAGCGGGTCGGGCTGGCTGGTGGAGATGATCCAGTCCGCGTTGCCGGCCGTCTCGGCATGGGCGTTGTCGAACAGGATCCGGTGCGTGGTGGCCGCGTGGGCGGGGGTGGCGCTCGTGCCGACCTGCAGGGCTGCGGACGTGACTAGCAGCCCGAGTCCGGCCAGGACAGTGGTGAATCTGCGGCGGGATCTCCTCGATCCGAGCATCCGGCGAACCTCCATGAGGGGTGGGGAGAGGCGGTGGGGACGCCAACTCTGCGCGCGTAGAACCCGCTTGAGGGTTCTACACGCGTTGATTGGTTGAAAGGTACATGGCATGTCGGCTCGGTGAACAGAAAGTCCCGGCAATAACCGCAGCGGAGTGCCCGCGGCCGGAGCGGGCACATGGAACGTCAGCGGGGAACGCGACGGAGAGGGGTGGACATGGAGATCTCAGGCCTCATCAGCGCCATCGTCATCGGACTCGTCATCGGCGTGCTGGGCCGGCTGGTCGTACCCGGACGGCAGCACATCGGCATCCTGTGGACCATCGTGGTCGGCATCGTGGCGGCGCTGCTGGGATCGGCGATCGCCGCCGGGTTCGGGGTCGCGGACACCAAGGGGCCCGACTGGATCGAGTGGTTCATCCAGATCGCCCTCGCGGCCGTGGGTGTCGCCGCGCTGGACCGGGCGCAGGCCCGACGCTGATGGGAGATCAATTCCCGTACAGGTAAGGGGTGGTGGTGCTCAGTGCGTGGAAGCCGAGGCGTTCCAGGATCGGACGGCTCATGACCGAGGCGTCGACCTGGAGGTAGCGGTAGCCGTGGGCGGCGGCGACGCGGGCGCGGTGGGCGACCAGGGCGCGGTAGACGCCCCTGCCCCGCCAGCCCTCGATGATGCCGCCGCCCCACAGTCCGGCGAAGCGGGTGCCGGGCGCCAACTCCATGCGGGCGGCGCCCACCGGCTCGTCCCCGGCGAGCGCGACCACGGCGACGAGCGTGCCGGGGTCGGCGGCCAGCCTGGCGAGCAGCCGGTGGCGCAGCCGAGAGCCGTCGGTACCGAAGGCCTTCTCGTGCACGTCCACGACGAGGTCGATGCCGGCCGGGTCGGTGGCCTGGACGAGGCGGATCCCTGACGGCGGCTCCGCGTCCGGGGCGAGCCGGGCGACCTCGCCGATCAGGAGCGTCTCCTCGGGCTCCGCGCGGAATCCGGCGGCGGCGAGCCGGGGGCCGAGGTCCACCGGCCGGTCGTGTCCGTAGAGCTTCCACTCGAAGTCGCGGCCGAGGTCCGTGAAGTACGCGATCTGTTCGCCGATCGCCCGGTCCGCGCTCCCCTCGTCCAGGGCGGACCACACCACGCCGTTCCAGCCCTGCGCGTCGGCGACCTGGCGGACGACCGGGCCGGTCCGCTCGATCCGGACTCCGGGCCCGTCGGGGCGTGCGCCCTCGCGCATGTCCCGGTCGTAGAGGGCGAGTACCGCGGTGTGATCCATGGGATCACTCCAGCATCAGCGCCCCGGCGGCGCAACGGAATTACCCTCCGGCCGCACCACCGACAGGTATGCGGTGAGCCGGTCGCGGTTGCGGGCCAGGCAGTCGATGCGGGCCTGGATGCGGTCGATGTGCGACTGCAGCAGGGCCGCCGTCCGCGAGGTCACGCACTCGGCGGGCGGGTGCAGTTCCTCCGGTCCCGACAGGTACGGCAGGATCGCGCGGATCATCTCGGTCGTCAGGCCCGAGTCCAGCAGGCCACGGATCTGCTGGACGTCCGGCACGGCGGAGTCGGGATAGCTGCGGTAGCCGTTGTCGGCGCGGTCGGGGTGGAGCAGGCCCTGCTCCTCGTAGTAGCGGAGCAGGCGGGTGGGTACGCCGGTGCGCCGGGACAGTTCCCCGATCCTCATTCACGCCTCCCGTTCCCACGCTTGCCTTCACACTGATGTCAAGGTTCCACCATGGTCGCATGTCCCTGTCTTCCCAGGTCAAGGCCGGTCGGCTGCCGTGGTCGGGGCTGCTCGCCCTGTCCTGCGCCGCCTTCACGGCCGTCCTGACCGAACTCCTGCCCGCGGGTCTGCTGCCCGCGATGGCACCCCGGCTAGGGGTGGCCGAGTCCCGGATCGGCTTCCTCGTCACCGCGTACGCGGCGGCCTCCTTCCTGGCGGCCGTGCCGCTCACGACGGCGCTGCGCCGGCTGCCGCGGCGGCCGGTGCTGTGCGGCGCGCTGCTGGGGTTCGCGGTCAGCGACGCGCTCGTCGCGCTGTCGTCGTCGTACGCGCTCACCTTCGCGGCCCGGCTGCTGGCCGGCGCCATGGGCGGCACGCTGTGGGCGATGCTCGTGGGCCATGCGGCCCGGATGGTGCCGGCCGCCAGGAGCGGCCGGGCCATCGCGGTCGTGCTCGCCGGGATCACCCTGGCCCTGGCGCTGGGCCTGCCCGCCGGTACGGCGCTGGCCGGTGCGGTGGGCTGGCGGGCGGCCTTCGGCTCACTGGCCGTCCTCGCCGTACTGCTCGTGGTGTGGGTACGGATGCGGGTGCCGGGCTTCCCGGGCGAACCCCCGCACGCGCGCGTGCCGCTCGTCCGGGTCGCCGTACGCCCCGGGATCCGGCCGGTGCTGTCCGTGACGCTGTGTCTGCTGCTGGGGCACCAGGTGATGTACACCTACGTCGCCCCGTTCGCCGCGCACGCCGGATACGCCCGCACCGGCGTGCTGCTCGCGGTGTTCGGGGCCGCCACGGTGACCGGGATCTGGCTCACCGGCGTGCTGGTCGACCGGCATCTGCGGCCCACGCTGCTCGCGGCGCTCGCCCTGTTCGCGACGGTCCTGCCGGTGCTGGGCCTGGCCTGCGGTGCGCACGCGGTACTGGTCAGCGCCGTCGCCGTGTGGGGCGTCGCCTTCGGCGGGGCGCCGACGCTGATCCAGACAGCGCTGGTCGACGTCTCGGGACCGGCCGACGCCGATGTGGCGACCTCGCTGCAGACCACGGTGTACAACGCGGGGATCGCCGCGGGTTCACTCACCGGCGGGGTCGCGCTGGACTCCCTGGGTGCCGGGGCGCTGCCCTGGACGGCGCTGCCCGCGGCCGTGCTCGCGCTGGGGACGGTGGCGGCGGGGCGCCGGTACGCCTTTCCGGCCGTGCGGCACGGTGCGGCGCCGCACGGGAGCCGACTGGCTGTGTCACCGTCGGTGGCCGTAGCCTGCGGCGCCGAAGATCATGCTGCGAGGAGGTCCGTGCCCCATGGTGAAGGACAGTGAGCTGGGTCATCTGCGCCGGTGCGTCGCGCTCGCGCGGGAGGCGCTCGAGGCGGGCGACGAGCCCTTCGGGTCGGTGCTCGTGGCGGTGGACGGCACGGTCCTCGCCGAAGACCGCAACCGGGTGGCCGCCGGGGACCGCACCCGGCATCCGGAGTTCGAGCTGGCCCGCTGGTCGGCCGCCCACCTCACGCCCGAGGAGCGGGCCGCCGCCACCGTCTACACCTCGGGCGAGCACTGCCCGATGTGTGCGGCCGCGCACGCCTGGGTCGGGCTCGGCCGCATCGTGTACATCGCCTCGTCCGAACAGCTCGAGTCCTGGCTGACCGAGTTGGGCGTGCTCGCGGCTCCGGTGCGGGCGCTGCCCGTGCGTGAGGTGGCCCCCGGTGTGGCCGTCGAGGGGCCGGTGCCCGAGTTGGTCGAGGAGGTACGGGACCTGCACCGCCGCTGCCACTCGGACGGTCGCTGACCGGCGCCTCACGCCCCCGGCTGCCGGCCGGCGCCGGCCGCCTCAGCCGAGTTCGAGCGTGGCGACGCCGAAGATCCGCTCCCTGGCATGCTCACGGACCGGCCCGGTGTACATCCGGGCGGTCTCGAACGAGGTGCTGAAGCCGGCCTCCTCGGCCAGCGCGACACCGGCCGTGTTCGGTTCGGGGACGTCGATCGCGACCTCGTGGCCCGCGGCCTCGGTGGTGAGTGCGGCGAACAGGGCCCGGGCGTCGTCGGCGGTGTCGGCGAAGAGCGGGCCGATGCGCAGGCTGTCGTGGCCGGGCCGGATCACGCCGTAGCCGGTGAGGCGGTCGCCGTCGTGGCGGAGGAACGCGCGGTGGCCGGGTCCGGTGAGCCACTCGGCGAGGAAGCGCGGGCGGTCGGCCGGGGAGCAGGCGCCGTCGTAGGCGGTGACGGCGGGCAGGTCGGCCGGACCGGCGGGCCGGACGCCCTCGGGCATCCGGCTCTGCGGGGCGGTGCCGGTGAAGCGGACGGTGCGGTAGGCGAGTTCGAAGCCGGACTGGCGGTAGTTGTCCTGCTGGGCGACGACTCCGTCCAGGCCTACGGTGCGGTTCCCGGCGTGGGCCAGGGCGGTCTTCCAGGTGGTGAGGCCGTGGCCGTGGCCGCGCAGGTCCGGGCGGACGAGGTAGCAGCCGAGGAAGGCGTAGTCGGAGCCGTGGTTCACGACGGAGATCGCCGACACCGGCTCCCCGTCGATCCGGCCGAGGAAGAAGCCGTCCGGGTCCTGGGCGAAGAACGCCGGACCGTCCGACAGCCCGGGGTTCCACCCCTCCGCCGCAGCCCACCCGCTGATCACCGGCCAGTCGGCGAGGGTGGCCTGCGTGACGACGAGGTCCTGGGGGGCCGGAGAGGTCATCGGTGCGCTCCATTGCGTGGGGGTCGGACGTACTGGGCGGCGCGGTACGGCGACCGCGCCCGCAGCATCCTTGCCGATCAACGCGGGCCGCGCCACGCATGGTTCGGCCGTTGCCGAGACCGATCCGCCCCGCTGTGGGACGCGTTGGCAGCGCGCGCCGGACAGGACCCGGACCGGCCCACGCCGACGGCCCCACCGGGCCGGCGTCCGGCGGGGCCGCTCTGCGCATGTGGGGGTCAGCGGTCCCGGCCGGGGCGGAAGCGGCGGTACAGGGTCGCGCCCGTGAGCAGGAGCGCGGCGCTGCCCGCGACCGCGGGGGCCATGAGGTCGCTTCCGGTGTGGGCCAGGGTGGCCCCGGGCGGCTGCGCGGCGGGGCGCGGGGTGTCCGGGGCGTGCGGGTGGGCCTTGGTGGGGGCCGGTGGCTTCGGGGTCGGAGCCGGGTGGTGGGTGTTGACCGAGTGGTTGCCCGTGGCCGGGTTGCCCACGCCGACGACGTCGACGGAGTTGCCGCTGACGTTCACCGGCAGGTGGACGGGGAGCTGGACCCCGTTGCCGGAGAGCACACCGGGTGAGTCCTCCGTGCCGCCCTGCGCCGACGCACCGCCGGACGACGAGGCGCCGCCGGACGTCGACGAGGCGCCGTTGCCGCCACCGCCGCCGTTCGCGCAGGCGTTGCCGGCGGCGGGGTTCAGCAGCCCCACCACGTTCACGGTGTTGCCGCACACGTTCAGCGGGACGTGCACCGGGAGCTGGACGGTGTTGCCGGAGAGCACACCGGGCGAACCGGCCGCCGAACCGTCGGCGGCGGCCCCGTCGGCCGCGAAGGCGGCGGACACCGGCATCGCCACAGCCATCGCGCCGGAGGCGGCGACGACGGCGATCACACCGTTTCGGGTAGCCCGTCTCATAGGTTTCCCTGCCTTCCAGACTTCGTCGCGGGCACTCACCCGCATCCCAGAAAACGCATACGAACCATCCGAGTTATGGCTTATCGGCCTTTCACCCCGTCGAGTGACATGATCACTCGAACTGCACGTAAAGCAATCGAAAGATCATTGATCAAGACTGAAGCCGCGAAAGCCGGATAATCGGACATGGCGCCCGGAGGCGGCCCGCACAAGGCCCGCTTATGGTGAGCGAGGGCACGGCCCCGGTCCGCGGCGGGCGTGCCCCGGGAGGCGATCGATGCTGGTCAAGCTGTCCACCCGGCCCGCCGTACGGCGCTGCGCGGGCGCCGGAGCCCTCACCCTGGCGCTGCTCGGGTCCGGGCTGCCCGTGGCGGCCGCCGCCGACCAGCCGCAGCCGGACCTGTCCCGCTTCTACCGGCAGAAGCCGTCGTGGGCGGCCTGTGCGGGCCCGGACATGCCGAAGGACCTCCAGTGCGCGAAGGTGACCGTCCCGCTCGACTACGAACACCCGAACGCGGGCACCCTCGACCTGGCCCTGGCCCGGTACCGGGCCACCGGTAGGTCGCGGGGCTCGGTGCTGCTGAACTTCGGCGGGCCCGGCGGCGCGGGCATCCCCGAACTCTCCGGGGGCGGCAAGCAGTTCATGGACCTGACCAACGGCTACGACGTGGTCACGTTCGACCCGCGCGGCGTCGGCCGCTCCTCCCCCGTCAGCTGCGGCCAGGGCACCGAGGAGGCCGCGGCGGCGATGGGCCAGAACGCCGACATCGGCCACCCCCAGGCCCTGCTGCAGAAGCTGCGGCAGGCCGCCGACCAGTGCGCCAAACACTCCGGCCCGGTCCTGCGGCACATAGGCACCGTGAACGCCGCCCGGGACATGGACGTCATCCGCCAGGCCCTCGCCGACAAGAAGCTCAACTACCTGGGCTTCTCCTACGGCACCCGGCTCGGTGCGGTGTACGCGGCGCAGTTCCCGGACAAGCTCGGCCGGATGGCCCTGGACGGCGTGGACACCCTGACGGAGCCGCTGTCCGAGCAGGGCCTGGCGGGCGCCGAGGGGCAGCAGACCGCACTCGACGACTTCCTGGACTGGTGTACGACCGACATCGCGTGCCCGTTCGGGCAGGACCGGCGCATGGCCGGGGACCAGGTCGTCCAGCTGGTGCGCTCGCTCGACGAGAACCCGGTGCCCACGGACTTCGGCGGCACGTTCTCCGGCCAGGACCTGGTGGGCGCCATCGGGCAGGCCCTGTACAGCAAGGAGATGTGGCCCTCGCTGGAGCGTGCGCTCGTCTCGCTGGTCGAGGACGGCGACACGCGGCGGCTGCTCGGCCTCACCGCCGGCGGCGGTTTCGCCGTGCCCGTCCGGCAGGACGGCCAGGGGAAGGCCCAGGGCGGCGCGAGGCGGGACGGCGGGCTCGTGGACGCCCAGGACGTCCCGGCGGACAACCTGCCGGCCGCGCTGATGGCGATCAACTGCGCGGACGACCCCGACCGGCCCGGCGAAGCACAGATCGCCAGGGACCTGAAGGATCTCCAGGCCGCCTACGACCAGGCCTCGCCGGTCTTCGGCCGCTTCCGGCTCACCCAGCTGCTGATGTGCTACGGCCGCCCCAAGGGCACGACGTTCATCCGCGACCGGGTCAAGAACCTCGACTCGGCGAAGCTGCTGCTCGTGGGCACGCGCGGCGACCCGGCGACGCCGTACCGCTGGACCGAGGAGACGGCCGGGCGGCTCGGTTCCTCCGCCGTCGTGCTCGACAACAAGGGCGACGGACACACCGGCTACTCGTCGTCCACGTGCGTGCACCGCAAGGTCAACGACTTCCTGCTGTACGGCACCCTGCCACCGAGCGGCAGCTCCTGCCCCGCGGACGGGAACACCTGGAGCTCCGCCACGAACACCACTAATTGATGACAGGAGCAGCGCAACCGGGTGTCAGGCGTGATTCCGGCACAACCTCCCGGCCGGCCCGGACGTCACACCGGGCAGGCGCGCCTCGGCCCGCCGTACCCGTACATGACCGTGACAGGGGGCACCCGCCATGCGTTTCCGCGCCGTCATCGCCGTACCCGCCGCCTCCGCCGCCGCGGCGGCCCTGCTGCTGACCGCGCCGCCGGGCCAGGCGGCCACGGGGCACGCCCGGCCCGCCCGCTGCGCGGAGAAGGCACTGAGCCTGCGGGCGAAGGCCGCGTCCGGCGATCCCGCCGTGGTGCGGGTCAGGGTGACCAACATCGGCGCCAGGGCCTGTGTCGTGGACCGGGTGCCCACGGTCACCTTCGGTGACCTGGACGGTGCCGCGCTGCCGGTGCCGGAGGGCGGTGGGGGAGGCACGTACCGGCTCGGGGCCGGGAGGACCGCCTACGCGGCCGTGCGCACCATCGTCGACCCGGCGGACCCCGAGGCCCGCCGGGTGGACACGATCACCGTGGCCGCGTCGGCCTCCCAGTGGGGCCGCGCCTTCACCGCCGCACAGCTCGGCACCGGGAGCGAGGTCCGGGTGTGGGAGCCGGTGACGACGTGGTGGCAGCCGACGGCGGCGGCCGCGGACCGGGCACTGCGCCACGGCTGAGGGCCGGCTCCGGGGAGCCCCGCGCACCGGGTACCCGGCCACGGCCGAGGGCGCTCCCCAGGGGGCCGGGGACCGGGGAGCCGCGGACCCGGTGCCGGGGC
Organism: Streptomyces sp. NPDC044064; assembly: GCF_056434245.1. Taxonomy (NCBI): domain Bacteria; kingdom Bacillati; phylum Actinomycetota; class Actinomycetes; order Kitasatosporales; family Streptomycetaceae; genus Streptomyces; species Streptomyces sp. NPDC044064. Next base: position 111,807 of record NZ_JBWKFN010000011.1, read on the forward strand.
CTCAGGCGAGGGTCAGTTCCGGGTTGTAGAGGTCGAGCCACTGGGCGAGGTCCAGGGCGCGCTCCAGGCCGCGGCGGGCCACCTGGGTGCTGACGGGGGTGTCGTTCTCGGCGGCCTCCCGGATCCGCTCCCGGTCGACCAGGTCGAAGACGCGGTGGGAGGGCCGGGCGAGGAGGTCCCTCACCTGGACCTGCAGGGCACGGGCGTACCGCGGGTCCTGGGTGGACGGGTACGGGCTCTTGACCCGGTCGTACACCGAGCGCGGCAGGAGGTCCGCGGTGGCTTCCCTGAGCAGGCTCTTCTCCCGGCCGTCGAAGGACTTCAGCGACCAGGGCGTGTTGTAGACGTACTCGACGAGCCGGTGGTCGCAGTACGGCACCCGGACCTCCAGGCCGACGGCCATGCTCATCCGGTCCTTGCGGTCGAGCAGGGTGCGGACGAAGCGGGTCAGGTGCAGGTGGCAGATCTGCCGCATCCGGTACTCGAAGTCGCTCTCGCCGTCCAGGCGGTGGATGACGGCGACGGCGGTGCGGTAGCCGTCGGCGACGTATCGCTCCAGGTCCAGGGTCTTGGCCAGGTCGGGGCGCAGTACGCCGGCGTCGTCGCCGAAGTGGCGGCCGAAGTGCACCAGCCAGGGGAAGGTCTCGGCGCGGCGGGCCTCCTCGTCGAAGAACTGCAGGTAGCCGCCGAAGACCTCGTCGGCCGACTCGCCGGACAGGGCGACCGTGGACTGGTCCCGGATGGCCCGGAAGAGCAGCAGCAGCGAGGTGTCCATGTCGCCGAAGCCGGCCGGCAGGTCGCGGGCGCGGATCACCTTCTCCCGCACGCCCGGGTCGGCGAGGGACTGGGCGTCCAGGACGATGTCCTGGTGGTCGGTTCGGGCGAGCCGGGCCACGTCGTGCACGAAGGGGGTGTCCGGGGTGCCGCGCAGCTCGTCGGCGACGAAGTTGTCGGTCTGGCCGACGAAGTCGACGGAGAAGCTGCGGACCTTCTCGCCGTGCTCGGCGAGCTGCCGGGCGGCGAGCGCGGTCATGGCGGAGGAGTCGAGGCCGCCGGAGAGCAGGGTGCAGCGCGGGACGTCGGCGACCAGCTGGCGGCGCACGATGTCGTCCAGGAGCGAGCGCACGGTGGCGACGGTGGTGTCGCGGTCGTCGCTGTGCGCACGGGTCTCCAGCCGCCAGTAGACGCGGGTGCGCAGGCCCGCGCGGTCGACGGTGACGACGGCGCCGGGTTCGACCTCGTGCATGCCGTCCCACACGGCGTGTCCCGGAGTCTTGACCATGGTGAACATCTCGCGCAGGCCGTCCAGGGCGACACGGGGCCGGGCGAGCGGGTTGGCGAGGATCGCCTTGGGTTCGGAACCGAACAGGACGCCGTCCGGGGTCGGGTGGTAGTAGAACGGCTTGATCCCCATGCGGTCGCGGATCATGACCAGCCGGTCGTGGCGGGCGTCCCACACGGCGAAGGCGTACATGCCGTTCAGCCGCTCGGCGACGGCGTCGCCCCATTCGAGGTAGCCGTGGAGGACGACCTCGGTGTCGGAGTCGGTCGTGAACCGGTGGCCGCGGTCGGTGAGTTCGCGGCGCAGTTCGGTGAAGTTGTACGCCTCCCCGGAGTAGACGAGGGCGACGGCCCCCTCGGGGGTGCGGACGGACATCGGCTGGCGGCCGCCGGGGAGGTCGATGATCGCGAGGCGGCGGTGGCCCAGGGCGGCGGGGCCCTCGGCCCAGGTGCCCCGGTCGTCCGGGCCACGACAGGCCATCGTCTCGGTCATCGCATGCAGAGCGGTGGACTCGGTGGTCAGGTCACGGTCGAAGGAGACCCAACCGGTGATGCCGCACATGCGCTGCCTCCCGTCTCCGGCCGGCGGCCGTCCCGTCGCTCGTCTGCGCTTTCCGGGGTGGACAGAAGGCGACCGCCGAACCGGTTGTATCGAGCACCTATATGACGAGCCTCCGTCAGGCGCTCGCGGCGGTCAACGCGGGCGCAACACGGACGGCCCACACTCCCTCAGGGTTTCGGCCGTGTTTTGCCCGCGCGAAATGGAAGAACCGCCGTGGCACCGGGCCGGCAGGACAGGAACCGGCCACGGGCAAAAACTTCGCCAAGCGGCTCCGGCGCTAGGCCTTCGCAGTCAGAAACCAGTCGAGCGCAGCGGTGAGTTCGGCCGGCTTCTCCACGGGCAGCTCATGGCCCGCGTCGATGATGCGCACCACCGCGTTCGGGTAGGCCTTCGCCATCCGGAGCATCTGCCGCACGGGCAGCTGGATGTCGTGGTAGCCGTGCACCATCAGGGTGGGCGTGCCGATCTCACCGGCCCGGTCGAGGAGGTCGAAGGCCCGCATGGCGCCGTACAGGGTCATGACGACCTCGCGCGGGGTGTCGGCGGAGGAGCGGATGTACTCCCGGACCTCCTCGCGCGGGTACCCCGGGGCGAAGGCCCGCTGGATGTTGGTCGCGACGAACAGCTTGTACGGCACCAGGGTGGAGGCGGCCATGAGCAGCCCCCGGCCGCGGTTGTACGTCATCCGCCCGATCGAGTTGACCAGCACCATCCGCTCCACCCGGTCCGCGTGGGAGAGGGCGATGGTCTGGGAGATCATCCCGCCCATCGAGTGGCCGACCAGCACGAACCGCTCCACCTCCAGGTGGTCGAGGAGGGCGAGGACATCCTTCGCCAGCTCCGCGATCGTGCGCACCCCGGCCCCCGTGCTCTCGCCGTGCCCGCGCAGGTCCAGCCGGATCACCCGCCGGCCGGCCGAGAAGTGCGCCAGCTGGTGGTCCCAGCGGTGCCGGTTCGCGGTCCAGCCGTGCACGAACACCACGGGCACGTCCGCGCCGTCACGGGGGCCCTCGTCGTCGTACGTCAGTACGGCTCCGTCGACGTCGAGCTGCGGCATGGGGGCCTCCTGGGTACGCTGCGGTTACTGCTCGGTACGGTAACCGGCCGCGCGCCCCGCCGTCACCGGCGTTCCCCGAGGAATTCGAGGATGTGACCGAAGACGTCGAGGGCGGCGCCCCGGCCCAGGAACGTGTCCAGGTGACCGTAGCCCGGGATCTCGGTGTAGGAGACGTCCAGCTGCGGCTGCCGGCGGGCCAGCACCTCGTGGCAGAGCCGCTGGGAGTCCAGCCACAGCCCGTTCTCGCTGCCCGAGAGCAGTAGGACCGGGGTGTCGATGCGGGCGGCCGCATCGAGGGCGTTCTGCGGCAGTGCCCGGTAGCGGTGGTCGGTGTCGTGCCAGCGGACCACGCTGCGGGCCAGCTCGATCCGGCGCAGGTGCGGCAGGATCCACAGCGGGGCGGGGCCGAGCAGCTCGGCCAGCCGGTCGTGGGTGGCGTCGGCCAGGTTCTCGTGGACGAACAGCGAGGCGCCCGTGCCCCAGGCCGAGTGGTGCAGGATCTGGCAGGTCGGATCGGGGCAGCTCGCCCTGCGGGCGGCCAGGGCGAACAGCGGGGTGTACTTCGACCACAGGCCCACCTTGCGGAAGTCGACCGGGATGTGGTCGATCCGGGTCTTCAGCAACTCCCCCGCCACGGACATCCGCAGCGACGTCCGCCCCGCCAGCCTGGGCGTCAGGAAGACTCCCTGCGAGACGACGCCCGCAAGCCCCGGCACCAGCCCGGCCGTCATGCTCAGCGACAGGGTGAGCGAGCCGATGCAGTGCGCGACCACGAACAGCGGGCGCTCGCCGATGCGTCCCCGGATGTGGGCGACGGCCTCGGGGATGTCGTACAGCGCCACGTCGTCGTAGGTGTAGCGCCGGCCGGTCTCGTTGTACGGCAGCCGGCAGCTGCCCCGCCAGTCCAGCAGCCAGGGCTCGTAGCCGTCGTCGAGGAGCGTGTCCACGAGGTTGCGGGTCTCGGGCAGCAGGAACATGTCGGCTGAGGCGGTGTGCCCGTGCAGGAGCAGCACGGCGGGCCGGCCGGTGTCCCCGGTGTCGACGCGGGTCAGGCCGAGGCGGACGCCGTCGCTCGTGCGGAACGGGATCTCCTCGACACGGGCCGGGTCGAGGCGGTGGCGCAGGGGGCGGAGGGCCTCGGTGGTGCGGACCCTGCGGAGCGCCGGCCGGGCCGGCCGGGAGGAGGTGGTCCTGAAGATCATCGGTGGTGCTCCCTGAGGGTCGGGGTGCGGCGCAGGTCGAGAAGGTCCGCCGCGGCCCGGGCGAACGGGGCGAGCAGGCCGCGGCCCATCTCCAGGCCGAACCAGGCGAGCCAGGTCAGCTTGGCCGCCCGCTTCTCCTGAGCGGTCAGACGCGGGTCCACCTTGATGCCGTCGATCTGGTCGCGGACATAGGAGTCGGCGGGTACGACGACCTCGCCCAGCAGACTCGCGGCCTCGCCCTCGCGGCCGATCTCCACGGTGAGCGCGCGGGTCTGGCGCCACAGGTCCCGGCGGGCCCGCGCGTACTTTCGGCCCTCCAGCCACCACTGGCCGCCGTCCGCGTCGCGCAGCCTCAGCCGGTAGCGCAGGAGTTGGTGACGGAGGCCGTGCTGGAGCGGAATGCCCTCCTCGGGCCGGACCCAGACGTCGCCGCGCTCCACGGTGAGCGGCTCCGGGTGGACCGCCGGGCAGGTCACCTCGCCCGTGACGTCCACCCGGCGCTCCTTCACCAGCTGGTACATGCTGGCGATGGACAGGGTGAGCGCCATCGAGCAGGGGGTCTCGGCGGCGGCCCCGACCGGGCCGACCGTGCCCTCGGTCGTCTCGGCGAACCAGAGGTAGGGCTGGTCGTCCTTGTGCGGAAGCCGGGCGAGGCCGTCGTCGGCGAGCTTCTCGAAGGTCTTCATCTGGGCCTGGGCGTCGTACCGGGCGGCCGGCGTGAGGCCGAGGGCGGCGACGAGGGCGTCGGTGCGGTCCGCGCCGGCGGCGGGGCCCTTCAGGGTCGCCTCGCACAGCTTCAGCGCGGTGGGGCTCTGCAGCACCCGGGAGAGGAAGGCGAGTTCGGGCACCGGCTCGGCCTGCAGGCGGGCGAGCGTGTCGGCGCGCCACTCGTCCCAGTCCTGGACGCGGACGTGCATGCCGCCCAGAGCCATGTCCTGTACGACGTCGTCCAGGGTGTTGGGCACACCCGTGAGGTTGTAGTCGAAGCCCCACGCGTCGGGCTCGCAGATCGCGGCGACCGCGACCCGGCTGACCCAGTCGACGGGAGCCGCGTTGAGGTAGCGGAACGCCGGTACGGTGCGGAAGCGGCCGAAGGCCGATGTCAGGCCGCTGCTGAGGTCCAGCGGGTTGTAGGCGCCGGTCTTCGTGTGGCCGCCGATGCCGCCCGGGCGGAGCGCGGTGACGACGAGTCCGTGGTCGCGTGCACGGCGCAGCGCGACCTCGGCGGCCCACTTCGACTGGTCGTAGCCGGAGATGAGCCGGTCGACGTGGGCGAGCGGGTCGTCCTCGCCCATGGACGTGATGCCGACCTCGTTGAACACGGCGATGGACGAGATGTGGTGCAGCGGCTTGGGCCGGCCGGTCGCGGCCAGCTCGGCGAGGGTGAGCGTGCCGAGGACGTTGCTGCTTCTCAACGACTGGTAGCCGCGCAGGAAGTCCACGGCGGCCGCGACGCCGACGATGCTGTCGAGTTCGTGCGCGAGGGTGTGCCACTGCTCGTCGGTGAGCCCGAGACGCGGGCTGCGGATGTCGCCGGGCAGCACGGTGACGCGCCGGCGTATCTCCGCGGACCACGGCAGCTTGTAGCTGCGCAGCTGAGCGCCGAGCCGTTCGGTCGCGGCAGCCTCGTCGGCCGCGCGGACCAGGCAGTACACATGCGCGTCGCTGTGCCGCAGCAGGTCGAGCAGCATATGGCTGCCGAGGAACCCGGTCGCACCGGTCAGCAGGATCCGCCGCGGCGCGAGCGGCTCGGGCACGTCGGTGAACGGCAGCCGGTCGGCGAGGGCGAGATCGGCCAGGATCTGGTCGAGGTCTTCCTGCCGGGCCCGGGAGTGGGGGGCGTCGGGCCGGTACGGGGTGGCGGGTACGGCGGGTGGGGTGCGGGGGGACGGGACGGGGAGGGTGTGGGGGGCGGGCGCCGGGGCGGCGAGGGGGGCGGCCGAGGCGGGAGCGCCCGGGGAGACACCGGGCGCGGCGGGAGCGGCCGAGGGGGCGCTGGGTGCGGAGATGCCCGGTGCAGCGGCTGACGCGGCCGCGGCCCGGGAGGCACCCGGTGCGGAGACAGCCGGTGCCGCGGCGAGCGGTATCGGTGTGGACGAGGGCGTCGTCGTCGCCTCGACCAGCAGCAGCCACCTTCGGGCCAGACTCGCCGGGCGGGCGTCCGCGAAGACCTCGTCGAGGTCGATCTCGATGCCCAGCTCGGCCTCCAGTTCGGCGGCCAGCTCGACCGCGTCGACGGATGTGCCGCCCGCGTCGAAGAAGTCGGCGTCGGGCGCCAGCCGGCCGGAGGGCAGGTGGCGGCCGGCCGCGGCGGCGATGACGGCCGTCAGGCCCGCCAGGTCGGGTGCCGGGGTCCGGGCGGGCTCGGGCCCGGTGTCCGCCGCCCGCACCTTGGCCAGCAGGCCGGCCACGCCGAGTCCGCCGCCGCCCCGTTCGATCGACTCGGCGATCGCCCGCCGGCCGGCGTAGGCCGACTCCTCGTTCACGTCACGCATGAGAGCCCTTCGCATTGTGCTCGGTCTTGTTCCTCACTGCTGCTCCCAGGAGCGGAAGGCCCGCAGGTGGTCGGGGGTGGTCACGACGTCCAGCCGCTCGTCGTCCGGGTCACCGCCGCCGAGCGCGGCGAGCAGCCGGCGGGCGGGGGCGTTGCGCGGGGTGCGCTCCGCGGTGAACCGGACCTTCGCGCAGCCCAGCTGTTCGGCCCGGTCGGCGAGCCGGCCGAGCAGCCGTTCCTCGACGCCCCGGCCGAGGGCGCGGCAGCTCATCAGCCAGGCGAGCACGTCGAGCTGGTCGCCGTCGGCGCGGACCGCGAGCAGCGCGATCTGGCCGTAGTCGCCGAACCGGTCCCGGGCCGCCGCCGTCCACACCTCACCCCGTTCCCGCCACCGGGCGAGGTCGCCGCCGTCGGCGGACCGGGCCCGCAGGGTGAACTGGTTGGTGCGGCGGACGAGTTGCTCGCCCCGCTCGACGTCGGCGTCGGCCAGCTCGCGGATGTCGACCTCGAGGTTCAGCTGGGCGAGGAACTCCTCGAACCCGGCGCCCTCACGGACGGCGTCCCGCTCACGCTCCTGGGCGTAGAACCGGGCCCGCAGGGCGTCCTCGGCGGTCGCCGCGACCGGGACGAGCGGCCACAACCGGTCCAGGAACGCGTCGAGTCCGTCGGCCGGCGGGCACGTCACGGACAGCACCTGCGGGTGCATCGCGCGCATCCTGGCGATCTCGGCCGGGTTGTCGTCCAGGAACAGGAAGCTGTCCAGGCCGAGGTTGAGGGTGCGGGCGGCCTCGGCGAGGCGGTCGGGCTTGGGGTTCCAGGCGGCGGAGACCACGCTGAAGTGCTCGGCCTTCAGCAGGCTGTCGGGGCGGTCCAGGACTGCCCGGACCGTCGCCTCGTCGTTGTTGCTGACCAGCGCCAGCAGCGCGCCGGCCTCCCGCCACCGCAGCAGCCTGCGGGCCAGCCGCGCGCGGGAGCCGGTGAGGTCCACCGCCTCGGGGCCGGCCTCGCCCGCCACTCCGCCCCACAGGGTCTCGTCGCCGTCGACGGCGATCACCTTGGGCGCGGGGCGCCGTACGGCCCTGACCACCTCGGCCAGACGCAGCGCCACGGCTGCCTGGAAGGCCGGGGTGAAGGGCAGGTGGGCGAGACGCTCGGTGCGCTGGTCGAAGCGGTCCTCGACGGTGTGGTGCCGGGTCCACTCGTCGGGGCCGAGCACCGCGATGCCGGGCAGTCCGGCCAGGTCGGCGGCGATCCCGCGCTCCCAGTCGAGGAGGCGGTCATCGGCCCCGGCGGTCGGCAGGACACCGACGACCAGCGGCCTGCGGGTGCGCTCGGCGAGGGACTTCAGCGCGGCCGGGTAGGCGCCGCGCAGTTCGGCGAGGACCGTGTCGTCCACCGCTCCGAACCGCTCCAGGTCGGCGGCCCGCAGCAGGACTACGCCCACCGTGGTGGCCGGGTCGGCGAGGACGCCAGAGGGGTCCTGGAGGGCGGCGAGCACCTGGTGGTACGGGGCCTCGGCGACCGTCGCCCTCTCCTCCTCCAGCGCCGCCTCGCACATCAGGGACAGGTTGCCGAGGGCGAAGGTGGCGGCGAGGGCGAGACGCGGTCCCTCGACCGCCGTCCGCTGAACGGCCGTCGTGCTCTCGCGTACGGCCACGGTCGCGTCCTCGGCCGTCTCCGCGAGCAACTCCAGGAACTCCTCGCCGAGTTCGGTCGCGGTGTCCGCGTCCAGGATGTCGAGATTGTGGTCGAGACGGACGGTGCCCGCGTCCGGGGTCATGGTGATCATCAGATCGAGGTCGGTGTGGCCGACGCCGGCGGGCAGCACTTCGAGGCTGGTCAACCGGCCCGAGAAGCGTACGTAGTTGAAGTACACCTCGACGAGCGGTGCGTTGGCGCGGTGCAGGCCCTGCCGGGCGAGCGTGGCGAGGACGTCGGAGAACATGGCGCCCTTCGCCAGGATCCGCTGCAGGCGCTCGTCGGTGCGGACCAGCACGTCCGCGACCCGCTCCCCGGCCGCCGCCTGGGCGGGGAAGGGCACGGGGACACCGAAGAAGCCCACCGCGCCGTACGCGTCTGCGTGGATACGGGTGTCCACGGGCACGGCGAGCGCGAACCGCTCCCGTTCCCGCTTCCTGGCCAGCAGCACGGTGAGGGTGCCGAGGCAGAACGCGGCGGGCGTGACGGCCAGAGCGCTCGCGGCGGCCGAGATCCGCTCCACGAGACCGTCCGGGACGGTCACGGTGACGCTGCCGGACCGGTAGGAGCGGGTCTCCGGGCGCGGCCGGGCCAGGGTCAGGTCGAGTCGTTCGCTGCCCTGGAAGGCCGCGCGCCAGTCGTCGCCGGGGCCGTCGCCGCCGCCCTGCTGGGCCTCGATCAGCAGGTCGATGTCCCGGTTGGTGACGGTGCCGTCGAGCGGGGTGCCGGAGAGTTCGGCGTCGATCTCGGCGGCCACGAGGAGCAGGGACTGCAGGTCGCTGACCGCGTGATGGGCGCCGAAGACGAGGATCTGGCCCTGCGGGCCGCCGTCGGCGAGTTCGAACCGCCACAGCGGCGGGACGGCCAGGTCGAACGGCGGCTCCAGGAGCAGCCGCAGCCGCTCGGCGGCGTCGGCCTCCGTGGTCTCGGTCCACCGCAGCAGCGGCGTGGGCGGCCGACGGTCCACCCGCAGCTGCCGGCCGCCCTCGTCGCCGGTCACGACGGCGGTGCGCAGGGCTGCGTGGCGGGCGGCGAGCCGGTCCAGGATGCCGCTGAGGGCTTCCTGCGTGGTCGGCGTCCTGAGCCGTACGGCCAGGCCGACGCCGTGGGCCGCGTCGGGCATGTCCGGCTGGGCACTGCGCAGGAGTCGTACGACATCCCTGGTCGCGGGCCGCAGTTCGGTCTCGGGCACGTCCCGCGCGGGCGAGCTGCCGGTTCCCTCTGCGGGGGCGGCGCGCTCGGCGGGGGCGGCGCGTTCGGGCAGGGCCGCGCCGAGGGTGCGGGCGAGGCCGCGGACGTCGGCGGCGGAGAACACGTCGGCGGCCGGGAGTTCGACGCCCAGCTCGCGGGCGAACGCGTTGCGCAGCCGGACCAGCATCAGCGAGTCCAGGCCCAGCTCCTTCAGCGCCGTGGTGGCGAACACGTCCACGGCGCCGCCGGAGACCTCGCCGACCCGGGCCCGTACATAGGTTTCCAGCCACTCGGTGCGCTCCTGCCCGGGGGCGGCCGCGAACACCTTGTCGACCAGGTCGTCGGTGTCCGCGCCGCCGGCCGGGGCGGACACCAGGTCGGCGAGCAGCGGGCGGCTGCGTACCGCGTCCGGGTCGAGGGCCAGCAGCTCCCAGTCGAGGGCGATCGGGGCGAGCTGGCGGCGGGCGGTGCCCAGCACCCGCTCGAAGAGTTCGCCGCCGTCCTGCGGGGAGAAGGCGACCAGGCCGGAGCGGCTGGTCTCGGCGGCCCTGGTGCCGGACTCGGCGACCATGCCGACGCCCGCCCAGGCACCCCAGTCCAGGCTCAGCGCCCGTCGGCCGGCGCCGGAGAGGTGGTGTGCCCAGGCGTCGAGGAAGGCGTTCGCCGCCGAGTACGGGCTCTGTCCGGCCGAGCCAAGCAGACCGGCCGCCGAGGCGAACAGGACCAGGTTCCCGGCCTCCGGGACCAGTTCGGTGAGCAGGGCGGTACCGAGCACCTTGGGCGCGAGGACGCGTCGCACGCGCTCCTCGGTGAGGTTCGCCAGCGTGGCGTCGTCCAGGACACCTGCGGCGTGGACCACGGTGGAGACCGGGCCCGCCTCGCGGCGCAGCGCGTCCAGGGCGGCGCCGAGTCCGGCACGGTCGGCGACGTCGGCGCGGGCGAGGTGCACGGTGACGCCCCGCTGTTCGAGGCCCTGTATCCAGGCGGTGGCAGCGGTGTCCGGCGTGCCGCGGCTCAGCAGGGCGAGCCGCCGGGCACCCCGGCGCACCAGCCGTTCGGCGACGACACGGCCGAGGCCGCCCAGACCACCGGTGATCAGGTGCACGCCGTCCGGCAGTTCGGGGTGGCCGCCTTCGTCGGGGCGGGTACGGGCCAGGCGCGGGACGAGCCGGCCGGTGCCGCGGAGCGCGACGAGACGCTCGTCGTCGGCGTGCCACAGCTGGGTCCACAGCGCGTCGGCGCCGCCGTCGGCGGGCAGGTCGACCAGCGTGGTGGCGAGTTCCGGGTGCTCCTGGGCCACGGCGAGTCCGAAGCCCCAGGCGAGGGCCTGCTCCGGCCGGGTCACCTCCGTGCTGCCACCCGCGGCCTGGCTGCCGCGTACGACGACGAACAGACGCGGTGTCCGGCCCTTGGACCGATCGCGCCCGGTGAGGGCCCGGACCAGGTGCAGGGTGGTCAGGCAGCAGAGCCGGGCGGCTTCCTCGGCTTCGCGGTCGCCGGAGACCGGCGGGGCGTCGAGCGCGGACAGCTGGACCACCCGCTCGGGCGGCGCGTCCGCGAAGGCCTCGTCCAGGAGCCGGGCCCACTGGGCCGGGTCCGCGGGGTCGAGGACGTAGCGGCCGGGGCCTTCGACGCCGTACGCGGTGCCCGGGCGGACGACGACGTGCGGAGCCAGGTCAGCCAGCCTGGCGGTGAGTTCGTCGGCGGCTCCGGTCCGGTCGGCGACGACGAGCCAGCTGCCCTCCGCGGGCGGCTCCTGCGCCTCGGGACGGGGTTGCCAGCGGGTCTCGAAGAGGGCGCCGTCCAGTGGGGAGAGCGCGGCGAGCCGGAACTCGTCGGCTGCCAGCACGAGTTGGCCGTCCTCGTCCCACAGACGCAGGTCGAGGAGGGCGGTGTCGCCGTCGACAGCGCGCAGGTCGCAGCTCACCCAGGCGGGTGCGGTGCGCAGGCCGGTGAACCGTACGTGTCCGGCACCGGCGGGCACGAACGCCCGGCCCTGCGGGGCGGCCGCGGGCAGCGCTGCCGTGTGGAAGGAGGCGTCGAGCGTGGCGGGGTGCAGGAGGTGACCGGCTGCGGGCCGGTCGGCCAGGCGCGCCACCGCTGTCGTGCCGCCGTCCCGGTGGCCCTCGGACAGGCCCCGGAAGGCGGGGCCGTAGTCGATGCCGAGGGCGGCGAGTCCGGCGTAGACGGCGGGCAGGTCGACGCGCTCGGTGCAGCGTTCGCGCAGCGCGGCGAGTTCCGCGCCCGCGTCCTCCGCGGGCTCCGCAGTCCCGGCGATCGGCTCCGCAGTGAGGGCGATGCGCCCGGTCACGTGCCGCTCCCACCGCGGCCGTCGCGCACCGGCGGCGGCCGAGGCGACGGAGAACTCCCGGTGGCCGTCCTCCGCGGGCCGCAGCACCAGTTGCACCCGTACGGGCCGGTCGGCGTCCAGTCGCAGCGGCTGGACGAACCGAACGTCGGACAGCCGCACCTCGTCGCCGTCGGCGAGCGTGTTCGCGGCCTCCAGCACCAGGTCCAGGAAGGCGGCGCCCGGCAGCCACACCTCGCCCGTGACCTGATGGTCGGTCAGGTAGGCGAAGCGGCTGTCGTTCAGGTCGATCTCGCTCTGGAAGAGGTCCCGGCCGGGTTCGTCGCTGGCCTGGACGTGGGTGCCGAGCAGCGGTGAGCCACCGGTGGAGGTGGCCTGGACGGGGGCGAGCCAGTGGCGTTCGCGGGCGAAGGCGTAGGTGGGCAGGTCGGCGCGGCGGCCGTGCGGGAAGAGCGCCGTCCAGTCGGGCGTGTGTCCGGCCTCGTACAACTCCCCCAGCCTGCCGAGCAGTACGTCCTGCCCGTCGCGGCCACGGCGCAGTGAGCCGATGCCCACCGCGTCGGTCCCGGCCTCGGCGGCGACGGCCTCGATCGCCGCGGTGAGCGAGGGGTGCGGGCTGAGTTCCACGAAGTAGCGGTAACCGTCGTCGAGCATCCGGCGCACGGTGTCGGCGAAGCGGACCGGGTGGCGCAGGTTGTCGAACCAGTAGGCGGCGTCCAGGCCGTCCCCGGTGACGGGTTCGGCGAGCACGGACGAGTAGAGCGGGGTCGGTGTGCCGGTGCCCCGGATGCCGGAGAAGCGTTCGAGGAGTTCCGCGCGCAGCGGTTCCATGAGCGGGGTGTGCGAGGCGAACGGCGTCGACAGGACTCGCGCGAAGACACCCCGCTCCTCCAGCCGGTGACGCAGTGCGGTGAGCGCGTCCGCCTCGCCGGAGACGGCGGTGGCACCGGGACCGTTGACGGCTCCGACGAACAGCCGGCCGGCGTAGGGCTCGAGCAGCTCCTCGACGTCGGCGAGCGGCAGCTCCACGGCGAGCATGCCGCCCTGCCCGACGAGCGGGACCACTGCTGCGGCCCGCCCGGTGACGGCGGCCACGGCGTCGTCCAGGGTGAGGGCTCCCGCGCTGTACGCGGCGGCGATCTCGCCCAGGCTGTGGCCGACCACCGCGTCCGGGGTGACGCCGAGTTCCCGCCAGGCGGCGGCCAGCGCGGCGTTGACGGCGAACAGCACCGGCTGGAGGTACTCGGTGCGGTCGAGCGGGGAGAACTCCTCCGGTGCGCGCAGCACGTTCAGCACGGACCAGCCGGCCTGCCGCTCGACGGCGGCGTCGATACGGGTCAGCTCCGCCCGGAAGGCCTCCGACTGGGACAGCAGCTCCAGACCCATGCCGGTCCATTGGCCGCCGTGTCCGGCGAAGACGAAGGCGACCTTGCCGGTCTGGTCCTGGCGGGGCGCGGGCACGGGCTTGCGTCCGCTGCCCAACGCTTTGAGGGAGGAGAGGAGTTCGTCGCGGTCGCCCGCGACGACCGCGGTGCGCCACTCGAAGTGGCTGCGGTGCCGAACCAGGGTGTGGGCGACGTCCGGGAGGGAGGTGTCGGGGGTGGTGTACCGGGCGAGCCGCGCCGCCTGCCCGCGCAGACCGGCCTCACTGCGTCCCGAGAGCAGGAACAGCCTCTTCCCTTCGGGGAGTTCGGCTTCCTGCAGCGACCTGGCGGGGGCTTCCTCCACGATGACGTGCGCGTTGGTGCCGCTGATGCCGAAGGCGCTGACCCCGGCCCGGCGCACCCGCTCCTCCGTCGCCGGCCAGGCGACCGGTTCCTGCAGCAGGCTCAGGCCGCTGCCGTCCCACTCGACGTGCCGGCTCGGCGTGCCGGCGTGCAGGGTGCGGGGCAGGGTCTGGTGGCGCAGCGACTGCACCACCTTGATCAGCCCGGCCACGCCCGAAGCGGCCTGCGCGTGGCCGATGTTGGACTTCAGCGACCCCAGGTACAGCGGGCGGTCCTCGGGGCGGGAGCGCGCGAAGACCTCGGCCAGGGCGTTGGCCTCGATCGGGTCGCCGAGGGTGGTCCCGGTCCCGTGGGCCTCGATGTAGTCGAGGTCGGCGGGTGCCAGCCCGGACAGCTCGAGCGCGCGACGGAGCACCTGTTCCTGGGCCGGGCCGTTGGGCGCGGACAGGCCCTGGCTGCGGCCGTCCTGGTTGACGGCCGTGCCGCGCAGCACGGCGAGCACCTCGTCGCCGTCCCGCTCGGCGTCGCTCAGTCGCTTGAGGACGAGCATGCCCGCGCCCTCCGCCCAGATTGCGCCGTCGGCGTCGTCGGAGAAGGACCGGCAGCGGCCGGTCGGGGACAGGCCGCGCAGGCGGCTGAACTCCACGAAGGTCTGCGGGGTCACCATGAGCGTCACCCCGCCGGCCAGGGCCAGGTCACACTCCCCGGCGCGCAGGGCCTGGGCGGCCAGATGCGTCGCGACCAGGGAGGACGAGCAGGCCGTGTCCACGGTCAGCGCCGGGCCGTGCAGGCCGAGCGCATAGGCCAGCCGGCCGGAGGCGACGCTGAGCGCCGAGCCGGTGCCGACGTAGCCGTCCAGCTGATCGAGGCGGGAGCCCGCCAGGTAGTCGCTGCCGAACATGCCGACGTACACGCCGGTGGTGCTGCCGGCGAGCCGGGCGGGCACGATTCCGGCGCGCTCCAGTGCCTCCCAGGCCGTCTCCAGCAGCAGCCGCTGCTGGGGGTCCATGGCGGCGGCCTCCTTCGGGGTGATGCCGAAGAAGCCCGCGTCGAAGGACTCGATGTCGTCCAGGAAGCCGCCTTCGCGGGCATAGGACTTGCCGAGCGCGTCCGGGTCGGGGTCGTAGAGCGCCTCCACGTCCCAGCGTCCGGCCGGGAACGGGCCGACGGCGTCCCGGCCTTCGGCGACCAGCCGCCACAGGCCGTCCGGGTCGCTCACCGAGCCGGGCAGCCGGCAGGCCATGGCGACGATGGCGATCGGTTCGTCGCCGGCGGGCGAGGTCGTCCTGGCCCGCTGTACCCGGACCTTGCCCGAGGCGCGCCCCAGCACGGTGGTGAGCAGGTACTCGGCGAGCCGGTCGGCGGTGGGGTGGTCGAACAGGAGGGTGGCGGGCAGGCGGGTGCCGAGCCGGGCCCCGATGCGGTTGCGCAGTTCGACGGCGGTGACGGAGTCCATGCCGAGGTCGCGCAGCGGCTGGTCGGGGCGCACGGATTCGGCCGAGCGCAGGCCGAGGGCGCGGGATGCCTCGTCACGGACCAGGGCAAGGACGCGCTCGGCCCGCTCGGGCTCGGGCAGCCGGGCCAGGCGGTCGGCGAGGGCGTCTGCCCCGGTGCCGCGCGAGGCGGGCAGCAGCGAGCGCCACAGGGCGGTGCCGCCTGCGTCCGACCGGCGCAGCCGGGACAGGTCGAGGGACCAGGCCACCAGGTGCGGGGCGGTGCGCCGCAGGGCCAGCGCGACGAGGTCGCGGCCCTGCTCCGGGGTGAGCGCCCGGTGGCCGAGCCGGGCCATGCGGTCCAGGTCGGCATGGGCCGCGGCGAGGCCCTCACCGGCCCAGGCGCCGAAGGAGATCGAGCTGCCGGGCAGGCCCAGGGACCGCCTGTGGTGGGCGAGTTGGTCGAGGAAGGCGTTGGCGGCCGCGTAGTTGCCCTGGCCCGCGTTGCCCACGACACCGGCGGCCGAGGACACCAGCAGGAACAGGTCCAGCGGGGCGTCGGCGGTGAGCCGGTGCAGGTGGAGGGCTCCGTCGACCTTGGGTCGCAGTACCCGCGCCAGCCGCTCTGGCGTCAGCTCTGCGACGACCCCGTCGTCCAGGATGCCGGCGCAGTGCACGACACCGCGCAGGGGCGAATCCTGGCCCGCCCGGGCGAGTACGTCGGCGACGGCGGCCGGGTCGGTGACCTCGCAGGCGACGACCTCGGCCGCGGCGCCGAGCGTGGCCAGTTCGGCGACCGTCTCGGCCGCGCGGGGATCATCGGCACCCCGGCGCGCCGTCAACAGGAGCCGGGGAACGCCGCGTTGGGCGAAGAGACGGGCGATGTGCCGGCCGACGGCACCCAGACCGCCGGTGATCAGGACGGTCCCGTCCGTGGGGAGGTGTCCCGCCGAGCCCCGCTCGTGTCGGTCGGGGCGTGCGCGCACCAACCGGGGGACGAGCAACGCCCCTTCGCGAAGGGCGAGTTCGGGTGCCCCGGCAAGGCCTGCGGCAGCGCTGAGCGCAGCCTCCGGATCGCCGTCGTCGAGGTCCAGCAACGTCAGCCCGAGGTCCGGGTGTTCCGCCCGGGCGCTGCGGACGAGCCCCCACAGCACCGACTGGGTGTATCCGGCGACCGGGTCGCCGTCGGCGGCGGCGATCGCGCCGCGGGTCACCCAGACGGTCCGGGCGGGCATCCGGTCCTCGGGGAGCGCGATGAGGCGCTGCAGCTCGGCGAGCGCGGTGGCCGCCAGCTCATGGGCACCGGACACCGCTTCGCCGGGGTGCGGCCAGAATCGTACGGCGACGTCGGCGCCCGTCTCGCGCAGCGCGAGGCCCCGCAGAGCGGCCTGCGCCTTCGGGTCTGCCGGATCGCCGGCCACGGTCCAGGTGAGGTCCGGCGCTGCGGCGGGCGGCTCCTCGGTGACGGCGGTCCAGGCCACCTCGTACAGGTGCCGGGCGTTTTCCGAACCGGCGTCGAGGTCGGCCTGGTCGGCGGCGCGCAGGCGCACGGACTCCAGGCGTCCGGCGGGCAGGCCGTCGGCGTCCCACAGCGTGACGTCCAGGGTGAGGTCCGAGTCGGCGCCGCCGGTGCGCCGCACTCGTGCGGTCAGGTCGCCCGCGCCGCCGTGCGGCAGGACACAGCGGCCCACGGCGACGGGGAGCAGGGCGCGTCCGTCGGCCGCCCCGAAGGCGGCGGTGACATGCAGAGCGGCGTCCAGCAGAGCCGGGTGCACCGGGTACGGGTCGGCCCCGTCGCGGGCGCCGGCGGGCAGGGAGAGCCGGGCGAGGAGTTCTCCGTCACCGGTCGTGACCGCCGAGCGTACGCCCTGGAAGGCGGGCCCGTAGCCGAGGCCGAGGCCGGCCAGACGGTCGTACGTCTGCGCGGTCCAGGCCTCTTCGGCGGTGTCGGGCCAGTGCGGCGGGCGGCCCGTGGTGAGCGGGGCGGACTCGGCCGCGGAGGCGGTGGCGTGCAGGGTCCAGCCGGGGGCGTCCTGGCCGCGCGGACGGCTGTGCACGGTGATCTCGGGCACCGGACCGGCGGTGACGACCTCGACGGAGACCTCGACCGTGCCGGTGCCGGGCAGGACGAGGGGGCTGAGCAGGAGCAGGTCGGTGACGTCGGCCGCGTCGTCCGGGCGGGCCACGGCGAGGGCGGCACGGCACAGTTCCATCAGGGTGGTGCCGGAGACCACGGTGCGGCCGAACACGGTGTGGTCGGGCAGCCAGTCGGCGGTGGCCGGGGACCACTCGTTGCGGAAGGTCCAGCGGGTCTCGTCGGCGGACTGGAGCTGGATGCCGAGGAGCGGATGCGCGGCCCGGTCGAACAGGGCGGGGCCGTCGGCGGCGGTCTCCGGTTCGATCCAGTGGCGCTGCGCGTCCCAGGCGTAGGTGGGCAGGTCGGCGGTGTCGCCGTCGGGGACCAGGCGGCGCCAGTCGATCCGCCGTCCGTGGACGTGGAGTTCGGCGGCTGCCCGGTCCAGGCAGGCGGGGCCGTCCTCGTCGCGGCCCAGCGAGCCGACCGCGGTCAGGTCGTGGCCGGTGTCCTCGCCGAGGGTGCGCAGCGCGGTGAGCAGGGCCGGGTGGGGGCTCAGTTCCACGAAGTGGCGGTAGCCGTCGGCGAGCATGCGCTCGACGGTGGGCGCGAAGCGGACGGTCTCGCGGAGGTTGGTGTACCAGTACCCGGCCTCCAGTTCCTCGGTGACCGGTTCGGCGGTGACCGTGGAGTACCAGGCGATGTCCGTCGGGTACGTGGTCACACCGTCGAGTTCGTCGAGGATCCGGTCGCGGACCGGTTCGACCCGGTCGCTGTGGGAGGCGTAGTCGACGTCGAGACGGCGGACGAACACCTGGCGGGCTTCGAGGCGGGCGAGCAGCGCTTCCACCGCTTCGACGGCGCCCGCGACCACGGTCGCCCGGCCGCTGTTGACGGCGGCGACCGACACGGCCCCGTCGAGTTCGGCCCGGACCTCGTCGTGGGGCAGCGCGACGACGGCCATGGTGCCGGTGCCGGACAGGTCGGTCAGGGCCTGGCTGCGCAGGGCGACGACGGCGGCCGCGTCGTTGAGGCTGAGTGCGCCGGCGACACAGGCCGCGGCGACCTCGCCCTGGCTGTGCCCGATCACGGCGTCCGGACGGATGCCCCGGGCGCGCCACACGGCGGCCAGCGAGACCATCACGGCGAACAGGGCGGGCTGGACGACGTCCACGCGGTCCGGGGACGGGGCGCCGGCATCGCCGCGCAGCACCGCGGCCACGGACCACTCGGTGAACGGGCGCAGCGCCGCGTCGCAGCGGTCGAGTTCGTCGGCGAACACGGGGTCCCGCTCCAGCAGGTCGCGAGCCATGCCGGCCCACTGGCTGCCCTGGCCGGGGAAGACGAAGGCCAGCTTGCCGGCGGGGGCGGTCCGCTCCGGGCCGGTGGTGTGGTCGGGGTCGGGGTGTCCGTCGGCGAGCGCGCGCAGGGCGTCGACGAGCCGGGTGCGGTCGGTGGCCCGGACGACGGCCCGGTGGTCGAAGTGGGTGCGGTGGTGGGCGAGGGTCGCGGCGACCTCGGGGAGCGCGGGCTCCGGGCGTGTCTCCAGGGCGTCGAGCAGCCGGGCGGCCTGGCCGCGCAGGGCGGCGAGGCTGCGGGCGGAGAGCGGGAAGAGGGCGGGGGCGGCCTGCTGCGCGGGGGTGTCCGCGGTGGCGGGTTCCGGTGCTTCCTCCAGGACCACGTGGGCGTTGGTGCCGCTGATGCCGAAGGCGCTGACCCCGGCCCGGCGCACCCTGTCCGCGGTGCGCGGCCAGTCCTGTCCGGCGCTCTGCACGTGCAGTCCGCTGCCGGTCCAGTCGATCCCGTCGGTGCGGGGCTCGGCGTGCAGGGAGGCGGGCAGGTGCTCGTGACCGAGGGCGAGGACGGTCTTGATGACGCCGCCGATGCCCGCGGCCGCCTGGGTGTGGCCGATGTTGGACTTCAGGGAGCCGATGCCGAGGGGGCGGTCGGCCGGCCGGCCGGGTCCGAACACGTTGGCCAGGGCGCGGAGTTCGATGGGGTCGCCGAGCCGGGTGCCGGTGCCGTGGGCCTCGACGTGGTCGAGGTCGTGCGCAGTGAGCCCGGCGGCGTCCAGGGCGGCGCGCACCACTCGTTCCTGCGCCGGGCCGCTCGGGGCGCTGAGGCCCTGGCTGCGGCCGTCCTGGTTGATCGCCGAGCCCTTGACGACGGCCAGGATCCGGTCGCCGTCCCGGCGCGCGTCCGCGAGCCGCTTGAGCACGACGAGCCCGCAGCCCTCGGCCCACACGACGCCGTCCGCGTCGGCGGAGAACGGGCTGCACCGCCCGGACGGGGACAGTCCGCGCAGCCTGCTGAACTCGACGTGGCCGCGCGGGGTGACCAGCAGGGTGGCCCCGCCGGCCAGGGCGAGATCGCACTCGCCGCTCGCCAGGGCGCGCGCCGCCAGGTGCAGGGCGACCAGCGAGGACGAGCAGGCGGTGTCGACGGTCACCGCAGGGCCCTGCAGGCCGAGGGTGTAGGCGATGCGTCCGGAGGCCACGCTGGCCGCCGATCCGGTGCCGACGTGTCCGTCGAGCCGGGTGAGCGGGGCGGTGGCGAGGTAGCCGCTGTCGTACAGGCCGAGATAGACGCCGGTGGAGCTGCCGTTCAGGGACTCCGGGAGCATTCCGGCGCGTTCGATCGCCTCCCAGGTGGTCTGCAGGAGCAGCCGCTGCTGGGGATCCATGGCGGCGGCCTCGCGCGGCGAGATGCCGAAGAAGGCCGCGTCGAAACGGTCGATGCCGCCGTCGAGGAAGCCGCCGCGCAGGGTGTAGGCCTTGCCGGCGGCCTCGGGGTCGGGGTCGTGCAGGCCGTTGGTGTCCCAACGGCCCGCCGGAACCTCGGAGATGGCGTCCTCGCCCGAGGTCAGCAGCCGCCACAGCGCCTCGGGGTCCTCGGCGCCGCCGGGGAAGCGGCAGGCCATGGAGATGATCGCCACGTCGTCGCCGGGACCGGTCCGCTCCACGGCCGTGCTCGGCAACGGCGTCTGTGCCCGCTGCGGTTCGAAGACGGCCTGCGCGACGGCGGCGATGGTGGGGTGGTTGAAGACGAGGGACGGCTCCAGGGTGCGGCCGGTCAGGGTGCCGAGTTCGGCGGCCAGGGTGACCAACTGGCGTGATCCCAGGCCGAACTCGGCGAGCGGCCGGTGCGGGTCGACGTCCGCCGGGTCGGTCCCGGCCGACTCGGCGACGGCCGATGCCAGCCAGGCCCGGACTCCCTCGGAGGTCGTCAGGGACGGCTCGGGGGCATGCTTCGGGGACTCGTTCGCAGGCATCTGGGCAGGTGTCCTCGTGAACTCGGGCTCATGCTGGATTCCGTACCGGGCGACGGGTGTGCGGTACGGCGGAACGGGCGGCGTACGGCCGCGAGGGCCTCCCGCGCCGACAGGGGCGCGGGAGGCGGCGGTGTCACTCGGCGGGCGCGGTCACCACGGAGAGGGTGCCGTCGACGTACGCCGTGCGGGTGGCGCGGCGCTGGATCTTCCCGCTGGAGGTCTTGGGGATGGTGCCGGGCTGGACCAGGACGATGTCGCGCAGGGACAGGCCGTGGGCCTCGCCGACCGTGCTGCGGATCAGGTCGGTGATCTTCTCGGACTCGCCGGCGTCGTCCGGGGCGATCTCGGCGACCAGGACGGGCTGTTCGCCTTCGCCGGCGGAGTCCACGGAGAACGCGGCGGTGCAGCCGGGGCGCAGGGCCGGGTGGGACAGTTCGGCGGTCAGCTCCAGGTCCTGCGGGTAGTGGTTGCGGCCGTCGATGACGATGAGGTCCTTCAGGCGGCCGGTGACGAAGAGTTCGCCGTCGTGCTGGAAGCCGAGGTCGCCGGTGCGCAGGAACCGGCCCTCACGGTCCGGGAGTCGGGCGCGGAACGTCTCGCGCGTGGCGAGGGCGTTGCGCCAGTAGCCCTTGGCGACACTCGCTCCGCCCACCCAGATCTCGCCGATCTCGCCCTCGGGCAGCTCCTCCTGCCGCTCGGGGTGGACGATCGCCACGCTCACGCCGGGGCCGGGCCGGCCGCAGCCGACGGCCGCCGCGTCGGCCTCGCCGGCGTTGGGGGCGCCGTCGGCGGCGGCGAGCAGCGTCGGCGGGGTGTCCACGGCGCCGCCGGTCACCATCAGGGTGCCCTCGGCCAGGCCGTAGCAGGGGTAGAGGGCCTCGCTGCGGAATCCGGCGGGGCGGAAGGTGTCCGCGAAGCGGCGCAGGGTGGCCGGGCGCACCGGCTCGGCCCCGTTGAAGGCGACCTTCCACGAGCTGAGGTCGAGGCCGTCGAGCAGGTCCGGGCCGGCGTGCTTGAGGCACAGCTCGTAGGCGAAGTTGGGTCCGCCGCTGGTGTGCGGGCGGTAGCGGCTGACGGCGGTGAGCCAGCGGGACGGCTGCTGGAGGAAGTGCAGGGGCGAGAACAGGGTGGCGGTTGCGCCCAGGTACACCGTGTTCAGGACGGGACCGATGAGCCCCATGTCGTGGTAGACCGGCAGCCAGCTGACGAACAGTTCGTGGTCGTGCGCGGCGAGCACCTCGGGGGTGTGGCCCATGCGCTCGGTGATGACCCGCTCGTTGTCCATCAGGTTGCCGTGGGTGACGACGACGCCGCGCGGGGCCGAGGTGGAACCCGAGGTGTACTGGAGGAACGCCACGGAATCCGCGGTGAGTTCGGGTTCGTGCCAGGCGGCGGCCGCGTCGTCGGGTATGTCCTCGGTGGCCAGCCGGGCTATCGCGTCGAGTTCGGGCAGGTGTGCGGCCATGCCGTCGAGCGCGGTGATCACGTCCCGGCCGCCCAGGATGACCTTGGCGTCCGCGTCGGCCATCAGGCGCTTCGTCCGGGTCAGCGCGCGGTGGTTCTGGGAGCGGCCCTGCGGGGGCACGCCGGGTACGGCGACCACACCGGCCGACAGGCAGCCCAGATAGGCGGAGATGAACTCCAGGCCGGGCGGGTACAGCAGCATGGCACGCGAGCCGGCCAGTCCGCGTTCCTGCAGCCGGGCGGCGATGGCCCGGGAGCGGGTGGCCAGCCGGCCGTAGGTGAGTTCCTGGATCTCTCCGTCGCAGTCACCGGTGACGAGGTGGCGATAGGCGGTGCGCTCCGGATGGTTCGAGGCGTGCGCGGTCACAAGATCGACCAGGGAACTTGCCATGGGACGAGTCTCACCTGTCTGAATAGGTGGTGTGCAGAGATAGGAGTTTGGGCGTCGCGCCACGCGGACGCACGGGATCGGGCCAATCCGGCCTCATTGCCGGATCGTCGGACGCGACCCCTCGCACAGGCACCGTGGGTCGGACGGCGCCGCGTAATCCCCCCGCAGCAGAGCGCTACCGGCGAGTAGCACCATAGCAGTCCGAATGACCGACATGTCGAACACATGTAAACGCTGCGTGTCCAAGCAAGTTGACCGAACTGACGGACCGTGACGAATGAGTGAACAGGCCACGGGAGCACGGCCCGGCGCGCATCTCGTGACACTCGTCACGCTCCGCATGGGAACCGATACGCAACGTTAGTAAAAATCAAGCTATTACAGCACATGCCGGACAGGTGATTCCGCCCTATCGTTCTGTCATGGAGCACGCACTGAGTCCCGCAACCCTCGCCGAACTGCGGCGCCCGCGTCCCTACCCCGCGGTGTCCGTGCTGACGCCGACACACCGTCGCGAACCCGAGAACGGCCAGGACCCGGTCCGGCTGCGCAATGTGGTGGCCGAGGCCAGGAAACGGCTGGAATCCGACCCCTCGGTCTCCCGGGAGCGGCGCGCCGACGTCGTGGCACAGCTCGACCGCGCACTGACGGAAGTGGACCTGGCGCACGCCGAGGACGGCCTGGTGATCTTCGCAGCCCCGGGTGAGCACCAGGTCTGGTCGCTGGCCCGCACCGTCCCCGAGCGGGTGGTGTTCTCGGACACCTTCCTCACCCGCAACCTGGTCTCCGCGCAGGCCGCCGAACGGCCCTTCTGGGTACTGTCGCTCGCCGCCGACCGTGTGACCCTGTGGAGCGGCGGCCCCGACCGGGTGTTCGAGGAGCATTCCGGCGGCTTCCCGCTGATCCACATCCGGGAGAACTTCGACGCCGAACGCCGGGAGCAGATCGGCAACGTGCCGAGCATCTACGCCGACGAGGGCACGCGCCAGTTCCTGCGCGAGGTCGACACCGCCCTGAGCACGGTGCTGCGCGACCAGCCCCGTCCGGTGTACGTCACCGGCGCGCAGGCGGCCCTGTCCCTGCTGGACGAGGTCGGCAGCGCCGCCAAGGCCGCCGTACAGATCCCGCACGGCGGGCTCGCCCACGCCGGCCCGGAGGCCGTGTGGCAGGCCGTGAAGCCGGTCCTGCAGGCGGAGGCCCGCAAGGACGCCTCGTCCGTCGTCCGGGAACTGACCGCGGCACGCGGGCGCAAGACCTTCGCTGCCGGGGTGGACGAGCTCTGGCAGAACGCCCGGGACGGCCGCGTCAGGCTGCTCGCGGTCGAGGAGAACTACCGCGTGACCGTCCGCGACCAGGGCGACCACCTCTTGCCGGCCGAGCCCGGGGATCTGGACTCCCGCGACGACATCGTGGACGAGATCGTGGAGCAGTGTCTGGAGACCGGCGCCGACGTGCGCTTCGTCCCCGACGGCACACTGGGCGACGCGAACGGCATCGCGGGTATTCTGCGGTACTGAGACCCTCCCCGGCAGCGGCACCGAGACACTCGACGGGCGGCGGCACCGAGGCTCCCCCGGGGCCGCTGCGCCGAGCCGCGCTCCCCTGGCAGCGCTCCCCCCGCGGCGTACGCTACGGCGTGATCGTCGGCGAGAGAGAGCGCGCACATGGGTGACCTGCTGGGTGTGGCCGTACTGGGTGCCGGACACATGGGAGCCGACCACATTCGACGCCTCGCCGAGGTGGTCAGCGGCGCCAGGGTGGCCGCCGTGGCCGATCCCGATCCCGACCGGGCGAAGGAGGCCGTGGCCGGTCTGGACGGCGTCACCGTGCACACGGACCCGGTGGCCGCCCTTCAGGCGCCCGGTGTGGCGGCCGTGCTGATCGCCTCCCCCGGCCCCGCGCACGAGGAGGCGCTCCTCGCGGCCTTCGAGCGCGGCCTGCCCGTGCTGTGCGAGAAGCCCATGGTGCCCGACTCCACAGGTGCACTCCGCGTGGTGGAGGCCGAGGCGCAGCTCGGCCGCCGGCTAGCCCAGATCGGCTTCATGCGACGCTACGACGCCGAGTACCGGCGGCTGAAGGCGCTGCTGGACGGGGGCAGCCTGGGCCGGCCGCTGATGCTGCACTGCATCCACCGCAACGTCTCCTCCCCGCCCGGCTTCACCAGCGCCATGCTGATCAACAGCTCCGTCGCGCACGAGATCGACGCGGCCCGCTGGCTGCTCGGGCAGGAGCTGACCGCGGTCACCGTGCTGCGCCCGGCGTCCTCGGCGGGCGCGCCCGAGGGCCTGGTCGACCCGCAGTTCGTGCTGTTCGAGACCGAGCAGGGCGCCCTGGTCGACGTGGAGGTCTTCGTCAACTGCGGCTTCGGCTACCAGGTGCGGTGCGAGGCCGTGTGCGAGGCGGGCAGCGCCCGGATCGGCGACGAGCACACCATGCTGGTCACCCGCCGGGGCAGCGCTGCCGAGGAGGTGGCGCAGGACTACCTGGTCCGCTTCGCCGACGCCTACGACCGCGAGGTGCAGGCCTGGGTGGACGCCACACGGCGCGGCGAGGTCACCGGCCCGAGCGTCTGGGACGGATACGCGGCCTCCGCCGTCGCGGAGGCGGGGGTCCGGGCGCTGGAGACCCGCGGCCGGGTTGCCGTCGAACTCGCGCCGCGCCCGGACCTGTACGCCGAGGTCAGCCGCTGACGCTCGTGGCGCCGGTCTCCAGGTGCCCGGTGAACCGGCGCGACCAGGTCGCGTCGGAGTCGACGGTCACCGTGAAGTCGTACCAGCCGTTCTGGTACGCGACGGCGTTGAAGTAGTCCTCCGCCGAGGCTCCCGCCGCGACGGTGTAGGTCCAGGGCCCGTCGGTGCGGTAGTGGTTGGAGGTGATGGTGAACTTCACCGAGGAGGCACCCGAGTTGGTCATCTTGAAGTAGACGGCCAGCTTGCCCGTGCCCGGCTCCACGGCGTAACGGGTGCTCACCTCGGCCGACTTGCCCGCCCTGGTGGCGTCCCCCTTGAAGCGGCGCAGGAAGCGGTTGGGGCCGGCCATGGTCAGGTCGTACTTGCCGCCGCCGAAACCCGTGCCGATGTTGAAGGAGTCGGAGGCGGTGCCGCCCGCGTCGACCGTGTACTGGTAGGGCGTGGTGTCGCGGTATGCGTTGGGGTGGATGGAGAAGTGCGCCGCCCTGGCCGCCGGACCGCCCTGGTTGGTCATGGTGAACCAGGCAAGGACCTTGCCGGCGGCCCCGAACTCCAGATGGTCCAGGTATCCGCCCGGCTGGTACGGCAGCGCGCGGGCCGGGCGGGTGCCGGACTCCTGGGCGGGCAGGGCGTTGTCGGTCGGCACCGGGTTGGGCAGCGGACCGCAGGTCGCCATGCCGATGACGCTCGTCGCGGGCAGGGAGACGGAGCCGTGGACCGGGTTGGCGAAGTCGAAGACGCCGGTCAGGTCACCGCTCACCCTGCGCCGCCAGTCGCTGATGTTGGGGCACTTGGCGGGCTTGCCCATCGCCGCCGTCCAGGTCTCCAGGAACCGCAGCACCGAGGTGTGCTCGAAGACCTCGGAGGAGACCCACCCTCCGCGCGTCCAGGGCGAGATGACGAGCATCGGGACGCGGAAGCCGAATCCGTACGGCACCCCGTTGAGGAACTCACCCGCGGTACCGGCCGGCGGCGCCGGGGGCGGGACATGGTCGAAGTAGCCGTCGTTCTCGTCGTAGTTGAGGAACAGGACGGTGGAGTCGAACACGTCCTGGTCGGCGGCGAGGGCCCGGTAGACGAGGTCGATGAAGTGGGCGCCGTCGCCGGGCGGGGCGTACGGGTGCTCGGAGAAGGCCTGGTTGGGGACCACCCAGGAGACCTGCGGGAGAGTGCCCGCGAGGACGTCGGCCTTGATGGCGGCTGCGATGTCGTCCGGCGTCGAGCCGGTGACCTTCGGGACGGAGGACATGCCGCGGTCGTGCAGCGGGTCGCCCGCCTTGGCGTTGGTGAAGTTCTTGAAGTAGGCGCAGCCGTTGTCGCCGTAGTTGTCCGCCGCGTTCTGGTAGACCTTCCAGGTCACCCCGGCTGCCTGCAGCGCCTCGGCGTAGTTCTGCCAGGTCAGGCCCGACTCGTCACCGCCGTCGTAGCTGGAGGAGTCGACCTTGCCGCTCCACAGGTAGGTGCGGTTCGGGCCGGTCGCGCTGAGGGTGGAGCAGAAGTAGGCGTCGCAGATCGTGTAGTTGTCGGCGAGCGCGTAGTGGAACGGGATGTCGGAGCGGTCCAGGTAGCCCAGCGAGCGGACGTTGCCGACGCCCGAGACCCAGTTGTCGAGGCGGCCCTTGTTCCACGCGGAGTGCTGCGAGGACCAGGAGTGCGGCAGGTCGCCGTTGCACTGGGCGAGGGTCTCGCCGTCCTTGCCGCCCGCGGCCGGGGTAGCGCTGAGCTTCCACGGGTACTGGCGGCCCGTTCCGTTCGGCTGGTCGAAGACCGGGTAGCCGCCGCTCAGCGTGATGCCGCTGCGGTCGTCGAAGCCGCGGACACCCTTCAGGCGCCCGAAGTAGTGGTCGAAGCTGCGGTTCTCCTGCATGAGGATGACCACATGCTGCACGTCCTTGATCGTGCCGGTCGCGGCAGTCGCTGCCGCGGCCGTGGTGCGGGTGCCGGCGCCCAGCGCCACGCCTGCCGCCACGGATGCGCCGAGTCCCACGAAGCCTCTTCGGCTGATCGGTGTCATTCGCCCCGTCCTCGTCAGCGGAGTGCCCCTGCGGCACACCGCGCGCCAGGGTGCACGCGGTGATCGTCGAGGTCCACAGCCGTGCGGTGAGGCATGAGTGAATAAAGGTCAAAGTCGCGGCACCGGCCCCTGCAGGGGCTCACACACCGCCGAAAAGGCTGCTCAGACCGCGTTCCACGACCGCCCCGACGTCCTCCTGCCCGGCCGGCACCACGGTGTAGGTGTGCTGCAGGAAGCGGCGCAGCGCCGAGGTGGGAAACTGGAGCAGGGCGAGGCCGCACGGCGAATGGAGTTCGAGGACCGTCCGGGTGCGGCCGTACGGCCAGATCTGTACGTCCCCGTGTCCGGCCGGGGCCCGCAGACCCTGGTCCAGCAGGGAGCGGGCGAAGGTCCAGGTGACGTCGTCGCCCGCCAGGGTGGCCTCGGGCGGGAAGTCCACGAAGACGGCCAGCGGATCGTCCGCCGCGTAGCGCAGGAGCGCGTACACCGGGACCTCCCGGTCCTCGGCCGTGATGAGGCGGGCGTGGGCGGGCTGCTCGACGAAGATGTCCATGCCATTAAGGAGTCCGCGAAGGCCCGTCACAGGACGTCAAATCCAGACAGAGTTGGTGCGGATCGAGCAGTCGGCGCCATCATGGAACATCCGAGCGTCGAACAGTCGACTGAGCATACGAGCGGGGCTCTCCGATATGAGTCAAGTCCCGTAGAAGTCCTACGACTTGAACCGGCCCGCACGTACGCCATCCGTATCCTCGGATCAGCCCGGGAAGACTCTGGCATATGCCCGAAGCACCACCGTATCGTGTGTTGCCAAATCCCTTACAGGGCGTGGCGGGCTGTGCAACAGTCGTAACGGTCCCTCCGTCCCCCTGGCCGTTCCACCCCCCTCCGGAGTGCGTCATGCCGTCCCCAGTCTCCGCGGACCCCTCAGCCGCCCAACCGCCCGGACGCGGCTCGGTCGAGGCGTTGATCACGCAGGCGCGGCGGCTCAAGGGCGACATGGACGCCGTACGGCGGGACGCGCAGAGCGTCGGATCGGACCCGGAGGAACGCTGGCAGCGGGCGCTGTACGACCTTGCACTGCACCAACTCGACGACCTGGACGCCCACTTGGCACAGCTGCGGGACGGGCCGGAGCCCGCCCCGGCGGACGGGCCGGCCGACACGCCCGTCGTCCGGCCGACGGCAGCCGCCGGAGCCCCGCGCGCCTCGCTGCTCAGCCGTGTCGGCAGCGCGGAGTGGAACCTCCTGACGGATGAGGCGAGTTGGTCCGGGGAGCTGTACCAGATCCTGGGTCTCGACCCGGCCGGTCCCGCCCTCACCCTGGACGAGCTGCCTTCGCTGGTCCTGGAGGAGGACCGGGCGGCGCTGACCCGGATGGTGACGGACTGCCTGGTCGACGCCAGGCCGATCGACGGCGAGTTCCGTGTCGTACGGCCCGACGCCTCCGTGCGGACCGTGCACATGATGGGCGAGCCCGTGCTCGGCGGCGACGGCGGCACCACCTCGATGTGGGCCGTGCTGCGTGACGTCAGTGAACTGCGCCGCAGCCAGCTGACGGTGCGCGAGACCCGTGACTCGCTCCAGCACCACCAGCGGCAGGCGCAGACCGAGCAGCGGCTCGCGGTCGAGCTGCAGGAAGCCGTGCTGCCCCCATGGCGCGGCTCCCTGCGGCTCCCGCACCAGGGACCGCGGACCCTCGACCTCGCCGCCCACTATCTGCCGGCCGCCACGAGCTCCCTGATCGGCGGCGACTGGTACGACGCGCTGGAGCTGTCCGACGGCGCGACCCTGCTCAGCGTCGGCGATCTCACCGGGCACGGCGTCGCCGTCACCTCGGGCATGGCGATGCTGCTGGGTGCCGTACGCGGCATGGCCATGGCCGGCACGCAGCCCGGCCCCCTGCTGGCCATGCTCAACCAGTTACTCGACGCCACCGTGCAGCCTGCCCTCGGCAGCGCCGTGTGCTGCCACTACCGCCCCGAGACCCGCACCCTGGTGTGGGCGCAGGCAGGACACCCCGCCCCGCTGCTGTACCGCGGCGGGACGGGGCGCATGCTGAACGCACCGGACGGCGTCCTGCTCGGCGCCACCACGGGTGCCACCTACGGGCAGGCCGAAGTGCCCCTGGAGCCCGGCGACCTCCTCCTGCTGCACACCGATGGACTGGTGTCCGGGCATGGCAGCGCCACAGCCGTGGACCGCCTGCTCGACCTCGCCCCACGCTTCGGCGCGGCGCGTACCGCGCAGGAGTGCGTGCGGACGGTGGTGGAGGAGTTCGGCGGAGCCGAGCGCGAGGACGACGCCTGTGTGCTCGTCGCCAAGGTCACCTCATGAGCCGACCGGTCTGACGTTCCGGACCTGCTCCCGACCTGATCCGAAACTGATCAGCCGTCCTGGGGTGCTCTGCAGAAAAAACGGCGCACCGCCCTTATGCCTGTGCGCTGTTGTCCGCCCTGCCCTTCGGCTTCGGCAGGACGAGCCTGATCTCCTCCCGCAGTGCGTGGATCTTCGGGTAGCCGGAGTACTCGGCGGTGAGCCGGTACATCTGCCGCAGTCGGTCCCAGGTGCGGCGCGAGGAGTTCGAGCCCATCGACATCAGGGCCAGCCGTGCGTAGCGGTCGGCCTGTTCCGGGTCGTCGGCGATGAAGCAGGCCGAGGCCATGGAGAGATGGTCGAAGATCTTCGACCGCTCCCGCCCGTCGATACGCAGGGCCAGGGCCTTCTCCGCGTAGTACTGCGCGTGCGCGGCCGCACCGGGGTCGAACTCCGCCAGGGTGCGGTAGGCGAGGGCCTGCATGCCGTACAGATCCTCGTCCTTGAAGGTCTGCATCCAGTCCGGCGGTTCCAGGTCCTGACGGTCGGAGATGAAGAGGTCCTCCGCCTGTCCGAGCGTGCGGCGCATCGCCTGGCCCTTGCCCATGGACGCCTGTGCCCAGGCCTCGATGGTGTGGAACATGGCCTTCGTACGCGGCTGCAGCCGCTCCCCCGCACCGGACTGGGCGAGCTTCATCAGGTCCAGCGCGTCGTCGGGCCGGCCGAGGTGCACCATCTGCCGGGCCGCCCGGGACAGGGCCTCCCCGGCGCGCGGCCGGTCCCCGCCCTCGCGGGCGGCGTGGGCGGCGATGACGAAGTACTTCTGGGCCGTGGGCTCCAGGCCGACGTCGTGCGACATCCAGCCCGCGAGGACGGCGAGGTTGGCGGCGACGCCCCACAGGCGCCGCTGGAGATGGGGTGGGTGGTGGTAGGCGAGCATGCCGCCCACCTCGTTGAGCTGGCCCACGACCGCCTTGCGCTGGAGCCCGCCGCCTCTGGCGGCGTCCCAGGCTCGGAACACCTCGACCGAACGCTCCAGTTCCTCGATCTCCTGCGACCCGATGGGGGCGGCCTCGTAGCGGTCGAACCCAGCGGGGTCGGCGTGCAGGGGATCGTCGAGGACAGGGGCGTCGGCCTTCAGTGTGGGGTCGGCGTGCAGCCAGTCGTACATGGCGCTGCTGAGTGTGGATCCCGCGGCGAGCGCGGCACCCGCGCCCACCAAGCCGCGTCGGTTGAGCATGAGGTCCATTCCCGTGAATTCGGTGAGGACCGCGGCGGTCCGTTCGGGCGCCCACGGCACTCCGTCGGGATGTTCCGCATTCCCGTCGCCCTGCCGTTTTCCCGTACGCCCGTGCCGCACCAGACCGAGGTCCTCGATGGTCACGACACGGCCGAGACGCTCGGTGAACAGGGCCGCCAGCACCCGCGGTACGGGATCGCGCGGGATCTCTCCCATGTCGATCCACCGCCGCACCCGGGAGGTGTCGGTCGAAAGCTGGGGGTGGCCCATGGCCGCCGCCTGCTTGTTGACCAGCCTCGCGAGTTCGCCCTTGGACCAGCCGGCCAGGCCGAACAGGTCCGATAGGCGGGCGTTGGGTTGTCCGCTCACGTCAAGCCCCCAGGTTCTCGGCTGAGTTGACAGTAGCCCCGTGGAGGTTGCCGGGCGACTATTCGCCACGGTTCGCCAGGGTGCGCCAGATGGTGTGC
This sequence comes from Streptomyces sp. NPDC044064, assembly GCF_056434245.1. Classification (NCBI taxonomy): domain Bacteria; kingdom Bacillati; phylum Actinomycetota; class Actinomycetes; order Kitasatosporales; family Streptomycetaceae; genus Streptomyces; species Streptomyces sp. NPDC044064. The sequence goes on from NZ_JBWKFN010000011.1 coordinate 142,687, forward strand.
CACTGGGCATCGGGTGTCAGGTAGGAACGCGCCACCCCGACCCGGTCGCCCTCCCAGTGACGGGTGCATTCCCCAGGGTGTACCCGGGCGACCGGGACGGGTGGGCGTATGAACTCGAAGCACCCGCATTGCGTATCCACTTCGCACAGGGGTTTCGAGCATGGATGTACAGGCAGGCACCGCAGGCACACGAAGGGATCTGTATCTCCCATGTACGCAGCATCGTCCTCCGTGTCCGCTCCGCCCCGGCCCCTGCGTCCCCGCCCGGCGGGCGGCGGGCCGTTCCTCGACCCGGCGGCGCGGCCGGCAGCACCCGTGCTGGGCGCGGGCCGACCGCGACGCGTTCCGGGGCAGCCCGGATCCCAGCCGCTCAGCGGGCGACTCGACCTGTCCGGACCCCAGGGCGCGCAGTTGCGCACCGCGATCGCCTCGGTGCACCGGATCTGTCCGGAGTTCGCTCCGGTGCAGGTGCTGCGCCGCAGCGGACGCTCCGTGCTTCTGGTCGGGACGACCGGACGCAGCACGGCCGTGGCCAAGTGTCTCCTCGACCAATCGCCCGCCTGGGCGGAGCGGATCCGCCACGAAATAGCCGCATACCGCTCGTTCGTACGGCACCGCCCACCGGTGCGGGCGCCGAGACTGATCGCAGCGGATCCGGACAACTGCACGCTGGTGATCGAGCGCATGTCCGGCCGGGTGGCGGCGCTCCAGCGGCATCCCTTGGAGGCTCCGCCCCGGCCGGACATCCGGGCGGCGCTCGGCGCCATCTGCCGGCTGAACGCCTGGCGCCCCCCGGCGGGCACCTTCGACGCCCCCCTGGACTACGCGGCCCGCATCGCCCGGTACCACGAACTGGGCCTGCTGACCGACCGGGACCTGGGGGACCTGCAGAAGCTGCTGCACGGCATCGCGCACGCGGCGGGCCGCCAGGGGATGGGCCAGTTCTGCCACGGCGACGCCCTGCTCTCGAACATCCTGCTCTCACCAGCCGGTCCAGTGCTGGTGGACTGGGAGCACGCGGGCTGGTATCTGCCGGGGTACGACCTGGCGACGCTGTGGATGGTCCTCGGGGACGCGCCGGTGGCGCGGCGTCAGATCAGTCAGATCGCCCAGTCGGCGGGCCCTGCCTCCAGGGATGCCTTCCTGGTGAACCTGATGCTCCTGCTGACGAGGGAGATCCGTACGTACGAGACGGCCGTGCAGCGTTCGATGCACGATACGGCCCCGGCGGCACCGGGTACGACCCACCCGGGTGCTGCGCCGTCCGGCGAGGAACAGCGGCTGCTGCTCAGGCGGCTGCACGACGACTGCCAGCTGGCCCGTCGGGCCGTGCGCGCGGCGGTCGGCACTCGCTGACGGGGACGACGGCTCCGCGGTGCGCCCAGAGCGGCGGCGCACCGCGGACCTTCGTGTGTTCGGGCCCTTCGTACGCTAGGGCCCTTCACATGTACGGCCCAAGGATCTGTCCAGGACAGGGCCGGCTGCGGGCGACGGTCACTGGTGTACGCCACTGACGCCCCGCAGGCCCGGTGCACCGCCGCTGCGAAACTCGCCGAAACCCTTCGTGACGTGGGAAATCGGGTATCCGAAGGCATCATTGACGGATCGTCGGCAAGCCGGTACCACTGATCCAGCTCGGAGCCGCACGCCCCGCCGCCCGCCCGTCACAGGAGGCCGCACTTGCGAGGATCCGCCACCGACCCCACGCCCACACCCGGCCACAGACACCTGAGGCGAAGCGCCGGTACGCTCGCCTCCGCCGCCCTACTGCTACCGCTGCTCGGCGCGGCCCCCGCCCCGAGCGCGCCGGACTCCTCGGCCGGCCGGCTCCAGCACGCCTTCGCCGACGCGGCCGCCCGGTACCACGTGCCGCAGAGCGTCCTGCTGGCCGTCTCCTATCTGCAGTCCCGCTGGGACTCGCACGCCGGGGCGCCCAGTGTGACCGGCGGCTACGGACCGATGCACCTCACCGACGCCCGCACCGCGCTCGCCACCACCGAGCACCTCGCCGAGGGCACCGAGGACGCACGCGGCGACAGCGCCCGCCCCGCCCTGCACCCCCACATCAAGGTGCCCGGGAACTCCGCGCTCCCGGCCCGCCTGAGGACGCTGCCCAGGGCGGCCGGGCTGACGGGGCTGCCCGCTGCCGAGCTGCGCACCGACCCGGCCGCCAACATCGCCGGCGGCGCTGCCCTGCTCGCCGCGGCCCAGAAGGAGCAGGGCGAGCCGGCGAGCGCCGACCCGGCCCAATGGTACGGCGCGGTGGCCCGCTTCTCCGGCGCGGACGACACGGCGACCGCGCGCGCGTACGCGAACGACGTGTACGACGTACTGCGGACGGGTGAGCGGCGCACCACGGACGACGGCCAGCGGGTGACCCTCGCCGCCCGGCCGCACCTCCTCGCCGACACCGCCCAGCTCCGGCGGGCGGGGCTGCGCACGGTCACGGCGGACGACGTCGAGTGCCCGAACTCGGTGTCCTGCGAGTGGATCCCGGCGCCGTACTCCGAGTTCGGGGACAACGACTACGGCAACCACGACCTCGGCGACCGTCCTGACTCGCAGAGCATCAAGTACATCGTCATCCATGACACGGAGGGCACCTGGGACGGGGTGCTGAACCTGGTCCAGGACCCCACCTATGTGTCCTGGAACTACACCATCCGCTCCACCGACGGTCTGATCGCCCAGCACGTCAAGGCGAAGGACGTGGCCTGGCACGCGGGCAACTGGTACATCAACGCGAAGTCGGTCGGCATCGAGCACGAGGGCTTCCTCGCGGCGCCGGACGCCTGGTACACGGAGGCGATGTACCGGTCCTCGGCGCGCCTGGTGAAGTACCTGTCCCGGAAGTACGGCATCCCGCTGGACCGGCAGCACATCCTGGGCCACGACACCGTGCCGGGCCCGACCGCCTCCACCATCCCCGGGATGCACACGGACCCGGGCCCGTACTGGGACTGGCGGCACTACTTCCAGCTGCTGGGCCACCCCTTCAGGGCCACGGGCGGCAAGTACTCCGGCATGGTGACGATCCGCCCGGACTACGCCGACAACGAGCCGGTGTACACGGGCTGCACCACCAAGGGCGAGCCCTGCGCCGTGCACGGGTCCAGCGAGGTGCGGCTGTACTCCGACCACGACGAGAACGCCCCGCTGATCAAGGACATCGGTCTGAAGACGGATCCGACCGACGGGGTGAACGATCTGTCGTCGCGGGTCTCCACCGGCCAGCAGTACGCGGTCGCCGACCGCTGGGGCGACTGGACGGCGATCTGGTACCTGGGGCAGAAGGCCTGGTTCGAGAATCCGGCCGAGCAGCCCACTGCGGTGCCGGCGTCCGGTCTCGTCGTCACCCCGAAGGACGGTCTGACAAGCGTCCCGGTGTACGGCCGCGCGTACCCGGAGAAGGAGGCCTACCCGGCAGGGGTGCCCGCCCAGTCGGTGGTGGCGCTGCCGTACACGCTCCCGGCCGGGCAGAAGTACGTGGTCGGTGACGTGGTGCCGGGCGAGTACTACTACGCGGTCACCTTCACCACCGACTCGCACCGGGTCGTGGTCGGCAAGGACCTGTACTACGAGATCCAGTACGGCCACCGGGTGGCGTTCGTGCGTGCCGCGGACGTCCGTCTGGAGGGTGCCGCGGGCTAGCCGGGACCGGCCGTCAGCCCTGCTGGAACAGCTCCGCCGGGAGCGGCTTCAGCAGGGCGTACAGGTCGTCGGTGATCGGACGGTCCCAGGCGGCGATGGTCACGAGGACGCCGTCGCTGCGGTCGAACTGGACGCACGAGATCCGGCTCTCGGAGAGCTTCAGCCGCCGCACGATCAGCAGGTTGTCACCCTGGAGGACCGGGGTGTCCTCGATGCCGACGACGGTGACCTCCTCGTCGTTCTCCAGCGCCAGCAGCAGCTGGCCCACCTCGAACGGGATCTCGCCCTCGGCGACCTCCCGGGCCGGGGAGCCCTCGGGGAGGTTGCCGATGATCATGGCGGGGCCGCGTCCGCCGAACAGGTCGTAGCGCAGAAAGACGCCCTGGCAGGAGCCGTCGGGGGCGGGCAGCAGGCCCGCGCCGAGGTTGCCCGGCCAGTCGCCCGGGTCCATGGCCAGAACGTCGAAGTCGGGTCCGGCGGGAGTGGCGCTGCGGCGGCGGAGGAACGACATGCGGCCATGGTACGTGCCCGAGCACACTCGGCGACGTGTGGGCACCTCCGGTCTCTAGCCCGGCGCCGTCCCCTCGCCCAGCGCCGCTCCGAGCCCCGACCGGTCGGTTCCCAGCTTCCGGTACACCGCCGAGAGGAGGCGTACGACGCTCTGCTCGTCGGTGTGGAGCTCCGCGGCGATCTCCGCCTCGGTGCGGTCGTGGACCGCGAGGGTGGCGGCGAAACGCTCGCGGCTGGTGAGGGTGTCGGTCTCGGTGCTGTGGAGGCGGCGGGGGCGCAGGCCGGCGGCGGCGAGTTCGGCCCGGGCCGTGTCCACGAGGCCGTCGGCGCCGCACTGGACGGCCGTGTCGAGACCCCGGTAGAGGTGCTCGGCGGCTTCCCCCGGGCGGCCGGCGTGGCGCAGTTCGGTGCCCAGGGCGACCAGCGCGCAGGCGAGCTCGTACGCGGCCGGGGAGCGCTCCAGATGGGCGACGGACTCCTCCAGGTACTTGACGCGCGCCGAGCCCGAGGACACCTCCGCCACCGTCCGCAGGGCCTGTCCGATCGTGGAGGGGGCGCCGAACTGGTGGGCGCGCTCCACCGCTTCGAGGGCTGTGGCCAGGGCTCGTTCGGGGGCGTAGTGGCTCTCGGCGCGGGCGAGGTGGAGCTGCCAGGGGCACCAGGCGGGGTTGCGGATGCCCCGCGGGTCGAGGCGGCGCCCGGCGGCGGAGAGCGCGGCCGCCGCGTCCTTGTCGAGACCACGGGCCAGGAGCAGTTCGCCGTGCACCGTCTGGGCGTCGGGGAAGACGACGGCGGCCGGGAAGGGCTCCCCGAAGCAGAAGTCGTCGGCGGTATGTGCCGCCTCCGCGACGCGGCCCCGGGCCAGCAGGACCTGGATCAGGATGCCGACGGCGTACCAGTGGGCGGGCGTGCCGGGGCCGACGCGTTCGGCGAGCCTGAGGCCCGCGCGGACGAAGTCCTCCGCCTCGGCGAGCCGCCCGCGCCGGTAGCGGACGTAGGCGAGGAGGGTGTAGGCGAAGGAGAGGTGGGCGCCGCGCCAGCCCTGGCGCTCGAAGTCGGCGATCCCGGCGGCGAACAGTTCCTCGGTGCGGCCCGGCCGGTCGGCGTACATGAAGGCGAGCGCGACCAGGACCGGCACCTCGAAGCCGCGGTCGGACTCGGCCCAGCCGAGGCCGCCGGCCAGGGCGCGTTCGGCGTGCTGGAGGGCGACCTGGGCGGGTTCGCCGCGTTGGACGGCGTCCCAGGTGCGCAGCCCGATGATGTAGCGCTCGGTGAGGTCGCGGCCCTTGAGGCTGCTCGCCAGCCTGGCCATGCGGCGGGAGCGGGAGGGGTGGTCGGGTTCGTCGGCGCGGAAGGCGTCCCACATGAACTGCTCGGAGACCATGCGCAGCCTGACCCGCGCGTCCTCGGTCAGGCGGATCTCGCGGGCCAGGGTGTCGGAGGCCTCGGCGAGGCGGTCGCTGTGGGCGAGGACCTGGGAGAGGCGGTAGACGATGTTCTGCCGCAGCTCGGGGTCGGCGATGGGCTCTTCGAGGGCGGCGCGCAGGTGGTTGACGGTGGTGGCGGGTTCGGTGAGCAGGGAGGCGGAGCCCAGTTCGTACAGGACGGCGGCCCGGTCCCTGGGCGGCGGAGGCTCGCTCAGGGCGCGGGCGAGGTAGCTGCAGGCGGCTTCGGGGGCGCCGGCCCGGAGGGTCTCACCGGCGGCGGCGCGCAGTTGCTGCACGACCCAGATGTCGCCCTCGGGGTGGGTCTCCAGGAGGTGGCGGGCGGCGGCGGAGGGGCCCTGTCCGTCGTTGATCACACACCAGGCGGCCTGTCCGTGCAGGGCGACGCGCACGCCGGACGGGATGGCGCGGTAGACGGCGGTGGCGATCAGCGGGTGCACGAATTCGAGCGTCTCGACACCCGTCAGAATGCGCGCGCCGCGCAGCGCGTCGGCGGCGTCGGCGGCCTCCTCGTGCCCGAGTCCGGCGACGGCGGCGCCGAGCCGGGGATGGATCTCGGTGCCGAGGACGGCGCAGGCCCAGGCGAACCGGACTGCGGAGGTGCCGAGGCGTTCGAGCCGGGTGATCAGTCCGGTGCCCTTGACGGCCGCGGCGAGGTCGCGCAGCAGATGGGCCCCGGTCTCGGTGGGGATGAGTCCGCGATCGTGCACCTTGGCGGTCAGCTCGACGGTCTCGAAGGGGTTGCCGGCGGTGACGACCCAGCACTCGCGGCAGAACGCGTCGTCGGCGTGCGTGCCGAGGGTCTCCCGGACCAGGCGGGCGACGGCGGCCGCGCTGAGCGGCTCCAGGTCGAGGGGGCGTCCGCCCGCGCGGCCCGGGAGGCCGCGGAGCGACTCGGCGTGGTCGGGGAGTTCGTCGGGCCGGTAGGCGACCACGACCAGCAGCGGGAGTTCCTCGGCGCGGGGCGCGAACGCGGCCAGCCAGCGCAGGGATTCGGGGTCGGCCCAGTGGGCGTCGTCGAGGACGAGGACCATCGGGGCGCTGCGCACGGCGAGGTGGGTGAGGACCCAGTCCAGGCCGTCGCCGAGACCCTGCTGGTCGGGCGGGGCACCCTCGGTGGGTGCGCACAGGCCGAGGGCGGGTCCGACGATGTCGTACCAACTGCCCAGCGAGGACCGCAGTTCGCTCTCCGGCACTCCGGCGAGCTGCGGCTGGAGCAGCTGGCGGGCCACGTGGAAGGCGACGCGCTGTTCCTGGTCGCCGCCGCGGGCGGAGAGCACGGTGCAGCCGAGGTCGGTGGCCCGGCGCCGGACCTCGGCGAGCAGAGTGGTCTTGCCGATGCCGGCGCGGCCGGCGAACGCGAGCAGGGCGCCACGCGGCCGCCGCGCCGCTTCCGCGCCGTCCTCGCGCAGGCCGGTGAGCTCGCCCAACGCCTCTTCCACAGCGGCGAGTTCGCTCTCCCGCTCGAAGAGGCCCCTACGGCTGCGCGCCATCCGTTGTCCCATCCCACACCCCCGCCCCGGCGTCGGACCCGCGCGGGGAGCGGGCGCACACCGTGACCGTCAGGCACCACAGCGTACGCCTCGCGCGGCGCGTTCGGGCCGGTCCGGGCAGGGTTGTGGACCACCGCCCGGCCGCCGCCGTGCGGCGCGGGTCACCGGACGGATTCGCGGGCCTTGCCCGTCGGTTCCGGCGGTACCACCGCGATCGGGCTCGCCGCGTGGAGCAGGACCGCCTGGGTGACCGAGCCCATCATGCGGGCGGGTGCCAGCAGGCGTCGCCGGTGGCGGCCGACGACGACCAGTTCGGCACCCTTCGAGGCGGCGACGAGGAGGCCGGCGGCGTCACCGGGCAGGGCCGCGACGTCGGCGCGGACGTCCGGGTGGCGTTCCTGGTGCGGAGCGAGAAAGCCTTCCGCGAGGGTCCGGGTCTCGTTCTCGACGGCGGCCCGGTCGATCGGCGGCGGCACCATCTGGCCGGGCGCGGACCAGGTCAGCACCGGCCACGGGTAGGCGGCGATCACCTCGACGCGGGCCTCGCGCAGGGCGGCCTCGGCGAAGGCGAGGCCGAGGGCGTCGTCGTCGGGGCTGTCGACGTGCAGGCCCACGACCACCCGGGGCCCGGGTTCGGTCGGGCCCTCCCCGTGGACCTCGCGGCCGGGCCGGGGTACGACGACCACCGGGCACTCGGCGTCGCGTGCGGCGGCCAGGCTGTTGGAGCCGAGCAGCAGGCTGGCGAAGCCGCCACGGCCCCGTGAGCCGAGGACCAACAGCTGGGCGTCCAGGCCGAGTTCGGGAAGCACCGCGCCCGGCACCCCCTCCAGTGCGACGTACTCCACGGTCTTCGCGTCGGCGCGGTCCCGCAGCAGTGCGCGGACCTCGTCGAGCTCCGGGTCGCCCTCGGTGTCGGGTGGACCGGCGACCAGGACGTCGGCCTGTCCCCAGGCGGCGTACTGCCGTACGTGCACCACCCGCAGTGGCGCCGCGCGACGGTGGGCGGCGTCCACGGCCCACTCCAGCGCCCGCCGGCTGTCCTCGGAACCGTCCACCGCGGCGATGACCGGCGCACTGCTCATCTTCCCTCACCTCCGGAACGCGACCTTCCCCTTGTCGGGGCCAGCCTCGCTCAGGCGTCGGCCCCGACAGGGCGCTGTCGATCGCGTGTCCAGATATCCGCGCCGAACACCCCCGGTTCGGCTAGCGGCACGAGGGCACTCAGGTGAGGTCGAACTCGCCTTCCCGGGCCCCGGAGACGAAGGCACCCCACTCGGCGGGGGTGAAGATCAGGGAAGGGCTTTCCGGGCGCTCGCCGTTGCGCATGGCGATGAAGCCCTCCACAAAGGCGATCTGGACATCGCCCAGCCCTCGGCTGCTGGACTGCCACTCGGCCCTGCTGAGGTCCAGCTCCGGCTTGTCCCAGCCCACGAACGGCTGCTGCTGGATGGTGCTCTCGGCCACGTCCGTACTCCTCCCGGTTCGTCGTCCGCGGTCAGCCTAGCGACCGCTTCCCACGGCGGACAGGCCGTGTCGGGAGGACCTTTCAGGAGTCGGGGGGCTCGGATCCGACGAGCCACATGGAGAAGAACTGCGAACCGCCGCCGTAGGCGTGACCGAGCACCTTCCGGGCCCGGTCCACCTGGTGTTCTCCGGCCTGGCCGCGCACCTGCAGGGCGGCCTCGGCGAAGCGGATCATGCCGGAGGCACCGATGGGGTTGGTGGAGAGCACCCCGCCCGACATGTTGACGGGCAGGTCCCCGTCCAGCTCGGTCACCCCGGACTCGGTGAGCTTCCAGCCGCCGCCCTCCTCGGCGAAGCCCAGGTTCTCCAGCCACATGGGCTCGTACCAGGAGAACGGCACGTACATCTCGACGGCGTCGATGTCCCGGCGCGGGTCGGCGATGCCGGCCTGCCGGTAGACGTCGGCGGCGCAGTCCTTGCCTGCCTGCGGGGAGACGAAGTCCTTGCCCGCGAACAGGGTCGGCTCGCTGCGCATGGCGCCGCCGAGCATCCAGGCGGCCGGCCGGGGCGCACGGGCGGCTCCGGCGCGGTCGGTGAGGACCATGGCGCAGGCGCCGTCGGAGGACGGGCAGGTCTCCGAGTAGCGGATCGGGTCCCACAGCATGGGCGAGGCCTGGACCTTCTCCAGGGTGATGTCGTGCTCGTGGAGGTGGGCGTAGGGGTTCTTCAGGGCGTTGCGCCGGTCCTTGTAGGCGACGAGGGAGCCGACGGAGTCGGGGGCGCCGGTGCGCCGCATGTAGGCGCGTACGTGCGGGGCGAAGAAGCCGCCGGCCCCGGCGAGCAGGGGCTGCTGGAAGGGGATGGGCAGGGACAGGCCCCACATGGCGTTGGACTCGGACTGTTTTTCGAAGGCGAGCGTGAGCACGGTGCCGTGGACGCGGGCCGCCACCAGGTTGGCCGCCACGAGGGCGGTGGATCCGCCGACCGAGCCGGCGGTGTGCACCCGCAGCATGGGTTTGCCGACCGCGCCGAGGGCGTCGGCGAGGTACAGCTCGGGCATCATGACGCCCTCGAAGAAGTCGGGCGCCTTGCCGATGACGACGGCGTCGATGTCGCCCCAGGTCAACTCGGCGTCCTGGAGGGCCCGTCCGGCCGCCTCGCGGACGAGTCCGGCGATCGAGACGTCCCGGCGGGCGGCCACGTGCTTGGTCTGGCCGACTCCTACGACGGCCACGGGCTCCTTGCTCATCGTGGATCCCCTTCGAGTACGGCGACCAGGTTCTGCTGCAGGCAGGGGCCGGAGGTGGCGTGGGCGAGGGCACGGTCGGACCCGCCGCGGTGGATGCGGGCGGCGGCCTCGCCGATGCGGATGAGTCCGGCGGCCATGACCGGGTTGGCGGCGAGCGCGCCCCCGGAGGGATTGACGCGGACGCTCTCGTCCAGCCGGAGCGCCTTGCGCAGCACGACCTCCTGTGCGGTGAACGGGGCGTGCAACTCGGCCGTGTCGACGGGCCGTTCGAAGGCACCGGCCTTGTCGGCGGCCAGTCGTGCGGAGGGCGAGTCGGTGAGGTCGCGCACGCCCAGGGAGTGGGCCTCGATGCGGTGGTCGATGCCCCGGATCCAGGCGGGCCGTTCGCACAGCTCGCGGGCCCGCTCCCCCGCCGCGAGGATCACGGCGGCGGCGCCGTCGCCGACGGGCGGGCAGTCGCCGGGGCGCAGCGGGCGTACGAGGTAGTCGCCTTGCGGGACCGAACCGGTGAGCTGTGCATGGGAGTTGGCGGTGGCAGAGGCACGGCTCCGCGCCCCGATAGCGGCGAGGGCGGGCTCGTCCGTGTCCCCCGCGTCGATGAGGGCCTGCGCCTGGAGGGCGGCCAGCGCGACCGAGTCCGGCCAGAGGGGGGCCACGTAGTACGGGTCCAACTGGCGTGTCAGGACATCTCGTACGGATCCGGGAGAGGACTTGCCGTAGGAGTACACCAGGGCGGTGTCGGCATCGCCCGTCATCAGCTTGGTCCATGCCTCGTACAGCGCCCACGCGCCGTCCATCTCGACGTGCGACTCGGAGATGGGCGGCCAGGCGCCGACACCGTCGAGGGCGAGGGTGAAGGAGAAGGCCCGGCCGGCGAGGTAGTCGCTGGAGCCGGAGCAGGTGAAGCCGATGTCGGCGGTCCTGAGCCCGGTCCGGGCCAGCACCTGGTGCAGCACCGGCATGAGCATCTCGACCTCGGAGGACTCCTCGGTGGAGCGCCGGTGGTCGGTCTGGGCGAAGGCGACGACCGCGATCTCCCTTGTCACAGCAGCTCCTTGTAGGTGTCGTAGTCGGCGTCGGGTTCACCGGTCGGGCGGTAGTGATCGGGGTAGCGCGCTCCCGGAGTCCAGACCGGCTCGACCCGCATACCCATGCGGACCTCGTCGTACGGGATCCCGCCGATACGGGCGTGCAGGGCCAGGTCGGCGCCGTCGAGGGCGATGTGCGCGTAGACGTACGGCACCTCGATGTCGAGGTTCTTCGCCTTGATGTTCACGATGCAATAGGTGGTGACCGTGCCGCGGGGACCCACTTCGACATGTTCCAATGTGGCGACGCCACATGTGGGGCACGCACCCCTCGGCGGGATGTACACCTTGCGGCAGGAGGGGCAGCGCTCGCCGACGGACCGTTGTTCGGAGAGGGCGTTGATGTAGTCGGTCTGGGCGCGGCCGGGCGAGTAGGTGTAGTCGAGGCGGGCGTGGGCGACGATCCCGGTGAGCGGGTTCTCGAACTCGCCGGTGTGGCCGCCCGGTCGGCCCGGTTCGCCGTCGTACGGTTCGAAGCAGGCGATGTCGGTGATGGCGCCGGTGCGTTCCCCGGCCCAGCGGATCCGCACCCGCATGCCGGTGTGCACGGCATCGGGTCCGGGGGCGTCCAGGGCGTGCAGCAGGGCGGTGTCGGCGCCGTCGAGGCGGACCAGGACCCAGGCGAAGGGCGTGTCGAGGGGCTGGCCCCGGCGGGGCTCATGGTTCCAGGCCCAGGTGGTGACCGTGCCTGTGGCGGCGACCTCCACCAGGTCGCGGATCTCCTCGGCGGTGACGGGGTCGTACTCGACGGGTGGGACTAGCGTGCGCCCGTCGGTGGTCTTCACCCCGAGGACGACGCGTTCGCGCAGTCCGGTGAGGAAGGCGCTCTGGACGGGGCCGAGAGAGCGGGTGAAGGGAAACTCGACGACGAGCGGGGCTTTGAGGACTTCGGGCATCGGGGGCTGCCTCCTTCGGAAGTCGGCGTGCTGGGCCGGGGCTGCGCGGCCGGTGGGGGTGTGGCGGTGTGCGCTGCGCCGCGGGGCGCGACCGGCAGCGGCGGCCCGCGGTCCCGCGAACGGCGCTCCTCGGCCGCTCGCCCGGCGGGGCCGCTACGCGCGCTTGTAGACGGGGGGCCGCTTCTCCGCGAAGGCGCGGGCGCCCTCCTTGGCGTCGGCGGTGTCGAAGACCGGCCAGCCACGGGCGAGTTCGGCGGCGAGTCCGTCGGTCTCGGTCATCTCGGCGGTCTCGTACACGGAGGCTTTGACGGCCTCCACGGCGAGCGGTCCGCAGGCGTTGACCTGCTCGGCCATCTCCAGCGCCCTGGCGAGTGCGGTGCCTTCGGGGACGACATGTCCGACGAGCCCGACGGCGGCCGCCTCCTGAGCGCTGTACGGCCGTCCGGTGAGCAGCATCTCCAGGGCGTGGGTGCGCGGGATCTGGCGCTGCAGCCGGACGGTCGAGCCGCCGATCGGGAACAGGCCGCGCCGGACCTCGAACAGGCCGAAGGTCGCGGACTCGCCCGCGACCCGGATGTCGGTGCCCTGGAGGATCTCGGTGCCTCCGGCCACGCAGTACCCCTCGACGGCGGCGATCACCGGCTTGCGGGGGCGGTGGTGGCGCAACATGGCCTTCCAGTGCAGGTCGGGATCGGCCTTGAGCCGGTCGCGGTAGTGCTGCCCCGCCATGCCGTCCCCGGCCAGGGCCTTGAGGTCCATGCCGGCACAGAAGGTACCCCCGGCCCCGGCGAGCACGATCGAGCGGATCGTGTCGTCCTCGTCGGCCTCGACCCAGCCGTCGTACAGGCCGACGAGCATGGGAAGCGAGAGCGCGTTCTTCGCTTCGGGCCTGTTGAGCGTGAGCACCAGTGTGGCGCCTTCGCGCTGCACGGTGAGGTGTTCCGTCCCACCCATTGCCCATCTCCCCTCGGTTGGAACGAGAACAGGTTGCAGTAGGCGGGGAGGCACTTCAAGGGAACTTCGCGGGTTTTCTGACAGGCAGTCAGATTTCTTGGCCCGGGCCCTTCACAGTTGCCGCGCCCTTTGCTCTGATGACCGGCGAACCGGTGGATCGCCAGGCCGTCGGAGGTCAGGAGGAGCGGTGGAGTACAACCTTGCCGATCTGTTCGAGTCGGTCGTCGACGTGGTACCGGACCGCGAGGCCCTCGTGTACCTCGATCATCCCGGCACCGGCGCGGAACGCCGCCTGACCTACGCGGAGCTGGACGCGGCCGCCAACCGCATCGCCCACCACCTGATCGACAGCGGGATACGCCCCGGGGAGCATCTGGGCCTCCACCTCTACAACGGCGTCGAATACCTGCAGACGGTCCTGGCCTGCATGAAGGCCCGGGTCGTCCCGGTCAACGTCAACTACCGCTATGTCGAGGAGGAGCTGGTCTACCTCTACCGGGACGCGGATCTGGTCGCGCTGGCCTTCGACGGGGAGTTCGGCGACCGGGTGGCGGCGGCGCTGCCACGGGCGCCGAAGCTGCGGCACGTGCTGCGGGTGGGCGATTCGTCCTCGCCGGTGCCCGGCGCCGTCCCGTTCGCCGAGGCGGAGGCGTCCGGTCCGCCCGGGCGGGGCTTTCCCGCCAGGTCGGGCGACGACCAGTTCATCATCTACACCGGCGGTACGACCGGCATGCCCAAGGGGGTGATGTGGCGCCAGGAGGACCTGTTCTTCGCGGGTCTGGGCGGCGGGGCGCCCACGGGTGAGCCGGTGAAGAGCCCGGAGGAGCTGGCCGAGCGGGTTGCCGCCGGCGGGTACGGGATCACCTTCTTCCCCACTCCCCCGCTGATGCACGGCACGTCCACCCTCACCGCGTTCATCGGCTTCAACTTCGGCCAACGGGTCGTCCTGCACCGCAAGTTCGTGCCGGAGGAGGTGCTGCGGACCGTCGAGAGGGAGAAGGTCACCAGCATGTCGCTGGTCGGTGACGCGATGCTCCGGCCGCTGATCGACGCGCTGGGCGGGCCGCTGAAGGGCACGGACTGCTCGGCACTGTTCAGCGTGTCCTCGTCGGGCGCGATCATGTCGGAGACCGTGCGCCGGCAGTTCCGGGAACTGGTCCCGAACGCCCTGCTGCTGAACAACTTCGGCTCCTCCGAGTCCGGCTTCAACGGCACGGCTACGGAGGACTCGGGACCCGAGCGCGGCTTCCGCATCCGGGTCAACTCCCGTACGCAGGTGGTGGATCCGGCGACGCACGAGCCGGTGACCGTCGGCGAGATCGGGCGGGTCGCACAGTGCGGCCATGTGCCGCTCGGCTACTACAACGACCCCCGCAAGACCGCCGAGACGTTCTTCGAGAAGGACGGGACACGCTGGGTACTGCTCGGCGACATGGCGACGGTGGACGAGGAGGGCGTGGTCACCGTCCTCGGCCGGGGCTCGCAGTGCATCAACACCGGGGGCGAGAAGGTGTACCCGGAGGAGGTCGAGCAGGCCCTCAAGGCCCATCCGGACGTGTACGACGCACTGGTCGCCGGAGTGCCGGACGCCACCTGGGGCAACCATGTGGCGGCCGTGGTGCAGCTGCGCGAGGGAGCCCGGCATCCCTCGCTGACCGACATCCAGGACCACTGCCGCACCCGGCTGGCCGGCTACAAGATCCCGCGCCAGCTGGTGATCGCGGACTCCATCCAGCGGTCACCGAGCGGGAAGGCGGACTACCGGTGGGCGCGGGAGGTGGCGGTGGCCGCGGACCGCTAGGGCAGGTCCCGGGGCGAGGTGTCCGACCGTTGCCGTGCGGCCGGGGGCGCGTACTGTGTGCGCCATTGCTGAACGGACGGTGACGCTCGGCCGTACGGGTGATGACGGCGTCGGCCTGCTGGTTCCGCCCGTCGCAGCCGGGACCGGGCCACGCGCGGAAGGACCTTCGGGTGTCGCACCTCATGCCTCGCCAACTGCCGGATCCCGGACCGGGGTCGGACACCGATGACGAGGGGAGCGGGGAGGACACCCGGCGGGACTCCGCGGCGGGCGTCCGCCCCGGACGGTTCGGCCGGCGTCTGCGCCACCCGCGGGTCGCGCGGGCCGTGAGTGCGGGGACGACGGTCCTCGCTGCCGTGCTCGTACTGGGCGCACTGCTGTTGCCGAACCGGCTCGACGGGCTGACCTTCGTCGCCTTCCTGCGCATCCCCGCGGAGGGGATCCTGCTGGCCGGTCTGCTCCTGGTGCTGCCGCACCGGGGCCGACGCGTCACGGCGGTGGTCACGGGCCTGCTGCTCGGTCTGCTGACCATCCTCAAGTGCGTCGACATGGGCTTCTACTCGGTGCTGGTGCGGCCGTTCAACCTGGTGATGGACTGGGGCCTGCTGGGCGACGCGGCCGACTTCCTGCGGGAGTCGCTCGGCCGGACCGGCCAACTGCTCGCCGTCACCGGTGCCCTGCTCCTCGCCGTCGCGGTTCTTCTCCTCACCACGCTCGCCACGGTCCGGCTGACCGGTCTGATGGTCCGGCACCGCCAAGTGGCCACCCGCAGCACCCTGGTGCTGGGCACCGCGTGGATCACCTGTGTCACGCTCAGCCTGCAGATCGGTGACGTGCCGGTCGCCTCCAAGATCAACGCCGTCATCGTGGGCAACCGGGTCGAGCAGGTGCGCGCGGGCCTCGCGGATGCCCGGGTCTTCCGTGCGGAGGCCGCCGTCGACGCTTTCGCGGGTACACCGCGCGACCGGTTGCTGACCGGCCTGCGCGGCAAGGACGTCCTGTTCACCTTCATCGAGAGCTACGGCCGTACGGCGATCGAGGACCCTGCGATGGCGCCGCGGATCGGTACCGTCCTGAAGGAGGGCACGGCCTCCCTGAAGGCGGCGGGATTCGAGGCCCGCAGCGGCTGGCTCAGGTCCCCTGTGACGGGCGCGGGCAGCTGGCTGTGCCACACGACCTTCCTGTCCGGGCTGTGGGTCAAGAACCAGCAGCGGTACCGGACGGTCACCTCCAGCGACCGGATGACCCTCACCAAGTACTTCCGCGAGACCGGTGCCTGGCGCACGGTCGGCGTGGTGCCGGGTGTGCGGTACGCCTGGCCGGAAGGCAGGTTCTTCGGCCTGGACCACATCTACGACTCCACGCACCTCGGCTACCACGGCCCCTACTTCAGCTGGACGCCCGTGCCGGACCAGTTCAGCCTGGAGGCCTTCAACCGGCTGGAGTTCGGCAAGAAGGACCGGGGGCCGCTGATGGCGGAGATCATCCTCGCCTCCAGCCACAACCCCTGGGCGCCCGTCGCCCACATGATCGACTGGAAGGACCTCGGCGACGGCTCGGTCTTCCACCGCATCAAGAAGGAGGGCAAGGACCCGAAGGAGGTCTGGAAGAACCCCGAGAGCGTGCGCACCGAGTACCGGAACGCCATCGAGTACTCGCTGCACAGCCTCGTCGAGTTCGTGCAGCGCTACGGCGACAGGAACACGGTGCTCGTCTTCCTCGGCGACCACCAGCCGGTGCCGACGGTCACCGCGGGCAGTCCCCGCAAGGACGTGCCGGTCACGATCGTCGCCCACGACCCGAAGGTGCTGGACCGTGTCTCCGGTTGGGGCTGGACGGAGGGCCTGAAGCCGGCGGCGGACGCTCCGATCTGGCCGATGAACAAGTTCCGCGACCGCTTCATGCGGGCGTACGGCCCGCAGCAGGGCTGACCGGGTCCCCGTCCAGGAAGGCGAGGGTGCGGCGGACGAAGTGCTCCGGGTCGTCCAGCCACGGGTAGTGGCCGGCGCCGGGCTGGACGGTGAGCTCCGCGTTCGGGAAGACCTCGGCGGTGCGGCGGGCGAGGTCCGGGCGGGGGCCGCCGTCGAGTCCGCCCGCGTACACCAGGACCGGGGCGCTCAGGGCGGCGAGCGCGGCCCGGGTGGCGTCCGGGGTGAAGGCCCCCTCGCCGAAGTACCGTTCGCCCGCCTCGTCGTTGGTCTGCTCGTCCGCGGCGGCGTCATGCGTGCGGGCGGCCTCGTCCCAGCGGCCGTAGAAGAACGGCATGAAGACCTCGTCGAAGTCGCCCTCCCGCGTCAGCCACGCCTCGAACGCGGCAAACGCCTCCGCGAACCACGGCTCACCGGCCCGCAGCCGGGCCGCGGCCAGCCGGTCCTCGGGGGTTGCCCGCATGCCGAGGGCCGACGGATTCGGGGTGATCAGCGCGAGCCGCCGTATCCGGTGGGGGTAGCGGGCCGCGTAGAGCAGCGCGAGGCTACCGGCCGCCGAGTGGGCCAACAGATCCATGTGCTCCAGCCCCATGTGGGCCCGCCATGCCTCCACGTCGTCCACCAGCCGATCACAGCGGTACGTCGCCGGGTCGCCCGGCACCCCGGAATCCCCGGTGCCCCGCAGATCGAGCAGCGCCAGCCGCCGGTGCGCGGCAAGCCCGCCCAGGTCCCCGAGATAGACGGAGGCCCGCATGGGCCCGCCGGGCAGCACGGCGAGCGTCTCGCCCTCACCCCTGAGGTGGTAGGCGAGCTGGGTTCCGTCGGCTGCGCTGAAGATCGGCATGCCGTTGATCATCCCGGCCCGGACCGCCGGGCCGCAACGCCATTGCCCGCTCACAGCGCGATGGGCCGGTAGGCCGCCGGCTCCTCCACGATCCGCTCCGGCGGGGCGTCCGCCAGGTGGGCAGGCGGGCGGAAGAGCAGGTCGGCGGCCCGAGGATGAGCGACGTTGGTCCGCAGCACCGACAGGTAGCAGTCGGTGTCAGGGTCCCCCGATGCGCATCCGGCCAGGATCCGGCGGACGATCTCGGTGAGTTCCTCGCAGGTGACGTCCGGGACACGTGGCCGGGCCGGCCGGGCGGCCTCCAGAGCGAACTCCTCCAGATCACGCTGTGCGAACCGGCAGAGGAAGGCCGACGGCTCGTACGCGCACCCGGTTGCCGCGTTGAAGGCGTCGACGGGCGGGGGCAGCAGTTCGCGTCGTATCTCCACGCGCCCGTCCTTCCGGAGCGCCCCGTCGGGAAAATTCCGGGCCGGCCTCTTGCCCGGAGGCCGGTGGTCTGAATTTACTGGCCCCGGAGGGGCGACCGAATGATCGGTCGTCCGGAATGTGTGGCTGACGAGGGAGAAGGCCCGATGGCGGATGCGGCGGACCTGCTGGATGCGGGCGAGAAGCTCGGGCCCGAGGAGTTGCGGGCGCTCCAGCTGGAGCGGCTGCGTGCCTCACTGCGGCACGCCTACGACAACGTGCCCTTCTACCGGGAGTCCTTCGACAAGGCCGGCATCCGCCCGGAGGACTGCCGCTCGCTGGCCGACCTGGCGCACTTCCCCTTCACCACCAAGGCCGACCTCCGGGAGCACTACCCGTACGGCATGTTCGCCGTGCCGCGCGAACGCATCCGCCGCCTCCACGCCTCCAGCGGCACCACCGGACTGCCCACGGTGGTCGGCTACACGGAGAACGACCTTTCCATGTGGGCCGACATGGTGGCGCGTTCCCTCCGGGCCGCGGGCGGGCGCCCCGGTGACACCGTACATGTGGCCTACGGCTATGGACTGTTCACCGGGGGGCTCGGCGCCCACTACGGTGCCGAGCGGCTGGGCTGCACGGTCGTCCCGGCGTCCGGTGGCATGACGGCGCGCCAGGTCCAGCTGATCCGGGACCTCGAACCCGGCATCATCATGGTCACCCCGTCGTACATGCTCACGCTGCTGGACGAGTTCGAGCGGCAGGGCGTGGATCCACGGAGCACCTCGCTGCGGGTGGGCGTCTTCGGGGCCGAGCCCTGGACCGAGCAGATGCGGCGGGAGATCGAGGAGCGGTTCGCGATCGACGCCGTCGACATCTACGGGTTGTCCGAGGTGATCGGTCCGGGGGTCGCCCAGGAGTGCGTGGAGACCAAGGACGGTCTCCATGTGTGGGAGGACCACTTCTATCCGGAGATCGTCGACCCGATCACGGGCGAGGTGCTGCCGGACGGCGAGCAGGGCGAGCTGGTGTTCACCTCGCTCACCAAGGAGGCCATGCCGATCGTCCGGTACCGGACCCGGGACCTGACCCGGCTGCTGCCCGGCACGGCCCGGGTGTTCCGGCGGATGGAGAAGATCACCGGGCGCAGCGACGACATGGTGATCCTGCGCGGGGTCAACCTCTTCCCGACGCAGATCGAGGAGATCGTGCTGCGCACCCCCGGCGTGGCCCCGCACTTCCAGCTGCGCCTCACCCGCGAGGGCCGCCTCGACGCGCTCACCGTTCGCGCCGAGGCGCGCCCGGGCGCCACTCCCGAGGTGCGGGAGGCGGCGGCCCTGTCCATCGCCGCGGCCGTGAAGGACGGCGTCGGTGTCTCCGTGGACGTGGAGATCGTGGAACCGGAGTCGCTGGAGCGGTCCGTGGGCAAGATCCGCCGGATCATGGATCTGCGGCCGCGCTAGCGGTCACGGCACCGGCCCGGCCGGTACGGCGTCCACGGGGGCTTCGGCCGCCCCGGGTGTCGTCCGGCCGCGGGTCAGGTGCCGGGCGAGGGCGATCACGGCCGTCAGCGCCACCAGGCCGGTCACTCCGGGCCAGCCGAACCGGTCGTAGGCCCGCAGCCCGAGCCAGGACCCCACGCTGCCCCCGATGAACGCGCACGTCATGTACGCGGTGTTGATCCGCGCCCGCGCCGCCGGGCGGAGCGCGAAGTTCCGTGCCTGGTTCGCGACTTGGCCGCACTGCACCGCCACGTCGAGCAGCAGCATGCCGCCCGCCAGCGCGACCAGACCGGCCGCGCCGCCCCATCCGCCCAGTGCCAGCACGCCGGCCGAACCGGCGACCCCGATCAGACACCAGAGGCTGACCGCGTCCGGTCCCCTGCGGTCGACGGCCCGGCCGGCCTGCGGCGTAGCGAACATGCTGGCGGCGCCGACCAGCCCCAGCACGCCCACCGTCCGGGCGCCCATGCCGTACACCGGTCCGGTCACGAGCAGCGTGAGCGCGGTCCAGGCGGCGCTGAAGCCGGCGAAGACGGCGGTCTGGTAGAGGCAGGAACGGCGCAGGCCGGGTTCCTCTCGCAACAGGCGCAGGGGGGCGGCTATCAGCGCGGGATAGGTCTGACGGGAGGTCGGCCCGGTGTCCGGGACCACCCGGGAGAGGACCGCCGCCAGGGCGAGGACGGCCACCGCGGCCACCAGATAGGGGGCTCGCCAGCCCAGCCATGACCCCAGGGTGCCGCCGAAGGTGCGGGCCAGCAGGATGCCGCCGATGAGGCCGCTGCCCACCGTGCCGGTGACGGCTCCGCGTCGCTCATCGGGGACGAGTCCGGCGGCCATGGGGAGGATGATCTGCGGCACGACGGTGGTGACGCCGGTGGCCGCGCTCGCGACGACGAGCACCGGGAGGCTGGAGGCGGTCCCGGCAGCCAGAAGTCCGAGCGCGGTCAGGGTGAGCAGGGTGACGAGGAGACGGCGGTGCGGCAGCCGGTCACCCAGCGGCACCAGCAGGAACATGCCGCCCGCATAGCCGAACTGGGCCGCGGTGACGACGAGGGCCGCCGAGCCGGCGGGGACGTCGAGGTCGGCGGCGACCAGCGAGCTGATGGCCTGAGGGAAGTAGATGGTGGAGACGCCCACGCCGCAGGCGAGGGCCAGGACGAGGATCACCCGGCGGGGCGGGTTCGGCGGTGCGGGGGACGCGGACACGCAGACACCTCACAGAGGAACCGTTTTAAGTGGTTCGCCGAAGGTACCAGTCAAACCGGTTCTCCAGTAGCCTGACCGACGTGCCTACGACTCCCCGCTTCCGCCAGGGCGCCGGCCGCCCCTGTCTGGACTTCGTACGGACCCTGCGCCGCCGGGACACGGCCGACGCCGCGGAGGAACTGCCCGACGCCGAGTCCTTGGCCGCGTGGATACGGCAGTGCGCCCCCTGTCCCGCCGAGGCCGGCGACGCCGATGCCGTCCTGGTGCGCACGGCGCAGGAACTGCGCGAGTCGATCCACCACCTGATCGGCTCCGCCCGGGCGGGCCGAGCCCCCGACGCCCAGGCCCGCGAGCGGGTCAACCGGGCCGCCGCACACGCCGTTCCCGTGCCCAGCCTCGGCCCTTCGGGCCGGCTGGAGTGGCAGGCCGGCGACCCCGTCCGCGCCACCCTCGCCCTCGTGGCCCGCGACGCCCTGGACCTGATCACCTCCCCGGCCCTCGACCGGGTACGCGACTGCTCCGGCCCCACCTGCGGCGCCCTCTTCCTGGACACCTCACGCCCCGGCACCCGCCGCTGGTGTTCCATGGACACCTGCGGAAACCGCGCGAAGAAGGAGGCGCTCCGCCGCAGGGCCACTTCCTAGCGTTGCGGCCCGGAGCGTGCAGCCGGACGGGTACGGCATCATGACGGAAACGTCCGGGGCCCGGCCCCACGCCAGTGAAGGGTTCGCCCCGTGAGCAACATCCAGCCCCCCGAAGGATCCGACGGGGGACCGGAGGACCACTCCTCCATATCCGACGAGCAGTGGGCGGCGTTCCTGCGGGACGCCGCCGAAGGCGATGGCACCTCCGCGCCGAAGGAGCCGTCGGCCCGGGCCAGGATGGTGGACCGGCGGTTCCGCAACGTACTCAAGGCGAAGCGGAAGGGCCGCGGCCCGAAGCGGAGTTCGTTCCGCGACAGGGCGGGTGCGGTGGTCCCGTGGACGGCCGTGGCGGCCGTGGTGCTCGTGGGGGCCTACCAGCAGGGCCTGTTGTCGTGGGGCGGACCGCCCGCGTCCGGCCCGGCCGAGGCCGTCGCACTGCCGGGAGGCGGGACCTCCGACGGCGATCGGTGCGGAACCAAGGGGTTCCACCACTTCCCGCTCCCCTCGGCCGCCTCCTCCCCCGCCCCCGACGCCACCCGGCGCCCCGGCCCGCAGCTGACACTCGGTTCCTACGGCTATGCGCAGTCCGGCAGCGACGCCGACAGTTTCCACATCGGGCTGCTCTTCGCTCAGGGCCCGAAGGGGTCCCTCGAGGTGTCCCGGACCCTGGGCGGGGAGGGGGCCTCGGTGGAGATCGAGGGCCCGGACGGACTGGTCGCCGGCGCCCACGGCCTCCCTGTCACCTGGAACTCCCCCGGGAAGACCGGCCGCGAGGACAAGACGCACATCGACCTGACCGGCGGCGGCAGCGGCGAGATCACGCTGCCCCTACGAGCCCTGTGCCCCGGCTACGACGGCGACGCGGTGTGGAAGGGGCTCCAGCCGCCGATCGACTCCTCGAACACCATGACCGGGCAGCCGGCCTACACCCTGACCGTGTCCGTCCGTGATCCGGGCATCGGAGAACTGCGCAGGTCGATCGGTCTTCCGGTCGGCGGCAATCTCCTCAGCACGAACAACCTCGTGCCCGACGGCCCCTGAGCACGGCGTCAGCGGCCGCTGGTCGACGCGCTGTCGTCCTGGCCGCTGAACCGGTCCCGCAGCTCCCGCTTCAGGATCTTCCCGCTCGCGTTGCGCGGCAGCCGGTCCACGAACAGGACCCGCTTGGGCGCCTTGAAGGACGGGAGGTTCTCCCGCACATGCGCGATGAGCTGCGTCTCCGTCACCTCGCCGCGGGGGACGACGACCGCCGTGACGGCCTCGATCCACCGCTCGTCGGGCAGGCCGATCACAGCGGTCTCGGCGACCGATTCGTGGGTGTAGAGGGCGTCCTCGACCTGGCGTGAAGCCACCAGTACGCCACCGGAGTTGATGACGTCCTTCACCCGGTCCACGATGGTGAAGTAGCCGTCCGGGTCGCGCACCGCGAGGTCGCCGGAGTGGAACCAGCCGTCCCGGAAGGCCTCGGCGGTCTCCTCGGGCCTGTCCCAGTAGCCCTCGCACAACTGCGGTGAGCGGTAGACGATTTCGCCCGGAGTGCCGTCGGGGACGTCCTCGCCCTCGTCGTCCACGACACGCGCGTCCACGAACAGCACGGTGCGGCCGCAGGAGTCCAGCCGGCCCTCGTGCTCGTCGGGCCCGAGGACCGTGGCCAGGGGGCCGATCTCGCTCTGCCCGAAACAGTTGAAGAAGGCCAGCCCGGGCAGGTGTTCGCGGAGTCGCCTGAGCACCGGCACGGGCATGATCGACGCGCCGTAGTAGGCCTTGCGCAGGCCGCTCAGGTCCCGGGTGGTGAAGTCGGGCCGGTTGGCGAGGCCGATCCAGACGGTGGGCGGCGCGAACAGGCTGTCCACACGGCCCGCCTCGATCAGGTCGAAGAGGCGGTCGCCGTCGGGCGCGTCCAGGATGATGCCGGTCGCGCCGACCGCGAGGTAGGGCAGCAGGAACACGTGCATCTGCGCCGAGTGGTAGAGCGGCAGCGCGTGCACGGGCCGGTCGCCGGCGCTCAGGTCCAGGGCGGTGATCGCGCTCAGGTACTCGTGGACCAGCGCCCGGTGGGTCATCATCGCCCCCTTGGGCAGGGCGGTGGTGCCGGAGGTGTACAGCAGCTGCACCAGGTCCTCGGTGCGTGGTTCGGGCCCGTCGTACGGAGGCGCCTCGGCCAGCCGGGCGAGGAAGGAGTCGTCCGAGTCCCGTAGCGGCAACACCCGTACGCTGCCGGGCAGTTCGCTGGCGATGTCCGGATCGGAGAGCACCAGCGCGCTGCCCGACTGGCCGACGATGTACGCCAGGTCGGTGCCGGTCAGGTTCTGGTTGACCGGCACGTGGACCAGGCCCGCGCGGGCGCAGGCGAGGAAGGCGATCAGGTAGGCGTCGGAGTTGTGGCCGTAGGCGCCCACCCGGTCGCCGGGGGCGAGCCCCTCGGCGCGGAGGAGGCCCGCCGCACGGGAGACGGCGGTGTCGAGTTCCTCGTACGTCCAACTGCGTTCGCCGTACTCCAGCGCCACCCGTGCGGGGGTGCGCCGGGCGCTGCGCCGCAGCACCCCGTCGACCGTGCTGCCGTGTCCCTGCGTCATGACAGCCGATCCTCGGTCCACCACAGGCGCAGGTCAAGAACCTCACACCAGCCGGGTGCGGCCCTCCCAGTACGGATCCCGCAGGCGTCGCTTGTACAGCTTGCCGTTGGGGTCGCGGGGCATCTCCGTGATGAAGTCGACGCTCCTGGGCCGCTTGTAGCCGGCGAGCCGCTCGGCGCAGTGGTCGAGGAGGGCGGCGGCGAGGGCCGGGCCCGGCTCGTGCCCGGGGGCCGGTTCCACGACGGCCTTGACCTCCTCGCCCCAGTCGTCGTGCGGGATGCCGAAGGCTGCGGCGTCGGCGACGGCGGGGTGGGCGAGCAGCGCGGACTCGATCTCGGCCGGGTAGATGTTGACCCCGCCGGAGATGATCATGTCGATCTTGCGGTCGCGGAGGAAGAGATAGCCGTCCTCGTCCAGGTAGCCGAGGTCGCCGACGGTGAAGAAGTCGCCGATGCGGTTCTTGCGGGTCTTGTCCTCGTCCTTGTGGTACGAGAATCCGCCGGTGCTCATCTTCATGTAGACGGTGCCCAGCCGGCCGGGCGGGAGCCGGTTGCCGTCGTCGTCGAAGACGGCGAGTTCGCTGATGGGCCAGGCCCTGCCGACCGTTCCGGGTTTCTTCAGCCAGTCCTCGGCGGTGGCGAAGGCTCCGCCGCCCTCGCTGGCCGCGTAGTACTCCTCCACGCAGTGCCCCCACCAGTCGATCATGGCCCGTTTCACATGGTCCGGGCAGGGGGCGGCGCCGTGGATGGCGTGCCGCATGGACGACACGTCGTACCGGCCCCTCACCTCGTCCGGGAGAGCCAGGAGGCGGTGGAACTGGGTGGGGACCATATGGGTGTGCGTGCACCTGTGGGCGTCGATGAGCCGGAGCATCTCCTGCGGGGTCCACTTGTCCATGAGCACCAGACGGTGGCCGATGTGCAGGGACGCGCCCGCGAACTGGAGGACGGCCGTGTGATAGAGCGGCGAGCAGACGAGATGGACGTTGTCTTCGAAGGGCCTGATGCCGAAGATGCCCAGGAAGCCGCCGAGGTAGGCCTCCTCGGGGGCCTTGCCGGGCAGCGGGCGGCGGATGCCGCGGGGGCGTCCGGTCGTACCGGAGGTGTAGTTCATGACCCAGCCGAGCGTGCGGTCACGGGGCGCGGACCCGGGCTGTCCGTCGAGGAGTTCGGCGTACGGCCGGAAGCCCTCGACCGCGCCGACCGCGTAGCGGTGGGTGGCCGGCAGGCCGGCCTCGTCGGCGGCGTGCCGGGCCGGCACGGCGAAGCGCTCGTGGGCGACGAGCACCTTGGCGCCGGAGTCGGCCACGATCCAGGCGATCTCGGGGCCGACCAGGTGGTGGTTGACCGGGACGAGGTAGAAGCCGGCCTGGCTCGCGGCCAGGTAGGCGGTGAAGAACTCGACGCCGTTGGGCAGGACGACGGCGAAGGCGTCGCCGCGTTCGAGGCCCGCCGCGCGCAGCCCGTGGACGAGCCGGTTGGCGGCGGCGTGCAGGCGTCCGGCGGTCCACTGCTCGCCGTCGGGGGCGATCAGGACCGTGCGGTCGGGGTTCTGGGCCGCCTGGGCCCAGAAGCCGGTGGGGGGTGTGCTCACGACTGGCCGCTCCTTCCGGCGATGCGGTTGATGCGGTCGACGGCCTGCTCGAAGCCGCGGGTGAGGTCGTCGAAGACGGCCTGGACGCTGCGTTCGCCGGTCATCCGGCCGACGATCTGGCCCACGGGCGTGCCGAGCAGCGGATCGACCTCGTACTTCTGGATCCGGGAGACCGCCTCGGCGACCAGCAGGCCCTGCAACGGCATGGGCAGCGTGCCGGGCCCGGCCGGGTCGTCCCAGGCGTCGGTCCACTCCGTGCGCAGCTGACGGGCGGGCTTCCCGGTCAGGGCGCGGGAGCGGACGGTGTCGCCGGACCCGGCGGCGAGAAGCTTGCGGGTCAGGGCGGGCGAGTGGAGGTCCGCTTCTGTGGTGGTCAGCCATATGGAGCCCAGCCACACACCCTGGGCGCCGAGGCTCAGAGCGGCCGCCACCTGCTGCCCGCTGCCGATGCCGCCCGCGGCCAGCACGGGCAGCGGATCGACCGCTTCGACGACTTCGGGGGTGAGCACCATGGAGGCGATATCGCCGGTGTGGCCGCCGGCCTCGTAGCCCTGGGCCACGACGATGTCGATGCCCGCCTCCTGGTGCTTGCGGGCGTGCCGGGCGCTGCCCGCGAGTGCGGCGACCAGGACGTCCCGGTCGTGGGCGCGGGCGACGACGTCGGCGGGCGGGGAGCCGAGGGCGTTGGCGAGCAGCCGGATGGGGTAGTCGAAGGCCACGTCGAGCTGGGTGCGGGCGACCTGCTCCATCCATCCGGTGATGCGCCACCCGGACACCTCCCCCTCGGCCAGTTCGGGCACTCCGTGCTTGGCGAGGGTGTCGCGCACGAACTGCCGGTGCCCCTCGGGGATCATCGCCTCGATGTCCGCCTCGGTCAGTGTGCGATCGTCCGGGCCCTCCACCTTCTTCGCGGGCATCACGACGTCCAGCCCGTACGGCCTGCCGTCGACGTGCGCCTCGATCCAGTCCAGGTCCCGTCTGAGGTCGTCGGGGGCGGTGTAGCGGACCGCGCCGAGCACACCGAAGCCGCCGGCCCGGCTGATGGCCGCGGCGACGGCGGGGAACGGCGTGAAGCCGAAGACGGCGTGCTCGACTCCGAGTTTCCTGCTCAGCTCCGTCTGCATGGGCGCAGGATGCCGCAGTCCCCCGGACGACGGAAGAGGTTTTCTGATGCTCCGTCAGATACGCGGCAGATTTTGCTCCGTCGGACTCATGTTCACCCCGGATGGCGTGTATGCCTCGTTGACACCTCCCGCACCCGACAGGACAGTTTCACGATGACCGATGAGGTGGCCAACAGACTCACCCGCCGTCAACTGGGCGCCCTGACCCTGGGCGGCGCCCTCACTCTCGCCGGCTTCCCGGCCGGCCCGGCCGAGGCCGAGGCCGCCTCCGGCCACCGCACCCTGCGGCACGGCTCCCCGGAACAGGCCGGGCTCCTGGCCACGCATCTGCGCCGGCTCGTCATCGATGCGGAGGCCTTTCTCGGCCCCTCCCCCAAGCACCCCTGGTACGCGGGCGCCGTCCTGCTCGCCGGACGGGGCGCGACCGTGGCGCTGCACCAGCCGATCGGCACGGCGGTGCGCTACGCGGGATACGACGACAGGACCGACACCGGGGTCGAGTTCCCGGCCGACCGGCAGATCCCGATGTCCGCGGACACGGTCTTCGACCTCGCCTCGGTCTCCAAGCTCTTCACCTCGCTCCTCGCGGTGCAGCAGCTGGAGCGCGGGACTCTGGAACTGGAGGCGACCGTCGCCTCGTACCTTCCGGACTTCGGCCAGGCCGGCAAACAGGACATCACGATCCGTCAACTTCTCACCCACACCTCGGGGTTCCGCGCCTGGATCCCGCTCTACAACGCGCCGTCGCACGAGGAGAAGCTGCGCCTCATCTGGAACGAGACGCCACTCAATCCGCCCGGCACGGTCTACCTCTACTCGGATCTCAACCTGA
The DNA here is from genome assembly GCF_056434245.1 of Streptomyces sp. NPDC044064. Classification (NCBI taxonomy): domain Bacteria; kingdom Bacillati; phylum Actinomycetota; class Actinomycetes; order Kitasatosporales; family Streptomycetaceae; genus Streptomyces; species Streptomyces sp. NPDC044064. The sequence continues at coordinate 169,892 of NZ_JBWKFN010000011.1, forward strand.
TCTCCCTCCAGCTCGTCCTGGAGAAGATCACCGGCCGCGCCCTCGACGTCCTCCTGCGCGAGGAGATCACCGGTCCACTCGGCCTGGACCGCACCCGCTACAACCCGCCCGCGTCCTGGAAACCGCTGATCGCCGCCACCGAGGTCGCCCGCCCGCCCTGGTCGGGGCTGGACCGCGGGCTGGTGTGGGGCGAGGTGCACGACGAGAACGCGTTCAGCCTCGGTGGAGTGGCGGGCCACGCGGGGGTGTTCTCCTGCGCCTGGGACCTCGCGGTCCTCGGCCGCACGCTGCTCGACCGCGGCGTCCACGGCCGTACACGCATCCTGGAGCCGGAGTCGGTGGACCTGATGTTCACCAACTTCAACACCACCTTCCCCGGCCACGACCACGGTCTCGGCTTCGAGCTCTACCAGCACTGGTACATGGGCGCGATGGCCACCCCGCGAACCGCGGGCCACACCGGCTTCACCGGAACCTCGCTCGTACTCGATCCGACCACCGACTCCTTCCTCGTGGTGCTGGGCAACTCCGTTCATCCGGTACGTACGTGGCGGTCGGGATCCGCTCCCCGGGTCGCCGCGGGCAACCGTCTGGCCCGCGCCGTACCGGTCCGCCCGGCCCGTGGCCGTGCCGCCTGGTTCTCCGGAACGGCCGACGCCACGACGGCGACCCTGACCCTGCCCGCGCTCGACACCTCGCCCGGTGACGCACGGCTGTGCTGCGCCCTGTGGTGGGACATCGAGCCCGCCTCGGACGTCCTCGTCCTGGAGGCCACCTCGGACGGCACCACCTGGCAGCCGGTGCCGTTCACCACCACGAGCCGGGGCACGGAACCGCAGGAACACCCCGCGGGCTCGGTGACCGGCTGGTCCGGACGGGTCTGGCACCGGCTGACCGCCGGGCTTCCGTCCGCCCGGCAACTCGCCGTGCGCTGGCGGTACACCACGGACCGGCTGTACGTCGGCCGCGGGGCCTACGTGGACGCATCGCGCATCGAGGCCGACGGCGCGGTCGTGTTCGACGAGACGCGGCCGGCCGACGCGGCCCGGATCGTGGCGGTGGGGTGGACGGCCTCGGCCGACTGACGCCCGCGCCGGGGCGGTCACCGGTCGGCCGGGCCGACAGGCCGCGGGTCGAACCGCGTGCTACCCCTCCAGCACCGCCATGGCCGCGTTGTGCCCCGGCACCCCGCTCACCCCTCCCCCGCGCACCGCGCCCGCGCCGCACAGCAGGATGTTGCCGTGCCGGGTCTCGACGCCCCAGCGGCCGGTGTCCTCCTGGGCGTAGGGCCAGGACAGGGCGCGGTGGAAGATGTTGCCGCCGGGCAGGCGAAGGTCTCGTTCGAGGTCCAGCGGGGTCTTCGCCTCGATGCAGGGGCGGCCGTCGGCGTCCGTGGCGAGGCAGTCGGTGAGGGGTTCGGCGAGGTGTGCGTCGAGCTGGGCGAGGGTGGACTTCAGCAGTTCCTCGCGCACGGCGTCGTTGTCCCGGGCGAACAGCCGGGCGGGGGTGTGCAGGCCGAACAGGGTCAGTGTCTGGTAGCCGCGCTCGGCGAGTTCGGGGCCGAGGATGCTGGGGTCCGTCAGGGAATGGCAGTAGATCTCCGAGGGCGGCGCGGTGGGGAGTTCACCGGCGGCGGCCTGGTCGTGGGCAGTGGCCAGTTGCCGGTAGCCCTCGGCGATGTGGAAGGTGCCGGCGAAGGCCTCGCGGGGGTCGACGGCCGGGTCCCGGAGCTTGGGGAGCCGCGTGAGCAGCATGTTGACCTTGAGCTGGGCGCCCTCGGCGGGCTCGGGCACGGAGTCCCCCGTCAGGGCGGCCAGTTCCTGCGGGGAGGCGTTCACCAGGACGTGCCGTGCGGCGGCGACGCCCTCGCCGTCGGCCGTGCGATAGGTGACCTCGGCGGTGTGGCCGTCGGTGTCGATACGGACCGCCTCGTGTCCGGTCACGAGTTCCGCGCCCGCCTCGCGCGCGGCGGTGGCCAGGGCGTCGGTGAGGGCACCCATGCCGCCGACGGGCACGTCCCAGGCTCCGGTTCCGCCGCCGATGACGTGGTAGAGGAAGCAGCGGTTCTGGGCCAGGGAGGTGTCGTGCGCGTCGGCGAAGGTACCGATCAGGGCGTCGGTGAGGACGATGCCCCGGACCAGGTCGTCGGAGAAGTTCTCCTCGACGGCGACGCCGATCGGCTCCTCGAACAGGGCCCGCCAGGCGGTGTCGTCGTCGATGCGGCGGCGCAGCTCGTCCCGGGTGGGCAGGGGCTCGGTGAGGGTCGGGAAGACGCGCTGGGCGACCCGGCCGGTCATGCCGTAGAAGCGCTGCCAGGTGTCGTACTCGCGCTCGCCGCCGGTCAGCCGGGCGAAGGCCTCCCGGGTGCGCTGCTCCCCGCCGCCGACGAGGAGTCCGGTGGGCCGGCCGCCGCGCTCCACGGGGGTGTACGAGGAGATGGTGCGCCCGCGGACCCGGAAGTCGAGACCCAGATCGCGCACGATCTTCGACGGCAGCAGGCTGACCAGGTAGGAGTAGCGCGACAGGCGGGCGTCCACACCGGCGAACGGCCGGGTGGAGACGGCGGCGCCGCCGGTGTGGCCGAGCCGTTCCAGCAGCAGCACGGAGCGGCCGGCCCGGGCCAGGTAGGCGGCGGCGACAAGGCCGTTGTGGCCGCCGCCGATGATGACGGCGTCGTACGTCCGGGTTCCCTCGTTGGCAGGCATGGTTCTTCGTAACACGTGATGATCTACGTCGGCCAGAGGCATGCCGGACGTGTCGGCGCGCGGGTCAGGGTGCGGGCCGGTGTCCGCCGGACGCCCGTTGCCGGCTCAGTACGGCGACCCTGCGGTACAGCTCCACGGCCTCGGCGCCGCGGCCGAGCTGTTCCAGGCAGTGGGCCTCGTCGTTGCGGCTGGCGAGGGTGTCGGGGTGGTCGGGCCCTAGGACCCGTTCACGGGCCGTTGCGACCCTCCGGTACTCGGTGAGCGCGTCCGCCCAGCGGCCCAGCCAGCCCAGGGCGACGGCGACCTCGCGCCGGCTGACCAGGGTGTCCGGCTGATCGGCGCCGAGGACGCGTTCACGCAGCGCGCACACGTCGCGGGCCTCGGCGAGGGCCTCCTCCCAGCGGTCGAGGCGGCCGAGGTTGACGCCGAGGCCGTGGCGGGCGCGCAGGGTCTCGGGGTGGGTGGGCCCCTGGACGCGGGTGCGGTCGTCGATCAGGTCGCGGTAGAGGCGCAGGGCGTCCGCGCTGCGGCCGAGCCGGCCGAGGCTGATCCCGGCCTCGTAGCGGGCGGCGAGGGTGTCCGGATGGTCGGCGCCGAGGGTGCGGGCGCGGGCGTCGGCGACCTCGCGGTAGGTGCGCAGCGCCTCGTCCCAGCGGCCCAGCTGGCCGAGGGCGTAGGCGACTTCGTAGCGGGTGACGAGGGTGTCGGGGTGGTCGGGGCCGAGCACCCGGGCACGGGCTGCGGCCACGTCGAGGGCCATGCGGTACGAGTCCTCCAGGCGCCCGAGCCGGCTGAGGTTGAAGGCGAGGTTGTGGCGGCAGCGCAGGGTGTCGGGATGCTCGGGGCCCATGACGCGCATCCGGGCGGCCAGGACCGAGGTGTAGCCCTGGTGGGCCTCGAAGTGGCGGCCCAACTGGCCCAGTACGTAGGCCGTCTCCTGACGTGCGGCCAGCGTGTCCGGGTGTTCGGGGCCGAGGACGCGCGCCCGGGCCGCGGCGACGTCGGTGTAGGCGCGCAGCGCGTCAGCGGCCCGGCCGGTGCGGCTGAGGGTGAAGGCGGCCTCGTAGCGGCTGGCGAGGGTGTCGGGGTGGTCCGGGCCGAGGAGCGCCGCCCGTTCGGCGGCGACCGTCAGGTGCACGTCGCGTGCCTCGGCCCAGCGGCCGCGCCGGGCCAGGCCGAGGCCCTCGTGGTGCCGTGCGGTGAGGGCGGCGACGGCGTCCGGTGCCGGCCGGGAGAGGACGGCGACCCGGGCCCCGGTGGTCCAGGCGCCGCTCAGGGCCGCGCCGGGGTCCGGCGGGACGGCGCGCAGTCCGGCACCGACCGCCTTGTGGCCGGTCGTCATGCCCCGGGTCCACGCCGGCAGGCGTGTCTCGTGCAGAGCCGTCGCGCCGGCGCCCGGCCGTCCTGTCACGACCCTCGGCACATACGTGGCCGCCGTACGCCCCGCGGCCAGGCGACGCCCCAGCTCACGTGCGTCGTACGGCCGTTCCTCGGGCAGTTTGGCCAACAGGTCGAGGACGATCCGTTCGAAGGGGCCGGGCAGTTCCGGGCGGTGGGTGCGGGGCGGGCGGGGCGGGGTGTCGCGGTGGCCGATGAGGATCGCCCAGGCGTCGTCCAGGTCGAACGGCGGCGCCCCGGTGGCGATCTCGTAGAGGACGCAGCCCAGCGAGTACAGGTCGCTGCGCTGGTCGACCTCGGTGCCGCCGATCTGTTCCGGGGACATGTAGTGCGGCGTGCCCATGGCGATGCCGGTGCCGGTGAGGCGGGCGGTGAAGCCGATGTCGTGGCCGAGGCGGGCTATGCCGAAGTCGCAGATCTTCACGGTGCCGTCGGTCAGGCGCACGATGTTGGCGGGCTTCAGATCACGGTGCACGATGCCCTGTTGATGGGTGTAGGCGAGGGCGGCGGCCACCTGTTCCGCGATGTCGATCACGTCGTCCACGGGCAGCGGGTGCCCCTTGTTGTCCTCCAGGAGCCGGCTCAGATCGCGTCCTTCCAGCAGCTCCATCACGAGGTAGAGGACGCCGTCGTACTCGCCGAAGTCGTGGATGACGGTCACTCCGCGGTGGGAGAGCGCGGCGGCCACTCTGGCCTCCCGGCGGAACCTCTCCCGCAGGACACGGGTGAAGGACGGATCGTGCTGCGGGCCGAGCGGCTTGAGGCACTTCACCGCGACCTGTCGTCCCAGGGACTCGTCGCGGGCCCGCCACACCTCCCCCATCCCGCCCCGCCCGATCAGGTCGAGCAGCCGGTACCGGCCCTGAATCAGCCCGTTCTCCCCCATTGCGCGCCGTCGCCCCCGTCGCTGTCCGCCCCACCCCCGGGAGACATCGCCGCGTGCCGCGACCGCGTACGACGCGGCCCGGTCCGTGACACACCCCCCTGCTCGTCCAGTATGGCGGCCTATCGCCCCAGTTTGTACGGTGCGGGTCGGGCGTCCGGGCCGAGCCTCGCCATGGCCCGCAGGATGTGTTTGGGCGGCAGCTGCCAGCGCAGACGTGCGGGAACGCACCGCAGCAGGGCGCCCGTGGCCCGCAGTCGGCGGGTCACGACGGCGGGTCGGGGGGCCGGTCTGCCGTACAACTCGTGGGCGTACGGGGGCAGGGAGGCGTACGCCAGCTGCGCCACGCGCCGCCACAGCACCTCGCGCGCCGGAACCAGGAGGGGATGCGTCGGCGGACGGAGGAGGAAGTCGTCCACCGCGCGTGCCTCGGGCCCCACGGCCAGTTCCGGCCGCACCTTGTCGAAGTACGCGGCCATCTCGGTCCGGCCTGCCGGTACGGCGTCCGGGTCGAGCCCCACCAGGCGGGCGCTGACGCGGTGTTCGGCGATGTACCGGTCGGCCTGGGCGTCGGTGAGCGGGTATCCGGAGCGGCGCAGGACGTGCACGTAGGAGTCGATCTCCGCGCAGTGCACCCACAGCAGCAGCTCGGGCTCGTCCACGCCGTACCGCTGCCCGGTGTCGGGGTCGCGCGCCTGGAGCATGCTGTGGATCTTCCGTACCCGGGCACCGGCCCGCTCGGCCGCCTCACCGGTGCCGTACGTCGTGGTGCCGACGAAGTCGGCGGTGCGCATCAGCCGGCCCCAGGCGTCACGCCGGAAGTCGGAGTTCTGCATGACGCCGCGCACGGCGCGCGGGTGCAGCGCCTGGAGGTACAGCGCGCGGACGCCGGCGACCCACATCATCGGGTCGCCGTGCATCTGCCAGGTCACCGAGGAGGGGCCGAACAGCCCCGGGTCGGCATCGGCCATGGGGTCACCTCCGCCCTGCGACCACGATGCCACGGCCGCGGGGCGGAGCGGTACCACCGGTCACGGACTCTCGGCGGACAGCCGGAACGTCTCGGTGCCGGCGCCGGCGAGCGGGCCACGGGCTTCGCCGGGGCGATGAAGGGATGCCGCGGGGCACCGTCGGCGCGAGCTGTCGGTAAATCCAGCAAAATCCATGGGCATGCACGTACATTTCCGACCATCGCTTGGAGATGTCACCGGCAGACGGGGGCAAAGGATGGGCACGGACGACCGGGTCCCGGTGACGACCGGGATCGCACGGCTGCACGCGTCGCCCGGACTCGCCGGGCCCGGCCGGCTCGGGCTGGTGACCAACCACACCGGCGTCCTCCCCGATCTGCGCCCGGCCGCGTCCGCGCTGCTCGGGGCCGGCGCGCGGCTGGTCGCCCTGTTCGGGCCCGAGCACGGGCTGCACGGGACCGGCCAGGCCGGCGCGAGCGAGGACGCCGAGACGGACCCCGCCACCGGCCTGCCGGTCCACGACACCTACGGGTGCGTCGGCGAGCGTCTCGACAAGCTCCTGATCGACAGCGGCGTCGACGCACTGGTGTACGACCTCCAGGACGTCGGGTCCCGGTTCTACACCTACGTGTGGACCATGTTCGACCTGATGGTCGCGGCGGCCCGTACGGGCGTACGGTTCGTGGTCGCCGACCGGCCGAATCCCCTCGGCGGGCTCGTCAGCGAGGGCCCGCTGCTCGACCCGGCGTGGGCCAGCTTCGTCGGGCGCGCTCCGATCCCTGTCCGGCACGGCCTCACCTGCGGCGAACTCGCCCGGCATCTCAACGCGTCGGACGTGCCCCAAGTTGCGGGCACCTCCGCCGATTTGACGGTGATCGAGGCTGTCGGCTGGCGGCGCGACACGGACGCGGCAGCCACCGGCCTGCCGTGGGTCGCGCCCTCGCCGAACATGCCGACGCCCGCCACCGCCACCGTCTACCCCGGCACCTGCCTGTTCGAGGGCACGAATCTGTCGGAGGGCCGTGGCACCACGCAGCCCTTCGAGATCGTCGGGGCCCCGTACATCGACGCGCGGTTCGCGCCCTCGCTCGCCGAACTCGCCCTGCCCGGAGTGCGCTTCCGTGATCTGCGGTTCGTACCGACCTTCCACAAACACGCCGGACGGCCACTGCGCGGGGTCCAGCTCCACATCACCGATCGCGGGCTGTTCGCTCCCGTACGCACCGCCGTCGCGATGCTGGCCACGCTGCGGCGGCTGTACCCGGGCGACTTCGCCTGGCGCACCGAGGACGCGGGCACGGAGGGGACAGGCCATCGTCACTTCGTCGATCTGCTGTGGGGGTCCGACCGGTTGCGGCACGCCGTCGACGCGGGCGACGACCCGCTGCCGCTGTGCGATCCGCCGACGCCGCCCGGCCGGTGGGCCGGCGACGACGTGCTGCTCTACCCGTGAGGCCTCCTGCCCCACCGCCGCTGCCCACTGCTCTGCCCGGAAGGACAACTCCGTCCCGGAAGGACAACCGTCGATGACCGATCGCACGACGACGACCGGATCCCGGGCCGGGATTCGTGGCTTTCGCGCGGGCGACGGCCCGCGGCTGGTGGAGGCGTGGCGCCGGAGTGCGCCGGCCGACCCGATCACCCCGGACCGCTTCCGCTCCCTGGTGCTGCTCGACGCCAACTTCGATCCGCAGGGACTCAGGGTCGCCGTCGACGGTGACCGTGTCGTCGGCGCGGCCTACGCGGTGCGCCGTCTGGTGCCGATGAGCGGCACCGACCTGGAGCCGGAGCAGGGCTGGATCCCGTTCTTCTTCGTCGACCCGGCCGCCCGTGGGCGCGGCCTCGGCCGACGGCTGCTGACCGATGCCGTCGACTGGCTGCACGGCCACGGCCGTACCCGGGTGGACTTCTCCTCGTACACCCCGAACTACGTCCTGCCGGGCCTGGACGCCGAGGCGTACCCGGAAGCGGCCGAGCTCCTCGGGTCCCTGGGCTTTCGCACGCTGTACGAGGCGGCGGCGATGGACCGCAGCCTGGTCGGCTATCGCCTCCCGGAGGAAATCGCGTGCCGCGCGGACGAACTGACGGCGCGGGGCCACCGGTTCGCCACCCCGTCCGACGACGACCTGGTGGAACTGATCAGCCTCGCCGGGAACCGCTTCAACCCGGACTGGGCGCGCGCGATCCGGGAGTGCCTGGCCGCGGGCACGCCGCTCGACCGGATCGTCGTCGCCAGGGACCCCGCGGGCCGCCTGGTCGGCTGGGCGATGCACGGCGCGTACGAGTCGGTGGACGAGCGGTTCGGGCCGTTCGGTGTGCTGGAGGAGATGCGCGGCACCGGGCTCGGCAAGGTCCTGCTGCACCTGGTCCTGGAGCGGATGCGGGCGCGGGGTGCGCACTCCGCGTGGTTCCTGTGGACCGGCGAGCGGTCCCCGGCGGGCCATCTGTACCGCCGGGCCGGATTCACCACGACTCGGGTGTTCCGTGTGCTGCGCCGGGAGGCCGCCCGATGACGTCGCCGTCTCACCGCACCCGGGCCACAGATGGCCTGAGCCGCCGCCACTTCGCCCTGGTGCTCCCCTCGGCGCTGCTCGCCGCCGGATGCGCCGCGCCGTACCGGGGCACCGGGCGGCCCGGGGATCCGATCGTGCTCACCCTGCTCTCCCACTACGCGAGCGGGGAGCTGAGGGAGGCTCTGCAGGGCCCGGTCGACGAGTGGAACGCCACGCACGACCGGGTCAAGGTGCGGACGAAGGCGGTCGAGTTCACGGATCTGCTGACCACGTTCATGGTCCGGCAGGCCGCGGGCCAGGGCGCCGACATCCTCCACCCGTACTGCCTGTGGAACGGCCAGCTCGTCCGGGCCGGTGTGCTGCGGCCCGCTCCGAACGAGCACGCCGAGGAGATCAGGCGAGGCTACGGCGGGGCCGCGGTCGGCGCCGCGTCGGTGGGCGGCACGGTGTACGGCTACCCCACCGAGGTGCAGACGTACGCCCTCTACTACAACAAGCGGCTGCTGCGCGAGGCCGGTGTCGCCGGACCTCCGCGCACCTGGCGGGAGCTGGAGCAGACGGCCTACCGCACCGCCAGGCGGGACCGGTACGGCAACACACTGGTCCAGGGGTTCGGGCTGTCCACCTACGACGACTCGACCACCGTCGGCCAGACGCTCGCCCTGCTCAACGCCGCCGGCGGAAGGTTCGTCTCCGGGGACGGCAGGAGCACCGCCATCGACTCACCGGCCGGCCGGGCCGTGTTCGATCTGGAGCACCGCCTCGTCACCGAAGGTGCGAGCGCGCCCGGCGTCAACGTGTACAAGGCGTTCGCGTCCGGGCAGGTGGCCATGGTGGTCAGCGCCGGCTGGTGGACAGCGGACCTGAAGGGCCTGATGGGCAAGGACTACCGCGATGTCGGCGTCGCGCCCGTACCCGTCCCCACGGCGGGCGACAGCCGCGCCACGCTCTCCACCGGCTTCATGCTGGGCGTCAACGCGGCCAGTGAACACCCCGGCGAGGCCTGGGAGTTCCTGCGCTGGCTCAACACCGAGAAGGTGGGCGTGAAGAACGCCGGCAAGGGCGCGACGGCGACCCGGATGAGCACACTGCAGGTGTCGGTAGGCTCCCTGACCGGCCGTGCCGACGACATGCGGACGCTTCTCGGGGCGGGCGGTGATCCGAACCTGCGCCCGTTCCTGGACGCGCTGGCCTACGCGGTGCCGGAGCCGAACGTGCCGGGCGCGCAGCAGGCCAAGTCGCTGCTGCGCAAGAACATCGAGGCGTTGTGGACCGGTCAGCAGTCGGTCGACGAGGCGCTGCGCACCACCCGTCGTCAGGTCGATCAGGAGGTGTCGCGCTCATGGTGAACGCCCTGGCGCCGGAGACGACCGAGCGAGTGCCCGGCCCGCGCTCCGATGGGCCCGCAGCCGACGGCCGCAGTCCGGCCCGGCGCCGGCGCCGCCAGGCGGTCGTCGGCTATCTCTTCCTGGCGCCGACGCTGCTGTTCTTCGCGGTCTTCCTGATCCTGCCGCTCGGCTTCGCGCTGCTGCTGTCGACGTCCCGCTGGGCCGGGTTCGACCTCGGCGACATCGATCCGGTCGGACTGGACAACTTCACCGCACTCTTCGCGGACGGTTCGACGTTCCTGGCCCCGATCCTCACCAACACGCTGCTGTTCGCCCTGGGCACGGTGGCCCTCGCGCTCGCCGGCTCCGTGGTCGTCGCCACCTGTATCGACAGCCTGCGGTTCCAGGGGCTGTGGCGCACGCTGTACTTCCTGCCGATCGTCACGACCGTCGTCGCGGTCGGCAACGTGTGGAAGTACATGTACGAACCGGGCGGGCTCGTCAACGGCGTCCTCAACGCCCTCGGGCTCGACTCGGTGGCGTTCCTCCAGGATCCGGACACCGCGCTGCCCTCCGTCGTGGTCGTACAGGCCTGGGCATCGGTCGGCTCGGCGATCCTCATCCTGACCGCAGGGCTGAAGTCCATTCCCGAGTCGTACTACGAGGCGGCCGCGCTCGACGGCGCCGGGCCCGTCACCGTCTTCCGGAAGATCACGCTGCCGCTGCTGCGGCCGTCCCTGCTGTTCGTGTGCATCACCCAGTTCCTCACCGGGCTGCAGTCGTTCGCGCTGATCATCGTGATGACCAAGGGCGGGCCGGGTGACGCGACCGATGTCGCCGCGCTGGAGATGTACCGGCAGGCCTTCTCGTACGGCGACTGGGGCACCGCCAGCGCCGCCGCGTTCGTGCTGTTCATGGTGGTCCTCGTGGTCACCCTGGCGCAGTTGTGGATCTTCCGGCGCAAGGGGGAGGACGTATGAACCGCCGCCGTTTCCCGTGGTTGTCGTATCTGCTGGTCGTGACCGGCGCCGTGCTCACGGTGGTGCCCTTCCTCGACATGGTGATGACGTCCTTCAAGGGGCCCGGCGAGTCCGGCACACTGCCGTACCGGTTCCTGCCCGAGGCGTTCGGCCTGTCCAACTACCGGGCGGCGATCGACCAGCTCGATCTGCCGGTACTCTTCCGCAACAGCGTCGTCGCCACCGCCGTGATCACCGGATCGGTGCTGCTCACGTCGTCGCTCGCGGGCTACGCGCTCGCCAAACTCCGCTTCCCCGGACGGAACTTCATCTTCCGCCTGGTGCTGTCGACGATGATGTTCCCGCCGTTCCTCTTCTTCATCCCGCACTTCCTGATCCTGGTGCACTGGCCCCTGGCCGGGGGCAACGACCTGTTCGGGCGCGGGGGCGCGGGCCTGACCGTCAGCATCGTGGCGCTCGCCATGCCTTTCCTCGTCAACGGCTTCGGGATCTTCCTGATGCGGCAGTTCATGGTCTCGATCCCGGACGAGGTCCTGGAGGCCGCGCGCATCGACGGGGCCGGCGAGTTCGCCGTGTGGTGGCGGATCGTGGTGCCGCAGACCAAGCCGGTGCTGGTGACGCTCGGGCTGCTGACCTTCGTCGACGCCTGGAACGAGTACATCTGGGCACTGCTCGTCTCGACCGCCGACCCGGACGTGATGACCCTGCCCGTCGGCATCCAGCTCCTGCAGGACTACGTCGACCCGACCCGCACGATGCCCATCGTCATGGCCGGACTCGTCCTGAGCATCCTGCCGGTCCTGGTCCTCTTCCTGCTGCTGCAGAAGTACTACATCCGTGGCGTCATGCTGAGCGGGCTCAAGTAGGGAGCGCATGCCGAGGCCGAGGATCAGCAGGCCGGCGGCAATCGTGCCCCGGATGTGCCGGCTCAACCGCCGACGAGAGCGACGAGCTTGATGAAGACCAGGCCGGGATCGACGGCGAGGTCCACGACCTCGTCGAGCCCCTCGACCTGGCGGTCGCCGGCGAGCACGAAGAAGCCGTTGGACAGGAAGGCACGCTCGGCGATCTCGGCCTGGCGCTCCCAGTCGATACGGCGGGGCTCGCGGAGCCGGTAGCCGTTCAGTTCCGTCTCGGCGTCGTCGGGGCGGACGAGGCCGTTGAAGCGGTCGCTCGGCCGGACGTTGTGCCGGGCGACCTCCTCGCGGACCCGGAGCCGGATCAGCTCCCGTACGGTCATCCGCTCCGGCAGCCCCGCGACCTGCCACTCGGTGACGGGCTTGCCCGTCGCGGTCTCGTCCCGGAACGTCACGGTGGCCATCAGGCACCTCGCTTGATCTGCATGAGGATGGTCCCGTCGGTGATCTCGGTGTCGGCGGCGAGCAGGAACGCCTTGCTGAGGATGAGGGAGAGCCGTTCGTCCTCGAACGGCAGGAAGACCTTGCCGTCCCCCTTGCGCCCGGCCGGGACGATGCACAGATAGCTGTCGTCCGGTTCCATCAGGATGTTGGCCGAGCCCAGATGGATCTTGTAACTGCGCAGATCGCCGCGGACGACCAGGAAGCGGCCCTCCAGAGTGCACCGGTCGGCGATCCGCAGGCGCGGCAGGATCCGTTCCAGGACGTCGCGGCGGGACTCGGCGCTCGCCGTCAGCTCGGCGAACCCGGCCCGCTCCCAGTAGGTGCGCTCGGGTCCGCCGTCGGTCCAGTCGGGATCGGCGGCGATCGAGGTGACACCGACGAAGAGATCCACGTCGCGCATCACCTCGCTGAACACCAGAAGGGGCACGTCGGCGAGCGGCGCCTCGCGCCAGACTCCCTCCACCCGGCGGTGGAACCGCACTTGGTCGGTCGACGCCAGTTCCTCTTCGCCCGCCCGGTCGGCCCAGCGGTGGAAGAAGCGGACCCGCCACTCCCCCGCCACCAGCGTGCGTTCGGCTGCGTCGCCGTCCCCGCCGTCCCAGGGGCCGAGCAGGTCGCTCTTCCATCCCCGGGCCCGGAACAGGGCGAACATCCTGCGGTAGCGGACGAGGTGGGCGGCGAACCGGTTGGAGTAGACGCGGGTCTGCTCCTCGGCCGGGGTGAGCAGGTAGATCTCGCGGAAGGCCTGCTTGAAGGGCTGCCGTATGCACCGTTCGGTGAGCTGGTCCCGCCAGGCCCGCACGGCGTGGGGGTCGGAGCGGAGCGGGTGCCACAGCCGTACGGAGGCGTCGTCGGGCGCGTCGGGAAGGTGCTCGGCGGTCTCGGGCAGTACGGCCCGCCACTCGCCGGGTGCGATCTCGATCTCCCAGATCAGTCGGCGTACGAGGGTACCGGCGAGGGGGTGCCCGGCCAGCTCGGTGCGCCACCAGCCGTACGGGTGGACGGCCTCGACGGCGAAGCCGCCCTCCAACGCCCTCACAAGGGTGACAAGTTGGGCATTGACGCGCTTCACGAGCTCGCGCAGCTCCTTGACCAGAGCCGCATGATCGCGGCGTACCGGCGCCGGGAGGCTGCGCAGCGGGCGGCCGTCCTTCTCCCAGGTCAGCGTGGCGGTCTCGGTGACCGTGACGACGGCCTGGTAGTCACCGGCCGGGCGGCGGACACCGCCCGCGACGGAGCCGCCGACGGGCACGGCGTCGAACCCCAGCCTCGGCAACCGCAGTGCCACGTCGGTGCGTTCGGCCAGCGCCGCGTCGACCTTCTTGAGCATCTTGTCGAGTTGCTTGGGCACCCCGGCGTGCCGGACGGTCCGGCGCACCGTGCGGATCGCGGCCACCAGCTCGGGCGTCGGGAAGTCCTGTGCGGCGCGGACCACTTCGTACAGCAGGGCCTGTGAGGGAAGTGTCTTCGCCGTCGTCGGGGCGAGGGCGACGCCGGGCAGCAGCCGCTGGAACAGCTCCGGCAGCCAGGGCTCGTCGCGCAGCAGCGCCACCCGCAGGGCCTGTCCGAGCGAGGTGATCTCCCGGTCCGTGAACGCCTTGTCCGCCCGATAGGGGATCTCACCCGCCCGGATCGCATCCGTGCGGTCGGCCGCGGCTTCGAGCGCGCGCCGGGTGAAGGCCACGTAGGCGGGGTTGTCGGCCGACCGGCGCCACGTGTGCGCGAGCGGCGAGACGAACCTGTGCTCCCGGTCGATGTCGGACAGCAGCGCCCGTTCCGCCGGGGTGAGACCGGCCATGACGGCGATCTCGTCGGCGACTATGGGGCCCACGTCGCAGGAGAGGCGCTCCACGGCCGAGCGCAGGGTCGCGTCGCCGGCGAACCCGGCGACCGCGAGCAGTGCGTACGGCTGGCGCAGGGTTTCCTTCTCCAGCCGGAACCCGACCAGCCGACGGGCCGGTTCGGACACGTCGGGCAGCGGCCCTGTGCAGGACTCCAGTGCGCGCAGGCCGAGGGTGAGGTCGGCCCAGCCGGACTCCTCGCATCGCTCGACGAGTACCTCGAACATGCGGCGGCACGCCTCGGGCGTGTAGCGCGGCTGCCGTTCCCTGACCGCGTCCTCGACCGCGAAGCGGACCGTCGCCGCCGTGTGCGCGGCCGATGCCTTCACCTGGTAGGCCGCCACGAACAGGGTGCCGAGCTGCTCGTCGGAGACCTGTGACAGATCCGGGCGCCTGTCCTGGTCCTCGAGTGTGAAGTCCGGGTCGGTCAGCGCGCGCGTCAGCCGGGCTGCGAGGTCCATCAGGCGCCCCTCTTGATCTGGTGGAGGATCGTGTCGTCGGTGATCCCGGTGTCGGCGGCGAGCAGGAACGCCTTGCTCAGGATCAGGGAGAGTCGTTCGTCCTCGAACGGCAGGAACACCTTGCCGTCGCCCCTGCCGCGTGACGGAACGATGCACAGGCAGGCGTCGTCGGGTCCCATCAGGATGTCGGCCGAGCCCATATGGATCTTGTACGTGCCCAGGTCTCCGCGTACGACCAGGAAGCGGCCCTCCAGCGTGCACCGGTCGGCGATCCTCAGCCGCGGCAGGATCCGTTCCAGCGCCGCGCGGCGGACCTCGGCGCTCGCCGTCAGCGCTCCGAACGTGGCCGTGCGCCAGTACCCGGCGTGGCGGTCCTCGCCCCGGTCGGACCAGTCCGGGTCGGCGGCGATCGAGGTGACGCCGACGAACAGGTCGACGTCCCGCATCGCCTCGCTGAACACCAGCGGGGGCACGTCGGCGAGCGCCGCCTCCCGCCATTGGCGGCCGCCCCGCCGTTCGAAGCGGACCTGGTCGGTGGCGGCGTGCTCGGGCGCGTAGCCGCCGCCATCGTCGTCCGCGGCGGGCTCGTGGTGGAAGCGGGCCCGCCACGCGCCGTCGCCGAACTCGGCCCGCGCCAGCCCGTCGTAGCCGCCGTCGAACTCGGTGACACGGCCCGACATCACCGCGACCTCGTCCGGCGTCCAGCCGTCCGCCCGTGAGATCACGGCCTCGATCTCGGAGTCGTACCGCCACAATCCCGTGTCGTCGAAGCGGGAGGCCGGCATGAGGCACAGGGCCGCCGCCCTGCTCTCCTCCGGTGAACAGGCTGCGAGCCGCCCGTCGTCCAGCGTGTCGTTCCTACGGGATTCGGCCACCAAGGCGTGGTAGAGCATGGCGGGATGATGGCAGGGGGGTCTGACAATGCCGCGCGTCGGCGCCGGATCTAACGGAGGTACAGGCCCTCCAGGAGCGCGGTCAGATAGCGGCGGGCGGTTGCGATGCGGGATGCGGGGTCTCCGTGGACGTTCGCGGCGTAGGCGATTCCGCACATCAGCGGGACCATGTCGTCCGAAGTCAGGTCGGCGCGTACCACCTTGGCGTCGCGGGCCCGTTCGAGCAGCTGCGTGCCGGTCGAGCGCAGGGTCTGCTTGAGTTCGGTCGTACGGGGCAGAGCGTCCGTGGTCGCGGCGGTGACCGTGGACAGCGACGCGTCGGTGATCTGCGCTTCGACGGTGCGGGTCAGGAAGCCGGCGAGGGCGCGCCCCGGGTCGACGTCGGCCAGAGCCTGTTCGCCGTGGGCGGCGAGTTCCTCCAGGCTGGGGGCTGCGACGGTCTCCAGGAGCGCCTCGGCAGTGGGAAAGTGCCGGTAGACGGTGCCCACGCCCATTCCGGCGCGGCGGGCGATGTCGTTGAGCTGCAGTGGCGTGCCCTCGTCGACGAGATCGCGGGCCACGGCGACGATCCGTTCCCAGTTGCGGGCGGCGTCCTTGCGCAGGTGGGCGGTCGTCATACGAGAAGTCTAACCGGATAGCCAATCCGGACCAGGCCCGCGGCGCCGGCCTTTCGCCCCCGCGGCCGCCTCCGCCGTCACGCAGGGGCCACCGGCGCGAGGTGCTCGCTGAGGCGGCGGACGGCTTCGGCGATGCGGGGATCCGTTGCCGCCCGGAAGGGAACGACCGGCTGCGCCCGGGGTCCGATGACGACGCCGGTCCGGCCGGCCAGTGAACCGTCGGTCGCGGCGAAGATCGAGGACTTCGCCGCCAGGGATGCCGGACCCGACGTCGAGCGCTCGAACTTCCGCCGGACCAGCGGCCACAGCAGCCGCAGCCCCGGCGAGACGATCTTCGGGTCGCTCATGGTGCCGTTGGTCATGTCGGTCGCGGCGCCGCCCGGGTCCGCCGCGAGGACGGATACGCCCGTACCGTCCAGCCGTCCCGCCAACTCCAGCGTGTGCGCGAGATGGGCGAGCTTGGCACGGCCGTACCGGTGGAAGCCGTAGTAGCCGCCCGGCGGTTCGACGGCGTCGAAATCGCGCTTGGCCACAGCCACCGCCCCCGAAGTGACGTTCACTATCCGGCTCGGCGCACCGGCTCGCAGTGCGGGCAGAAGGAGTTCGGTCAGCAGATACGGCGAGAGGTGGTTGACGGCAAAGGTCGCCTCGATCCCGTCGATCGAGTCCTGCCGGTCCGCGAACATCGCTCCTACGTTGTTGACCAGCAAGGTCAGCGGTCCGTCCGCGGCGATCCGGCCGGCCACGACGCGGACCGCGTCGAGCGAGGCGAGGTCGGCGGCCAGGAACCGGGCGGAGTGGGCCGGTGCCGTGGCGTTGATCCGTTCGACCGCCTGAGCGCCGCGCTCGGCGTTGCGGCCGACCACGGTGACCGCGAGGCCCGCCTCGGCCAGCCCCAAGGCGGTCTCCAGCCCGATTCCCGCTGTCCCTGCCGTGACCACCGCTGTCTGCTTCATCGCGCAACCCGTCCCGCATAGTGGATACCTTATCCGGTTGACACCACCGTAGCAGATGCGGATGACCTATCCGGTTGGGGCGTGAGGGTGGCGGCACACCGCCGAGGAGGGCCGGCGCCGGCCGGGCGGATCCGGCCACTGTGACCAAGATTGCGAGTTGGCACAGGGCGGCGTTCGTGACATGCGCTGGTGCAAAGTGACTTCAGCAGCTGGAGGCATGGAATCAGACAGATAGTTGGCACTTTGGTACAGCGCAGGTCACGAGGGGTGTCGCAGCGCACCGAATGACGAAACCAAGGCGTGTGGATGCGTCAACCAGCCAGCCTTGCCTTTGCATTGCCAAGGCATGGGGCTTCATTGAACTGATCACCGTAGGGTCGAAGGCCGCGACGGCGAACGGGGGTTCATGGATGGGTGACGGCAAGGTCCCGGGCAAGGTGCTGGACATCAAGACAGCCGACATCAAGGCGGCGGCACCGGCCTTCCACCAGGGCGCCATAGACCTGAGCAAGGCGCTGACCACCCTCATCCAGACCCTGGACGGCCTCGGGGAGCCCTGGGGCCACGACGAGCAGGGCAACGAGTTCGGCAAGGCCTACAAGCCGCAGCAGAAGAAGATCGAGAGCGCCGCGGGCATCCTGGTGCTCGGGCTGACGAGCATTCACGAGGCCATGGTGGACATGGCTGACGGAACCGTGGACAACGACCAGCTCATCGCCGGCATGTTCACTGAAGTGAAAACCGACAAGCAGAGCGACGGTGCCGGTGAGCGTTGAGGACAAAGCCCGCCACATCCTTCTCAAGCTGGGTATGTGGTGGCCCGAGGCCGACTCCGGCCAGCTGCGGGAGGCCGCGAAGGCCTGGCGCACGTTCGCCGGGGCCGTCGACGATGTCCGCTCTCCCGTGCACCGCAACGCGTCGTCGATCATCCACCACAACACCGGTGAGTCGATCGAGGCGTTCGACAAGTTCTGGGGCCGCTATGCAAAGGACCAGGACGGCGGCTGGCTCAGTGACCTCGCGAAGTCCTCACGGGAGATGGCCAAGGCACTCGACAAGTTCGCCGACGCCATCGACGACGCCATCAACAAACTCTGGACGCAGATCGGCATCGACGCGGCCGTCATCGCGGGCGGAGTGACGCTCGCCTTCTTCACCGCAGGCCTCGCCTCCGGGGCGGCCGTCGCGGCGGCGGACGCGGTCATCGAGTTCGGTGCCACGATGGGCGTCGCGGTCACCACGACGGTGGCGGAGATCGCCGCGGGCACCCTCGTCGCCGCCGCGTTCGGCGGGGTCGAGTCGGTCGCCGTCGACCTCGCCATTGCCCAGCCGCTGAAGATGGCGACGGGGCTGCAGCACGGGTTCAGCCTGGACGAGGTCAACCAGTCCGCCAAGGACGGCATGATCTTCGGCGGCGCGCTGGGAGCGGGCGGCGGCCTGCTGAAGGCGAGCATGGAGGGCGGGCTGAGCGACACAACCCCGCTTCTGCTGCGCCCGCCGTCGCTTCGCCCGGACCTGGTCGATCTGGGCCCGGCGGCCCGCAACGCCGAGCGCACCCCGTGCGTGGGCGAGCCGATCGACGTGGCGACCGGCGCCATGCTGATGACGCAGACAGACTTGACCCTGCCGGGCAGTCTGCCGCTGGAGTTCACGCGCACCCACCTCTCTTCGTACCGGGGTGGTGTCTGCTTCGGCTCGACCTGGATATCCACCCTCGACGAATGCCTCCAGATCGACGGTGAGGGCGTCGTGTTCGCTGCGGCGGACGGCATGCGCCTGGTGTACCCGGTGCCGGAACCGGGTGTACCCACGATGCCGGTGAAAGGCGCCCGCTGGCCGCTGGAGTGGAACGGCAAGCCGGACGGAGCGATGACGGTCACGGACCCGGCGGCGGGCGTGACCCGCACCTTTGCCGCCCCCGTCCCCTCCCCCTCCTTCGGTGTCTTCCACCTGGCCCTCGACTCCTGGAGCGACCGCAACGGCAACCGCATCGACGTCGAACGCGACGACGAGGGCATCCCCTTCGGCATCCGCCACTCCGGCGGCTACTACGTCGCCGTCGACACCCAGGGCCCCCGCATCACCGCCCTGCGCCTTATCGACGAGCCGCCCTCGCGCTACCGCCCGGACACCGCGCGCGACGAGGGCACGGTCGTGATGCGCTACGGCTACGACACCGCTGGCAACCTCACCGAGGTCATCAACTCCAGCAGCGAACCACTGCGCTTCGCCTACGACACCGAGGGCCGCATCACCCGCTGGACCGACCGCAACAGCACCTGGTTCTCCTACGTCTACGACGACCGCGGCCGAGTCGTCCGCACCGAGGGCGTAGACGGCATCCTTTCCGGGACGCTGACCTACGACGACACCGCCCGCACGACGACGTACACCGACTCCCAGGACCATGTCTCGGTTCACCGGTACAACGCCGCAGGCCTCGTCGTGGAGGAGACGGACCCGTTGGGTAACGTCACGCGCACGGAGTGGGACGAGTACGGCGACAAGCCATTGACGATCACCGACGCCCTCGGCCACACCACCAGGCACGCCTACGACGCTGCCGGCAACCTCACTGAACTTGTCCTGCCCGACGGCTCGGTGGCACGGGCCGCCTACGACGCGCTCGGCCTGCCGACCGAGGTGGTCGAACCGGGTGGCGCAGTGTGGCGACATACTTACGACGAGCATGGAAACCTGCTTAGCACCGTGGACCCGACCGGCGCCGAGACGCGGTACACGAACCTTGTGGCGGGTCACCCAACCACGATCACGAACACTCTCGGCCACACACGGACACTGGCCTACGACGCTGCGGGCCTACCGATAGCCGTGACGGACGAGCTCGGCCACACAACGGCAATCCGCCGGGACGCCTTCGGCCGGGTGGTCGAGGTGACCGATCCGCTGGGCCACACAACTCGCCTCGAGTGGACGGCAGACGGCAATCAGTCCTGGCGGGAGCAGCCCGACGGCACCCGCGAGACGTGGACTTGGGACGCGGAGGGCAATCTGCTCTCCCATACCGATCCGGCAGGTCGAACGACCCGGCACACCACAGCCCATTTCGACGTCCCGGCGACGAGAACCGATCCGGACGGCGCTCACTATGAGTTCTCATACGACACGGAGCTGCGCCTGACAGGCGTCACCAATGCGCAGGGACGCACTTGGTCGTACACCTACGACGAGGCCGGCCGTCTGGTGACGGAGACGGACTTCAACGGTCGCACGCTCACCTACACGCACGACGCGATGGGTCTGGTAACAGCGCGGACCAACGGTGCGGGGCAGACGCTGCATCTCACACGGGATGCGTTGGGTCGGCTCGTGGAGCAACACTCGGAGACGGATGGCGTAACGACATTCGCCTATGCGGCGGACGGGCGCGTGGCGCGGGCGGTGAACGCGGATGCGGACGTTGCCTTCACACGGGATGCGATGGGCCGTGTACTGAGCGAGACCGTAAACGGTCGTACCATCACCTACACCTACGACGCCCTGGGCCGCCGGGTTCTCCGCGTGACCCCGGCGGGCTCGGCGTCGCACTGGACATACGATCCCGCGGGCAGGCCGACACAGATGCGTTCCGACGCGGGTGCGCTGGTCTTCACGCATGATGCGGCAGGACGCGAAACACATCGTCACGTAGGCAGCGCTGTCACCCTCACGCAGAACTGGGACGCGGTCGATCGTCTCACCGCCCAATCTCTCACGGCGGGTGCGCACAATCTGTTGCAGCACCGCGCGTACGCCTATCGCGCCGATGGCCATCTGGCCGAGATCCGAGAGCTCACGGCAGGCAGGCGCCGCTTCGATCTCGACTCCATGGGGCGAGTGACGGGTGTACGAGCCCACGGCTGGAGCGAGACGTACACCTACGACAGCGCGGGCAACCTCACCGACGTATCCGCAGCCGACCACGCCGCCGCCGGTGATCGTGACATCGACGGGGTGCTGATCCGGCGGGCGGGCGATACCACGTACGCCTACGATTCCCAGGGCCGTCGGACCCGTAAGACACGCAAGCTGTTGAGCGGGCAGACGAAGACTTGGGTGTATGCCTGGAACGCGGAAGACCGCCTTGTCGCGGTTGTCACGCCCGAGGGAGACCGATGGCGGTACGCCTATGACCCCCTGGGCCGCCGCGTCGCCAAGCTCCTCCTCACGCCGGACGGTTCGGAGGCCAACCGAATCGACTTCACATGGGAGGAAAATCTCCTCGCCGAGCAGCTCCTCGCAGACGGCAGGGTCACGACCTGGGACTACGCCCCTGACACACCCCGCCCCATCGCCCAAACCACCAGCAGACAGGCACACGGGTCCGCAGGCACGTCCTTCCTCTCCCGGCTAGCCGAGGAGACCACGGCCGACCTCACCACGTGCTTCCACGCCGTCATCACGGACGCGGTCGGCACCCCGACCGAACTCGTCACCGCCGAAGGTGCCGTCGACTGGCAGAGACGCACCACTCTGTGGGGCACGTGGTACTCCGCTCCCGCGGACGACACCGAGTCCGTGGACTGTCCCCTGCGTTTCCCCGGCCAGTACGCCGACGCCGAATCCGGCCTGCACCAGAACGTGCAGCGCTACTACGACCCGGAGACCGCGACATACCTCTCCCCGGATCCGCTCGGTCTGGAAGCCGGCCCGCACCCATACTGGTATGGCCCTCACCCGCTCACCTGGATGGACCCTCACGGTCTCGCGCTCTGCCGCGCCACTCCGAGGCTGGAGACCGGGAACGACAAGGAGGGCTGGATCCACATCGACAAACGGCACATCTCGGGCACCGCTCAAAACGGCCACGGCGATCTCATGCCTCCGTCCACCACTCGCGATCAGGTGGAAAAGGCCATCAACATAATGGTCAAGCGAGGTCAGCGAGTGTCGTCTCCGGGGCGCCAGCTCCAGACCTTCGAAAAGAGGATGACCGTGAACGGGTTGTCCGCCCGGTACCGACTCATCGTCGACTCGCATGACGGAAACCGCGTGATTACCTTCTTCCCGGTCGGAAAGGGCTACACCCCTTGATCACTTTCCAGTTCACCGTGCGCCCCGGCCAAGGCGACCCCCACGGGTTCGACATGGGCGACATGGTCGTCACCGGGGATTTCGGCACGGTCGACTCGGCCGGCCACGTCCCCGACCAGGGCATGATGATCTACCTCTCGGTCGTCCAGTTGCTGGACAGCCTGCGCGAATTTCTGCAGGGCGACGCCCGCGTGCTCAGCTATATCGGCGCCGATACGTCGTTCAATCTTGTGGTGAGACGAAACAAGGAGGGTCTGTCGGTCGCCGGCAAGAATGGCGTCATCGCCCAAACAACCGCTCCGGAGCTGACCTCCGCTGTGCTGCACGCGGCGAAGGCCCTTGGCCGCAGCCTTCCTCAGGAAGACACGGTCAGATTCGACTGGGAAAACGCCATCGCTGATTTCCGTCCCCTCGTACCAGACACAAAGGGCTGACGACGGGACGTCTGGAGTCGAACCCGGGGGTGCCGGGATGCATCCCCATTTGCCAGCATCACCACCTGAGCTAGAGATCTTTAACGGCTGAGGTTATGGCGGTTTGAAGTCGAGCCTGGTCTTGGCGATGAGGCCCTCGATAAGGCGGGGTCGGTACTGCATCCGTTTCAGCCGCGTCTTCACCAACCCGGTGAGCTGGTCGAGGCTGTGTTTCGTGAGGTTGGCCAGCGACCTCTTCAGGTGCGACCAGACACCCTCGACGGGATTGAACTCGGGAGCGCACGCCGGCAGCTGGTAGACGGTCAGCCATAAGCGGGCGGCGATCAGCTCACGCATGGTGCGGCTGACGTGCGTGTTCAGATTGTCCCAGACCAGGACGATCGGCCCGCCGAGCTGCTGGTGCGCGGCATCCAGCAGGCGGGCGTAGTCGGTCTCGGTGAAGCCCTTGCGACGGCCCTTGGCAGGGCCACGGTCGAGGTGGATGCGGTAGATCAGCCGGGGCCGGTGGCCGACGCTGGTGCAGATCAGCGCCGCCATCGAGACACGTTTGGTGCCCGCGGCGGTCACGCGTACCACCGGGGTGCGGCCCCGGTGGCCCCAGGTTCGGCCCTTGGGCGGCCTCAGGCCCTGGCCGGCTTCGTCCTCGAAGCAGAGCCAGGCACCCAAGTCCGCCGCCCTCTTCTTATGACGGCCACTGCTCGTCCTTCCAGGCGGCGATCTTCACCTCGTCGCGCTCGGTGGCCTTACGGGAGGGCACCTGCATGCTCCAGCCGATGCGGTGCAGCAGCAGGTCCAGCCCGGCCAGGCTGTACTCGACTCCGAACCGGCGGCGCACGATCTCGGCGATCCGGGCCAGCGTCCAGCACTGATCACTCCAGCCGGACGCGGCAGGGCCGGCGTCCAACACCGTCTCCAGAACACGGAGTTGTCCCGCATCGAGCTTGCAGCGGGCTCCGCCGGGCCCCTTGGAGACCAGGGCCTGCCGACCACCCGAAGCCAACGTCCGTCGCCAGCGGTTCGCCGGATCGCTGACCAGTCACCTGACGATCTGCGGTGGACACTGACGCGGTCGGTCGCCGAGATCTGAGCGACCGGAGTCGTCGTCTCTTCGAGCCACCGCGTGACGGATGATGGCATGCGCCTGGGGGCCGCACGCCCCCACGAGTGATCGACCGCGGCCCCGGCCTTCGCACAGCGAAGTGACACCTCGCCACCCTCAGGGAACAGCCGGCGGTCTTGGTGCCAACTATCCCTCTTTTGTGCCAACTAGAGTCTGTAGTCACAAACCGCGTCACCGCCGGACCCGGGGCATCCCCAGCCCGATCCACGAGATGATCTCCCGCTGGATCTCGTTGTTGCCGCCACCGAAGGTGAAGATCACGGCGGAGCGGTAGCCGCGCTCCAGTTCGCCGTGCAGGACCGCGCCCGCCGAGCCCTCCTTCAGCGGGCCCGCGGCCCCGACGACCTCCATGAGCCAGGCGTAGGCGTCCCGGCGGGCCTCGGAGCCGTAGACCTTGACGGCGGAGGCGTCCTGCGGGGTGAGGGTGCCTTCGTGAACGGCCGTCACCATCTGCCAGTTGAGGAGCTTCATGGCGTCGAGCCGGGTGTGGGTCCGGGCGAGCAGACGGCGCACCCAGGGCAGGTCCACGACCCGGCGGCCGTCGGCCAGCTCGGTCTCCATCGCCCAGCGCTGCACGTCGTGCAGGGCGCGGATCGCCATGGTGCCGTGGGCGGCGAGGGTGACTCGTTCGTGGTTGAGCTGGTTGGTGATCAGCCGCCAGCCCTGGTTCTCCTCGCCGACCCGGCGCGAGACGGGGACGCGGATGTTCTCGTAGTAGCTGGCCGTGGTGTCGTGCGAGGCGAGGGTGTTGATGACGGTGCAGGAGTAGCCCGGGTCGGAGGTCGGCACCAGGAGCATGGTGATGCCCTTGTGCGGCGGCGCCCCGGGGTCGGTGCGCACGGCCAGCCACACCCAGTCCGCGGTGTCGCCGTTGGTGGTCCAGATCTTCTGCCCGTTGACGACGTACTCGTCGCCGTCACGTACGGCCCGCGTCCTGAGGGACGCGAGGTCGGTACCGGCCTCGGGCTCGCTGTAGCCGATGGCGAAGTCGATCTCACCGGACAGGACGCGGGGCAGGAAGTACGCCCTCTGCTCCTCGGTGCCGAACTGCATGATGGTCGGGCCGACGGTGTTCAGCGCCATCAGCGGCAGCGGTACGCCGGCCTGCGCGGCCTCGTCGAAGAAGATGAACTGCTCCATCGCGCTCATCCCGCGCCCGCCGTACTCCTCGGGCCAGCCCACGCCGAGCCAGCCGTCCGTGCCGAGCCGGCGGATGGTCTCGCGGTAGAACCGCTTCTGCGCGGCCGGATCCGCGTACCGGGCGTAGGCATGGTCGGGCACCAGCTCGGCGAAGTAGGCGCGCAGCTCGCTGCGCAGTCGCTGCTGCTCGGGCGTGTGGTCGAGGTGCACGGCGCCTCCAGGGTCCCCAAGGGCGGTCCTGACGGCGCACACCGTAGAACGTGTTTCAGAAATAGGGAATGGCGCGCCGGGGCTCAGTTCAGGGCCGCGATGAAGCCGGTGCACGCCTCGGCACAGGCCCGGCACACCCCTGCGGTCGATTCGGCACCGGGTTGCCCGGCGAAGGCGTCCGCGCAGTCGAGGCAGACCGAGCGGCACCACTCCAGCTGGATCCTGACCCCTTCCTCGTCCCGGCGGTCCTGCTCGGACAGCATCCGGCAGGTGGAGTCGCACACCTCGGCGCACATGATGCCCAGCCGGCGCACGCGGTCCTGGCGCGGCGAACCGATCGGATCCAGGAGACCCGCACGCACCGCACACGCCCTGGCGCACTCCGTGCACGCCTGGGCGCACTCGAAGCGGTCCTCCAGAAACCTGTAGAGCTGCTGTGGAGAAGTCGGCGATGTCACACCGGGCGGGTAGCCGGGCGGGAGCGTCGCAAACACGTTCACCGGGAAGTGGCACTGCCGCCCGGCCGAGGCCGCCCCGCCGGACCACCTGGGCCGCCCCACCGGGACGAGGTGACGCCGCGGCCGGGGCCGGTCCGCCGTCCATGGAGGCGCGGTCACGCAAGGTGTCCGGTTCGTCCCGTTCCGGGCGGGGTATCCCTGTCCTATGAGTACCGCACAGATGCAGCTGGCTGCGGCAAGCGGTCTGATGAGCCTCGTGCTCTTCCTGGTGGCCCTGGCCCTCCTGGCATTCCTCGCCGGCGGCTACTGGATGACGTCCCGCGTCAAGTACCGGGAGTCCCCGCGACCGCGCCCCGAGGAGCAGCCGCACCTGCCACCCGAGGGCCCGGTGCGCGAGGTCCGGCAGAACAGGGAGTCCCAGGAGGTTCCCGAGACCCCCAAGGGCGGTCGTCCGCTCACCCCGTACGAGCTGACCAACATGGACACCAGGCCCAGCGCCTCGAAGGAGCGCCCGCGCTGGAGCAAGGGGTCGAGCGGCTCGTTCGGCGGCGGCGGACTGGGTGCCCACTGAATCCGACCCGACGCCGACACCGAACCCCACGCCCGACACCGCACCCCACGCCCGACACCGGACACCACCCGCACGACACCGAGCGAACGACCCGCACCGGCCCGCGCCGGGGCGCCGTACGCCGCTAGGAGACCTTCCTGGCGGCGTCCAGGCGGCCGACGCGGGCCACGTTCTGCACGTCCTCCGGGTCCTGGCTCGGCTCGGCCGTGAACCAGGCGTCGAGGATCTCCGTCAGCAGCGGTGCGGAGGTGAGCCGCAGGCTGAGCGCCAGGACGTTGGCGTCGTTCCAGCGGCGGGCGCCCTCGGCCGTGCCGGCGTCCGTGCACAGGGCCGCGCGGACGCCCGGCACCTTGTTCGCGGCGATGGAGGCGCCGGTGCCGGTCCAGCAGCAGACGACCGCCTGATCGGACGTGCCCTCGGCGACGTCACGGGCGGCGGCCTCGGAGCAGACCGCCCACTGCGGATCGGCACCGGACCGCAGCGCACCGTGCTCACGCACCTCGTGGCCGCGCCGGCGCAGCTCCTCCACCAAGTGGCGGGCGACGGGTTCGTCCATGTCGGAGGAGACGGAGATCATCATGCGCGGTTCCATCCTCCCGGGCAGGGGAGCCTCGGAGGCCTGGTGACATCCGTTGCGGACGCCGGTCTCGTCGGCTCCCGGCAAGGACGACCCTATCCGACGCCGCCGTCAGGGCCGGACCGTCAGGAGTCCTCGATGGTGATGAAGGGGTCCCACTGGAAGTACCCCTTCAGCTGCCGGTGCCGGTCGAGGATCTGGAAGTAGAAGTGGTACACGACCTTGCCGACGCTCTTCACCGTGGTGCGCCAGTAGTGGTCCTGGTACCTCTGCGTCACGAAGTCCGGACTGCCCTCACTGCCCTCCCTCGGCAGCGGATAGACGCCGTCGACCACCTCGATCTCCGGCGTCCTGATGAGTGCGTGGTCGCGGTCGCTGCTCACGTACCGGTACAGCAGCGCCTTGTGGTCGCTGCCCAGCGACACCGTCGTCTCCCGCCACCGGACGGTGTCCCCGGGCTCGGCGCGCAGGTTCAGCTCGGCGCCCGAAGTGCCGACGATGTGGTCGTGCCGCGTCGTCATGTAGATCAGGCTCTGGTCGACGTAGGTCGGCGCATCGGGATTCCGCGACGCGTTGGGATTCTGCTCGACGATCGTGGAGGCGTCGAAGGCGATCAGCACGTTCAGATCAGCCATTTCATTCCCCCTCGGGATTCGGGATTTCCATGACGAGAGTTCCGGGGGTTTTCGGCACCTTGTACGCCATGGCCCGCGGATAGTCGTGCCGGTCCAGACGGACACGGACCAGGAGGGGTCCGGCGTTGACCGGGTCACGCGGGTCGCCGAGGCGGGCCAGCAGGTCGTCCAGCTCCGTGGGGCGGGCGATGCCGAGACCGCTCGCCGGGGTGTCCTCGCCGGCGAAGACGGCCGCGAGACGGTCGTAGTGCCAGGGGTGCAGGACGTTGTAGAAGTCCGGCTCGGCGGGGTCCTGTCCGGCGAAGTAGGCCGGGTGCACCAGCATCTGCTCGATGCCGTAGAAGGACCCGTTGTCCAGGACGAACACCACCGAGCGCAGCCCGAGTCGGGTGTGCGTGGAGATCTCCTGGCAGGTCTCCTGGAAGGCGCCGTCGCCGACGAACACCATCGGGCGGGCGCCCTCGCGCTCCGGGGCGAGCGCGGCGCCGGTGGCCGCCCCGACCGACCAGCCGATGGACAGCCAGCTGACCTGGGACAGGAAGCCGCCCGCGGACAGCGACAGGTTCATCGAGCCGATGAGGGAGAACGCGGCGTCGGACACGACCGTCCAGTCGTCCGTGGTCTCCCGGCCCAGGAAGTGGTTGACCCGGTCGAACACGCCGTCGTACGTGAGCCGTTCTGCGTCCCGGGACCGCGCACCGCCGACGCTCAGCGAGGCGCGGTACTGCGCCAGGCCGGCGGGGCGGTCGTCCCGCGCTCCCCGGTAGCTGTAGGACTCGGCGTAGTAGTCCGCGGACAGGCCCTCGGAGCCGTACTCCTTGACCAGCGCGTCCTGGAGGGCGGGCAGCAGCTGGGCGAGCCGGACGTCGGGGAAGTAGGAGGTACCGACGCTCACGCCGCCGTGCCCCGCCATCACCCAGTCGGTGCCGACGCTCTGCTCGCCGCCCAGGTTCTTCGACGTGGACCAGGCGCCGAGCCCGATCCGGCAGGTGGCCCACTCCTTGAAGATCGCGTACACGTCCGGGTGACTGGCCTTGCCGTTGTAGACGCCGTGGAACTGCGGCAGGTCCTCGTCCACGACCGCCTTCGCGCCGACGGTCGTGCAGAACGGTACGCCGGTGGCCTCCACCAGTCCGACGAGTTCCCCGCCGAGGCGGTACCGGTCGATCTCCTCGCCGGCCCACACGATCGGGCGGGGCCTGCCGTCCGGGCCGGGGTGCTCCTCGATCTGGGCGAGGATCGCGTGCACGGCCTGGTCCAGCATGGTCTGGTTGCGCTCGCCGAAAGGCCGTTCGCGGCGGACGATCGGCTGCGTCGGCTCGGGGCAGGGCTCGTCCCACAGGTCTTCCATGACCTCCAGGTAGACCGGCCGGCGCTCGGAGACGCACGCGGTGAGCGCGGCGTCGATCTGGGCGGGCGCCAGGCCCGGGTGGGAGATGACCTGTGCGTCCACCGTGACCTGCCGGTAGACGTCCAGGTTGCTCTCGGCACGGGGGCTCATGTGCGAGGTGAGCAGCCCGACGGCGCGGAAGTTCTGCCACTGCTCGTACGGCGGGCAGGCGTTGACGGCGATGAGCGGGACCTGCTCGACGTACGCGCCCCCGCAGGCGCCCAGCAGATTGAACGCGCCCACGCTGTACGTCACCGCCGCCGCGCCCACACCGTGGATGCGGGCGTAGGCGTCGGCGGCCTGGCCCGCGCCGCCCTCGGTCGGAGTGCCGACCCACTCGATGTCGCCCTCGGCCCGCAGGGCGGTGAGGAACGGGCCGAGGTGGTTGCCGGGGACGCCGAACAGATGGGTGATGCCCAACTCGGCCAGCCGCAGGGCGAGATAGCGGGCGACCGTGCAGGCAGGGGTGATCGCGCTCACGAGGACTCCCCTTCCCGGTCCGCACCCGGGGCGTCCTGGTCCGGGCCCTTCCTGTCGGTGACCGGCGGGGCCTGATGGACGGCGACGGCGGCGCGGACGGCGCTCTCCAGGGCGCCCTCGATCCAGGCGTGCTTGAGGGACGTGTGCTCGCCGGCGAAGTGCACCGGGCCCTCGGGCCGGGAGACGTCCAGGTGGAAGCTGGTCATCTGGTGCGCGGTGTAGATCGCGGCCTCGCCGAAGGCGTACGGGTCGCGGGCCCAGCTCTGGGTGGCTCCCCGGCCGGTGAAGAACACCTCGATGCGCCGGCCGTGCACGGCCTGGAGGTTGCGCAGGGCGTAGAGGTAACGCTCCGCGTTCGGCATGGAGTCCCAGCGTGCGGCGTCGTCGGACCAGGAGTACGAGGCGAGGACGACACCGCCGCCCGTGCTGTCCGCGATCGGGTGCGAGGGGTAGTACATGAACCGGTTGGGGTTGTCGGCGGCGGAGCCCCCGCCGAAGCAGTGGGTGGCGGGCCGGACGGCGGGGCCGCGCAGCGGCAGACTGCCGTCGATCCGCCGCATGTCCTCGGTGACGAGGCTGTCCTTGACGGCGGCGCCGAGCAGCCCGGCCTCCGGCTCGGGCAGCGTGGGCACGGACACGGCCTCGGTGTCCGTCTCGTGCGCCCGCCGGTAGTACTCGTACAGGCCGGGCGCGATGCCGTCCAGCGTGTCGCGCCAGTCGTCCTCGGTGAACTCCCACCAGCGGTGGCTGAATTCGAGCAGCACCTTGGTGGCCTGGTCGTAGTGCGTCTCGATGACGGCGCGGCGCTTCTTGTACGACATCGAGGGGACGATCTCCACGAAACGCAGGGCGGAGAACGGAATGGTGACGACCGCCAGGTCCGCCGTCCACAGCCGGGGCAGTTCCTTCGGGTCCTCCTCGTCGACGGTCTGTACGGCCACGCCCCACCCGTCGGGTCCGACCGCCCCGGTGCCGTCGGGGTCGGTGTCACGGCTGGGGTCGTGGTACTCGAGGCGGATCATGCGCTGACCGAGCCGCACCTCGTCGCGCAGGCCCTGGTACAGCGCGTGCGGCAGGCGCCAGCTGCCACCGGGGATCTCCCAGTAGCGGACGGCGGGGTTGATGTCGCTGCGGCTCAGGAAGCTGTGGAAGAAGGAGAGGTAGAGCCGCGAGGACATGTTCTCCAGGGTTCCGACGGCCTCCACGGCCTCGTCGCTGAGCCCGGCGCGGTCGCGCAGGAAGGAGCCCATCGAGTAGCCGTCGAAGTCGCGGATCACCCGCGCCCAGCCTTCGACCCACTCGTCGAACGGCTTGTCGACCCGCTTGCCGTCGACGACGTCGGAGTAGTAGTCGCGCACGCTCTCCAGTGCCTCGTCCACCATCCGCGCGACGGGGGCGCGGACCTCGTCGCCGGTGAGGTGGAAGCCCTCGTTGATCCGCTCGGGACCGGCGGCGTAGTCGGCGCGCCGCACCTGGACGCGGTTGGCGCGGATCCAGGAGTTGCCACGCTTGTCGGGTTCGGCGAAGTCCGGGCTGTCGTCGCCGTACGTCCAGGTCCGGCCGGTGAAGGAGGTGTACGTCACCGGAGGGACCGGCACGTCGGGACCGCTGCCGGTGCGGGGATCGATGTCCACGTTGTAGAACTGGCGGCGGCCGAGCCCCAGTTTGTCGACCAGGGCGAGGACGAGCGGGTGGAAGTCGGGCAGCCGCATGGCCCCGGCCTCGGCGTACTGGGCCGGGTCGGCGAAAGGCTGGTGGTGCTTGGTGGTGCGGAAGGTCTTGATTCGTCCGCCGACACGGTTGGCGTTCGCCTCGAGAATGGTGACGTCGTGCCCGGCGTCCTTGAGCAGCCGGCCTACGACGAGGCCGGTGATGCCGGCGCCGATGACGAGGACCTTCTTGCGCGGGTGACGGGTGCTACCGAGACGGCCCGTGTCTATCAGCGCGTGCAGATATTCGAGCTTGAGGTCTTTTCCGTCGGGTCCGACGAGGAGGAGTTCTCGGGCGAGCCCGAGACAGGTCTGCCAGCGGGCCCGGACGGCGGAGTTGTCCCGTGGAGTGTCGGTCATAGCCTCCGATCGTAGATATGCAAAAACGGTTTCGCGGTTCACCCTGAAGACAAAGTCCTGAAACCACCGACAGGAACGGGTGGCGCAATTTCCACTTGCCTGAATTCCTGACGAGAAGGCAGAAGATCCCTGGGGGACGGGAGGGAAGTCGGATGCAACTGGAACAACAATTCACCCGCGGAATGTGAAGCCCCTGGGGCGAGGATCCGGCCAACATGCACCTGACCGCCGCCACGCCACCTCAGCGCCCCGCTTCACACAGCGTATCGAATTCGCGTTCGACGATCACACGTCCGACGACCGGGGCACCGCCCATCCCTGGGGAGCAGGTCCGTGTCCTGGTTATCCGGATTTACCGACAGAGATCACGTTCAGCTCGGTGAATTCACCTGGTATTACGCTGTCGTGAGTCATTCCTTCTGAATGCGCTTGCAGCGGCGGCGAGGTCGTGCCCATCCCTTGGTTGACGGGTGAAGATTGTGCATTAGGGTGAATGCGTTCCTGCTGATCGCCACCGAACTGCAGGACGCCCCAGGGAGTTCCGCCCTGTCCGTTCCCAAGCCGAATGGCGGACCCTTTCTGGGTGCTGGGTGGGCATCCGGCACAGCGAAACGCCGTGCCGGCCATCGGCCTGTCCCCGGCAGCCGCGACCGGATGCGCAGCGGTCGCGGAGGTCCCCGCTCCCGACTGATCCGACACTGAATTTCCCTCATGGTGAAGACGATTCAATCCAAAACGGGAGGCGCCCGGTGATATTCTCCCGTGCGTCACGAGGACGCCGTGACGCGGCGGATGCCACGGCGCAGTCACCGGAATCGGCAGCGCCTCCCTCCCCTCCCTCACCCCCGGCACCGAGTCCGCTGCCGGACCTCGTGCCGCTGACCGCGGAGGAGATCGCCCTGATGCGCGCGAGCGTGGCGGTGGTGGGCCCGCAAGCAGCGGACATGACGGTGTATTTCTACGCCATTCTGTTCGCGCGCCACCCCGAGGTGCGCGAGCTCTTCCCGGACAACCTGGACGTCCAGCGCGACCGGTTGCTGCGCGGGCTGCTGCAGATCGTCGACCTCGTCGACGACCCGGAGAACCTGATCCGGTTCTGCGGCCGGCTCGGTCGCGACCACCGCAAGTTCGGGGCGCTGGACGGCCACTACCCCGCGGTGGGCGAGTGCCTGCTCGCAGCCCTGGCCCGCTACGCCGGCCCGGCGTGGACCCCGGAGCTGGCCGCCGCTTGGACGCACGGATACGGCGTCGTCGCGCAGGTGATGATGCACGCCGCGGAGGAGGACGCCCGCGCGGCACCCGCCGTGTGGGAGGCGGAGATCATCCACCACCTGCACCGCGGGCACGGCATCGCGGAAATCACCGTGCGGCCCGACGCGCCCTACCCGTACACGGCAGGCCAGTACGCGAGCGTGGAGACGCCCTGGCACCCCAAGGCGTGGCGCTACTACTCGCCCGCGCACGCGCCGCGGACGGACAACACCGTGACGTTCCACGTGCGTGCCGTCGCCCAGGGCCAGGTCAGCCAGGGCCTGGTCTACAGCGCCAAGCCCGGGGACAAGGTGCGGCTCGGACCCACTCAGGGCGACATGACGCTCGACCCGCGCACCGACCGGGATCTGGTCTGCGTGGCCGGCGGGACCGGCATGGCGCCCATCAAGGCCCTGGTCGAGGACGCGGCCCGAACCGGGAGAGAG
Source organism: Streptomyces sp. NPDC044064 (assembly GCF_056434245.1). Lineage (NCBI taxonomy): Bacteria > Bacillati > Actinomycetota > Actinomycetes > Kitasatosporales > Streptomycetaceae > Streptomyces > Streptomyces sp. NPDC044064. Next base: position 202,614 of record NZ_JBWKFN010000011.1, read on the forward strand.
CGCTACGTCGACGTCTTCCTCGGCGCGCGGACCGCCGAGGAGCTCTACGGCCTGGACGACATGCTCAGGATGTCCCAGCGGCACCACTGGCTCTCGGTGCGGGCAGCGGTGTCGCACGAGCGTATTGCGGGGCTGGAGGGCACTCTGCCGCGGGTGCTCAACGAGTTCGGGCCGTGGTACCGGCACGAGGCGTTTCTCTCCGGGCCGGTGGACATGGTCACGCAGGCCAGCGCCACCCTGGCCCGGCAGGGTATCCCGCAGGAGCGGATCCATTTCGACCCCTTCGACGTGCCTGCGCTCGAGGCCGCGTTGCTGCCCAGGCAGTTGCGGGAACCGCCCGAGAACTGAGAGTCCGGCCCGATCCGGCCGACCCGGCCCCGGCCTTGCGGCCACTCACTTGCCGCACCCGCCCGCCGGAATCGGCTTCGCCCCGTCCGCTCCCGACCGAGCGGCCGCCGGACCACCGCCGGCGCGCCGGGACCGTGTGAGCACCAGACCCCGAGCAGGAGAGAACCCGGTGCAACTCCCCCCTTCGTCCGCCCCGGCCGGGCACCGCCCGCCGGCGCACGAGGCCGTCCTTGCGGCCGCCGAGGTGTTCATCCACCAGTACGCCGCCGAGAACCCGGGCGACGGCGATCCGCGCCGGCGGCTCGCGGAGATCAACGCGGAGGTGGAGCGCTTCGGCACGTACGAACACACCCCGGCGGAGCTGGCGTTCGGAGCACGGGTGGCCTGGCGCAACGCGGCGCGCTGCATAGGCAGGCTCTACTGGAACAACCTGATCGTGCGGGACCTGCGGCATGTCACGCATCCCGACGACATCGCCGGTGAGTGCTTCGAGCATCTGCGGATCGCGACCAACGGAGGCCGCATCCGGCCCGTCATCAGTGTCTTCGCCCCCGATCGCCCCGGCCGCCCCGCCGCCACACTGCTGGGCGAGCAGTTGGTGCGCTACGCGGACGACCCGCGCAGTGCCCACCGGGTGGCGCTGGCCCGGGACTTGGGCTGGAAGGGCGGCGAAACCCCCTTCGAGGTGCTGCCGTTGCTGGTGCGGTCCGCCGGCGCGACGCCGCAGTTCTACGAGGTGCCCGAGGACGCCGTACTGGAGGTGCCGTTGACGCATCCGTCCCATCCGGGGTTCGCCGACCTCGGTCTGCGCTGGTACTCGGTGCCGGCCGTCAGCGACATGTCGCTGGAGATCGGCGGGATCACGTACCCGGCCGCGCCCTTCAACGGCTGGTACATGGGCACCGAGATCGGCTCGCGCAACCTCGCCGACACCGACCGCTACAACCTGCTGCCCGCCGTCGCCGAGCTGTTCGGCCTCGACACCCGCGACGAGCGCACCCTGTGGCGGGACCGCGCCCTGGTCGAGCTGAACCTGGCGGTCCTGCATTCCTACGGGAAGGCGGGGGTGAGCATGGCCGACCACCACACGGAGTCGCGGCGGTTCCTCGCGCACGTGGACCGCGAGAAGCGGCACGGGCGATCGGTGCCGGCCGACTGGAGCTGGATCGTCCCGCCCCTGTCCGGAGGCGCGACCGCGGTGTTCCACCGCTACTACGACCCCGAGGATCCCGACCTGCGGCCCGCCTTCGTACACCGGACCGCAGGGGTACCGCATAGATGCCCCTACGGCGCGGTCTAGCTCCACACGCCGCCGTCCTGGGAACCCTGCGGGAGCTGCGGAGCCGTCCAGGCCTGACGGTCCTGTTCATCAGCCACGGTCTCACCGCCGTACGGCAGGTCGCGGACGACATCGCCGTCAGGCGCCTGGGCAGATCGGCGACCGCTCTCCCCTCTCCCGGAGTGTCGAACTTGCATCGATCGTGTGCGTCAGGCCGCCGCGACGCCCGAGTCCTCGAGGCAGCGGCGGAGGTGGTCGAGGCCGCGCCGGGTGTGACTCTTGACCGTGCCGATCGGCCAGCCGGTGATCCGGGCGATCTGTGCCTGCGTCAGGTCCTCGTAGTAGGCCAGGTGCAGCACCTGCCGCTGCGGGAAGCTGAGTTGCCGCAGCGCGCGGCCCACGACCAGCCGGTCGAGCGCGTCCTCGGGTTCGCCGGCGGCGTCGCGGCCCAGCACCAGGGGCAGTCCGGCGGCCGCGGCGTCGAGCCGGGCGCGTCGCGCCCGGGCCGCCATCGCGTCGGCCACCTTGCGCCGGGTGATCCCGACGAGCCAGGCGGCCGGTGTTCCGCGCTCCGGAACGTATCCGTGCCGTCCGCGCCAGGCGTCGGTGAACACCTGCTGGGTCACGTCCTCCGCCTCCCGTGCGTCACCGAGCGCCTGCTGGGCGAGTCCGTGGACCAGCCCGCCCCACCGCCGGTGGAGCGCCGACCAGGCGGCGTCGTCGGCGGACAGCGCGATGCCGTCCGCGACGTCCGGTGGCGGATCGGCGAGACCGGGCCCGATGGTGGTGACGGAGCTCGGTGCGGCCGGAATACGGTCCATGACCACGTCTCTCCTCGTGAACCGGGCGGGCGTCGCCGGTCGGGCGCGACACTCACCCGGTGAGCGGTGCGGCCTCGGGCCCACCGCGCCGTACATGCCGTTGTCCTGCGTTTTCAGCGTGCGCCCCGGACAAAGCCGCCCACAACTCGCATCGGTCTCGCATCGTTTAATCTGGAAGCAGGAGCACCCGGAAGCAGCGGCACGCGGACGGACGAGCTCGCGAGCCCTACGGAGCGGCGGGGGTGACGGTCATGAGCGACGCGACGGAGGCGGCCGGGCTGACCACGGGCGCGGTGGCCCGCCGGCTGGGCGTCTCCCCCACCACCCTTCGCTCCTGGGACCGCCGCTACGGCCTGGGTCCCACGGAGCGGTCGCAGGGACGCCACAGGCGTTGGAGCCCGCAGGACGTGGCGATGGTCGAGGAGATGTGCGGGCTGGCGGCAGCGGGCGCTCCCCCGGCCGAGGCGGCTCGGGTGGCCCGTCTCAGGTACGGCGAAGGGGCTTCCCCCCGCCCCGCCCCGGCCGGTTCCACCGGCAGCCCGCCGCCGGCACCGCCGCTCCGGGAGGACGCCCGCCGCGGCGGTGCCGGCGGGGGGCTGCCGCTCGGCGACGTGCGCCAGGAGTGCCGGGGGCTGGCCCGGGCCGCGGTGCGGCTGGACTCTCCCGAACTGGAGAGCAGGCTGCTGCACGCGGTCGGGGAGCACGGACTGACCATGGCGTGGGAGGAGGTGATGGTGCCGACACTGCGCGCGGTGGGCCGCAAGTGGGAGTCCTCGGGCGACCGTTACGTGGAGGTGGAGCACCTGCTGTCCTGGCAGATCTCCACCGCCCTGCGCCGTGCGCCGCTGGTGCTGCCGCGGGCGGCGGAGCCCGTCGGCACCGAGCCGGTGGTGCTGGCGTGCGCACCCGGCGAGCAGCACTCGCTGCCGCTGGAGGCGCTCGACGCGGCGCTGGACGAACTCGGCGTGCCTACGCGGATGCTGGGCGCCGCCGTACCGGTGGAGGCGCTGCTGGCCTGTGTCCGGCGCACCGGCCCGGCCGCCGTCGTGTTGTGGGCGCAGACCCGCTCGGCGGCTTCGGCGCCGCTGGCCCGGCATGTCGCGGACCTGCAGTGGGGAGCTGCGGGCGCCCGCAGGGGGCCCTTCGTCCTGCCGGCGGGCCCGGGCTGGGACCGGCGGGGGGCCGGCGGATTCCCTCGGTGCGCGAGTCTGCGCGAGGCCGTCCGGACGCTGCGCGGCCTGTACGGCACGGACGGCGCCGTACGCGGCCCGGCGGAGCGAGACTGAACGCCGAACGCCGGCCACGGCCAGGGCTGCCCCGCCGCGGGCGGCGCACGGCGAAGAGACAACCCGGCGCGTCGGCTCGGCCTGGAAGGCGTCCCGCGACATGCAGGGCCCGGCGAGGTTCGGCGTAGGCGGTTCGTCGCGCCACGGACCGCCCGCCGCGTGGCGGATCACCGGACGCAGCAGCGGGGCGGCCCGGCGTACGAGGGCGGACCCTGGCCTTTCCGGGGTCCACGACGGCCGGCTCCACGACCGCCGTGCACGGCCGGCCCGGCGTCCGGTCCGAGCGGTGTCGCCACGCGGTGGGCGGCGGCACGCGCCGGGGGGCGGCCGGTGGGAACGGGCGGGACACTCCCGGGCTGCTTCGGCGAGTGCCGGGACGAACGGGCCGCGTGAGACGTCGCGGCCCCGGATACCCGGGTACGGCGAACAGCAGCACGCTGCCGCGCCCCGCATCCATCCGGCCGGGTGCGGGCGAAGAGTGACCGGGCGCGGGCCGCCGCGCCCGGCCGGCGACGACCCGAGGGAGCGAGATGAACAACCGGAACCCGTACCGCGCGCGGTGGGACGTCGTCGTCGTCGTCGGCGCGGGACCCGCCGGACTGGCCTGTGCCCGGGACCTCCTCGCGGCGGGGCTGCGGGTACGGCTGCTGGAGGCCGGGGACCGGCCCGGCGGCCGGATGCGCACCGACCTCGTGGCGGGGTGCACCGTGGACCGTGGCTTCCAGGTCTTCAACACCGCCTATCCCCAGGTACGGCTCCGGGTGCCGATGCGGCGGCTGCGGCTGCGCCCCTTCACGCCCGGCTTCCTGGTGCGTGACGGCGACCGGCTGCGCAGGTTCGCCGACCCCACCCGGGCGCCCCGGCAAGCCGCGGCGGGACTGACCGACGGGCTGGCCGGGCCGCGCGACCTGGCCGCCCTGGCCGCGCTGACCGGCTGGGACGCCCTCGCCCCCGCGGCGCTGCTGCGGCGCGGGCGGGACACCACGACACGGCGGGCGCTGTCCCGGGCAGGCTTCACCGACGCATTCGTGGAACGGTTCTTCCGGCCGTTCCTGTCCGGGGTGTTCCTGGAGGAGGACCTGGAGACCTCGAGCCGCTTCTTCCATCTCGTGTGGCGGAGCATGGCCCGCGGCACCCTCTGCCTGCCGGCCGACGGCATCGGAGCCGTGCCCGGACTGCTGGCGTCCCGGCTCCGGCCCGGCGCCCTGGCCCTGGAATCGCCGGCGACGGCCCTGACGGACGAGGGCGTCCTCGTGGACGGGGACCGGCCCGTGGCGGCGCGGGCGGTGGTCGTGGCAGCGGGGCCGGGTGCGGCGGCCCGCCTGCTGCCGGGCCTGCCCGTGCCGCCGTACCGCACGGTCACCACCTACTACCACCTCGCCGCCCGCTCACCCCTGCGCGAGCCGACGCTGGTGACGGACGCGCGGGGGCGCTTCGCCGGCAGCTGCGTCATGAGCGAGCTGCACCCCGGGCACGCCCCACGCGGATACGCGCTCGTGGCCACGTCGGTGCTCGGCGGTGGCATCGGGGGCAGGGAGACGGCTGTCCGGGCGGCCCTCGCCGAGTGCTACGAGACCGACACCTCCGGCTGGGACCTGATCGCGACCCGCACGGTGGAGGAGGCACTGCCCGTGATGCCGCCGGGGCTGCCGCTCAGCCGACGCAGCCGGGCCGGACCGGGCCGGTACGGGTGCGGCGACCACCGCGCGACGGGCTCGGTGCAGGGTGCACTGGCATCGGGAGCCCGGGCGGCCCGGGAGGTGGCGGCGGACCTGACGGGCGGGTGACACCGGTACCGCCGGGCGGCCGTGCGCAGGGCGCGGCCGCGCGGCTCACGGCTGCCTGCCCGCCGGTCACGGCTGCTTGCCGCGGGCCCGGCGGAAGCGGTCGAGTCCGTCGGACAGTTCGACGATCGGGTCGGGATAGTCGAGGGCGGCGCGGTCCAGGCCCGGCAGCTTCCACGGCTCGTGCACGGCCGGGGCTTCGACGTCGGCGAGTTCGGGGACCCAACGGCGCACATAGGTGCCCTCCGGGTCGTACTTCTTGGCCTGCGTGACCGGGTTGAGGACCCGGTTGGGGCGGGTGTCGGTGCCGGTGCCGGCCATCCACTGCCAGTTGAGCTGGTTGTTGGCCACGTCGCCGTCGACCAGCCAGTGCAGGAAGTGGTCTGCGCCGATCCGCCAGTCGACGTAGAGGGTCTTGGTGAGGAAGCTGGCGGTGAGGAGCCGGGCGCGGTTGTGCATCCAGCCCTCCTGGCGCAGCTGTCGCATGGCCGCATCGATGACCGGATAGCCGGTGCGGCCCTCGCGCCAGGCGTCGATGTCGGCGCCGGCGGTGCGCTCCGTGCGCCAGCGGTCGCGCTTGGTGCGGTAGTCGGCGCGGGCCGTCCAGGGACGCGCGGCGAGCACCTGCCGGTGGAAGTCACGCCAGGCGAGCTGCCGTACGAACGCCTCGGCACCGGCGCCGCCACGCCGGCGGGCGCGGTGCACGAGTTCCGACGGGGACAGGGTGCCGAAGTGCAGGTGGGCGGAGAGGCGCGAGGTGGCGTCGGCGGCCAGGTCGTCGCGGGCGGTGTCATAGGCGTCCAGTCCGCGGCGCCAGTAGGCGGTCGCCTGCTTGCGGGCCTCGCTCTCCCCGCCGGGCGGCAGATCCGGGGACGTCCCGGTGGTCCCGTCCTGCTCGGGGACCTGCTCGCCGCGCACCTCGTCGGACACGGGCACCCGGCGCGGCGCGCCGACGACCGGCCGCAGCGGCACCTGCGTCCACTGCCGGTAGTACGGGGTGAAGACGGCGAAGTGGTCGGAGGACGCGGGGGTCACCACGCCGGGCGGTACGGCGACGGTGACCGCGTCGTGCACGAACAGCCGGCAGCCCGTCCGCTCCAGAGCGGAGCGCAGCCGTTGTTCCCGGCACACGGCGAACCAGCTGTGCTCGGCCGACATGTGCACCTCGTCGGCGTCCGCCTCGGCCACCACCCGGCACACCTCCTCCACCGGGTCGCCGGAGCGCACCACGAGCCGGCCGCCCCGCTCGCGCAGCGAGGCGTCCAGGTCCGCCAGGCAGCCGTCGAGGAAGGCGCGGCGGTTGGGCGCGGCGAACCCGGCTGCCTCGACGGCCAGGTCCCGCACGAACAGCGGGACGACGGCGTCGGCCGCCTCCAGGGCCGCACACAGCGGCGGATGGTCGTGCAGGCGCAGGTCGGCGGTGAACAGGACGACCGAGACGTGCATGTGCGTCAGCTTCTTCCGGGTGGGCGTCGGGAACCGGTACGGAGGTCTTCGGCCGTGACAGGCCTGGTGGACGCAGTCGTCCCGTGCCCGTCCCCCCGGGGTGCCAGGCGTTCGGCGGCACGGACGATGTTGCGGGCCATGCCGCCGAAGACGACGGCGTGGAACGGCGAGACGCTCCACCAGTACAGGTGGCCGAGCAGCCCTCGCGGGTGGAACAAGGCCCGCTGCCCGTACTGGAGGGGCCCGTGGCCGTCGCCGTCCACAGCCATCTCCAGCCAGGCCAGGCCGGGCAGCCGCATCTCGGCGCGCAGCCGCAGCAGGCGACCGCGTTCGATCTCCTCGACTCGCCAGAAGTCCAGCGAGTCGCCGACCCGCAGGCGCCGGGCGTCACGGCGTCCCCGGCGCAGGCCCACGCCGCCGACCAGGCGGTCCAGATGGCCTCGTACCGCCCAGGCGAGCGGGAAGGAGTACCAGCCGTTCTCCCCGCCGATGCCCTCGATGACCTCCCACAGCACCTCGGGCGGGACGTCGGCGTCGCGTCGGCGCACGTCGGTGTAGAGACTGCCGCCCGCCCAGTCGGGGTCGGTGGGCAGCGGGTCGCTGGGGGCGCCGGGCACGGAGGCCGACGACCAGCGGGTGGTGACCTGGGCGTCGCGGATGCGCTGCAGGGCGAGGGCGACGGCGCGGTCGAAGCCGACCGGGTGGCCGGGCGGGCTGGGCACGTATCGTCGGATGTCGTGCTCGCGGCACACCACCTCGTGCCGCAGGGACTCCGTCAGGGGACGTGCGAGCGAGGCGGGGACCGGTGTCACCAGCCCGACCCAGTGGCTGGACAGGCCGGGGGTGAGGACCGGGACGGGCACGATCAGCCGCCGGTGCAGGCCGGCCACGGCGGCGTAGCGGCGCATCATGTCGAGGTACGTCAGCACGTCCGGGCCGCCGATGTCGAAGGTGCGGTGCACCTCGCGGGGCAGGCGTGCGCAGCCGACGAGGAGGCGCAGGACGTCGCGTACGGCGATCGGCTGGATCCTGGTGTGCACCCAGCGCGGGGTGACCATCACGGGCAGCCGCTCGGTGAGGTAGCGCAGCATCTCGAAGCTGGCGGAGCCGGAGCCGATGATGACGGCGGCGCGGAGCACGGCCGTGGGCACGCCCGAGGCGAGCAGGACGCGGCCGACCTCGGCGCGCGAGCGCAGGTGCGGTGACAGTTCGCGCTCGGGTACCGCACCGGGGGTCAGCCCGCCCAGGTAGACGATGCGGCCGACGCCGGCCCGCCGGGCCTCCTCGCCGACGACGTGGGCCGCCTCGCGGTCGGTGTCCTCGAATCCGCGCCCGGTGCCGAGGGCGTGCACAAGGTAGTAGGCCACGTCCACGCCGTCCATCGCCCGCGCCACCGACCGGGCCTCGGTCACGTCGCCCTGCACGACCTCCACCCGGCCGGCCCAGGGGTGGTCACGCAGTCTGCGCGGGGTGCGGACCAGGCAGCGCACCCGGTGGCCCGCGTCGAGCAGCTCCGGCACCAGTCGTCCGCCGATGTACCCGGTCGCACCGGTCACCAGGCATGTCAGGCCGCCGTCCGCCGGCTGCCCGGTCCCAGTGGTGTCGTGGTCGCCCATGGCCGGTTCCACCGCCCGCCTGTTCGTCGCCCGCCGCTGTCGCGGCCCTCACCCGTCTCTTCCGTGTGAGCCGGACTGCCGGATGCGCCGACCGGCCCGGCTCGTCCCCTGGTGGCAGCGGCGCCCATCACCTCGCGGGATACGACCCACGCGTCCGCATCCGCTCCGCGGCGCCGTGCGGAAGTGGGAGTGGGAGTGGGGGCAGCTTCGGGCTTGCGGTGGAGCGCACTGTCGCTGTCGCGCCCGGAGGTCCGCCCCCGGTATGCGACAGAGTCCGCGTTGCACTCACTTGGGAGGCGCCATGCACTCGACCGGCCGGACAGAGCGCCTGCACACCGACTTGACCATCCATCTGGTCCTCAGCGCCACCGAGGCCGTCCCGATCGAGGTTCGTTTCAGTTACGACTCCGCCGATCCGCTCGCCGTCCGGCTGGACTTCCGCGGCGGCCCCGAGACCGTCGCGCCCTGGCTGTTCTCGCGGGACCTGCTGTACACGGGTCTGCGCGCCCCCTCCGGCGAGGGCGACGTCCGCGTCTGGCCACCCTGCCGCTGCCATGGATCCACCACGGTGCGGATCGTCCTGCGCGGTAGGGGCGGGGCCGCCGCACTGTACGTACCGGCAGCCGCATTCCGGGGCTGGCTGACCGAGACCTTCGAGGCGGTACCCGCCGGTGCGGAGGGCTCCCACCTGCACTGGGACGACGTCGTGGCGGAACTGCTGCGCCGTGACTGACCGGTGGCAAGGGCTCCGGGCAGTGTCCGTCCCGTGCGGCGCTCCCCCGCACGAGCAGCGAGTACAGGGGGCCGACCGGACGCTACGCACGGTGAAGCCGCACGATCGCAGGTGACCTTCGCTGCCGCAAGGTCGATACTGCCAATAGACGGGGCGGGCGACCACCTGTGCCAGGTGGCCGTCGGCACCTGACAGCCCGTGACCGACGTCAGTACCGAGCCGGCGACAGACCCGCCACGCCCTGCCCCGGACCGCCAGGAACAGCGACGAACGCAACGAACCGCCCGGATCAAGAACTGCCCTCAGCGCCGGTGATCTGCGACGAAGCAGGTCCTGAGCCCCAGAGCCGAGCTCACGAGGAGACACCCATGAGGATGCTGATCAACGTCCCGGAGACCGTGGTGGCAGACGGGCTGCGGGGTATGGCGGCCGCGCATCCCGATCTGACCGTGGACGTGGAGAACCGGGTGGTCGTCCGTCGGGACGCTCCCGTGGCCGGGCAGGTCGCGCTGGTCTCCGGCGGCGGGTCGGGGCACGAGCCGCTGCACGGCGGATTCGTCGGTCCGGGCATGCTCTCGGCGGCCTGTCCCGGGGAGGTGTTCACCTCGCCGGTGCCGGACCAGATGGCCCGCGCCGCGGCCGCCGTCGACAGCGGGGCCGGCGTGCTGTTCATCGTGAAGAACTACACCGGCGACGTGCTCAACTTCGACATGGCGGCCGAACTCGCCGAGGACGAGGGCATCCAGGTCGGGAAGGTGCTGGTCAACGATGACGTGGCGGTCACCGACAGCCTGTACACGGCCGGCCGGCGCGGCACCGGCGCGACCCTGTTCGTGGAGAAGATCGCGGGTGCCGCGGCGGCCGAGGGGCAGCCGCTGGAGCGGGTCGAGGCCGTCGGGCGCCAGGTGAACGAGAACGCCCGCAGCTTCGGTGTCGCGCTGAGCGCCGTCACCACACCGGCCAAGGGCTCTCCGACCTTCGATCTGCCCTCCGGCGAGCTGGAGTTGGGCATCGGCATCCACGGCGAGCCGGGCCGGGAGCGGCGGGCGATGATGACCTCCGGGGAGATCGCCGACTTCGCGGTGCACGCCATCCTGGAGGACATGTCTCCGCGCAACCCCGTACTGGTCCTGGTCAACGGCATGGGCGCCACCCCGCTGCTGGAGCTGTACGGCTTCAACGCCGAGGTGCAGCGGGTGCTCGGCGAGCGGGGCGTGACCGTGGCCCGCACCCTTGTCGGCAACTACGTCACCTCCCTCGACATGGCGGGCGCCTCGGTCACGCTGTGCCAGGTCGACGAGGAACTGCTGCGGCTGTGGGACGCGCCGGTGAAGACCCCGGCGCTGCGCTGGGGGATGTGACCCGGCGAAGGAAGCGGTCAACACCCCTACGACGCAAGGAGATCCAGTGCTCGACGCCGATTTCTTCCGCCGTTGGATGACGGCGACCGCCGCGTCCGTCGACCGGGAGGCGGAACGGCTCACGGCCCTCGACTCGGCCATCGGGGACGCCGACCACGGCAGCAACATGCAGCGCGGGTTCACCGCCGTCCTGGCCAGTCTGGAGGAGGAGGCACCGGCCACCCCGGGCGCGGTGCTGGTCCTGGCCGGGCGCCGGCTGATCTCGACGGTCGGCGGGGCGGCCGGGCCGCTGTACGGCACCCTGCTGCGCAAGGCGGGCAAGGCGCTCGGGGACGCCCCCGAGGTCAGCGAGAAGCAGCTGGCCGAGGCGCTCAGGGCGGGCGTGGACGGGGTGATGGCGCTGGGTGGTGCGGCCCCCGGTGACAAGACCATGATCGACTCCCTCGTCCCCGCCGTGGACGCGCTCGGCGACGGCTTCGGTGCGGCACGGTCGGCCGCGGAGGAGGGCGCCGCGGCCACCGTTCCGCTGCTGGCCCGCAAGGGCCGGGCCAGCTATCTCGGCGAGCGCAGTATCGGGCACCAGGATCCGGGGGCCACGTCGTCGGCCCTGTTGATCGCGGGCCTGGAGGAAGCGGCTTCGGGAGCGTCCGGTGAATGACGGGAAACTGGTCGGGATCGTGCTGGTGTCGCACAGCGCGGAGGTCGCGTCCTCCGTCGCCGAGCTGGCGAAGGGCCTGGCGGGCGGGGCCACCGCGGTACCCGTCGCCGCGGCGGGCGGCACCGAGGGAGGCGGGCTCGGCACCAGCGCCGAGCTGATCTCCGCGGCGGCCGCGTCCGTGGACCGGGGTGTCGGGGTCGCCGTCCTCACCGACCTCGGCAGTGCGGTGCTCACCGTCAAGGCGCTGCTCGCCGAGGGTGATGAACTCCCGGACGGCGCACGGCTGGTGGACGCTCCGTTCGTCGAGGGGGCGGTGGCTGCGGTCGTCACGGCGGCCACGGGAGCGGACCTCGACGCGGTGGAGGCGGCGGCAGCGGAGGCGTACAGCTACCGCAAGGTGTGATCGCGCGGGTCCAGGGGGCAGAGCTTCCTGGACCCCCGGCCCGGCGGGCACAGCGGGCCCACCGGGCCCATGCCGACGCGGTCGGCGCCGGGCGCCCTCGGCGGTCGACGCGGACGGGGCGGCCGGGACGGTGCGGGCGGCCCGGGAGACGGCCTTGCCGCCCGCCGATCGTGAGCGCCGCCGCGGCCGGCCTGCGCGGCAGCGCGGCCTGCGCCGCCCGCACGGCGTCCGAGCACGGCGCGGCAGGTCCGGCGAAGTACCTGGCCGTGCCGCACCGGAACCAGGGCACGCTGCCCGTGGACAGCGGCTGGGCCGCCGTCCGGGCCCGCGTCCCGCCGGTCTCAGTGCTTGGCCTGCACGAACTGCCGGGCGAGCCGCTCCCCTCTCTCCACCGCCGCCCGGTGGTCCTCGATGGGGTCGACGTCGGAGTCCTTGAAGACGATGTACGTGACGCCGGAGGGGACTCCGCCGTTGCGCGGGTCGGGTCTGATGCCGAGGCCCCGGGCGGTGGCGTAGGAGGCCTCGCCGATGATGTCCCGCGGACCGGTGTCGCCGACCACCGCGTACTGCACCCGGCCCTGGTAGATCACGGCCGCCACCGCGCCGCCCCGGACGCCCTGCACACGGGGGTTCCAGATGCCGCTGGGAGCCGGGATCACGATGTAGGGAAGGGACGCGGCGTTCAGATGGCGGCCGTCGGACTGCTGGTAGGCGGTGGCGGCGGAGAACATCGGGTCGGTACGGCGGTTGCAGCGGGTGGTGGGCCGTCCGTCGCAGTCGACGTCCAGGTCGGCCTTCCAGAACACCGCCTTGCGGGTGCCGCAGACGGGGACGATCGCACGGGTACTGCCGTCGGTTCGGTAGCGGCCCCTGGAGACCTGGGTGCAGGAACGCACCCGGTCCAGCAGGTCGGCGGCGGTCACGGAGCCCTCGGTGCGGACCGCGGGCCCCGGCCAGGGCGGGACGGCGGCGGCGGGCAGCGGCGTCGGGGCGAGCAGGGCGGCGCCGGCCGTGGCCAGCGTCAGCGACTGGGCACGCACTCTGAGGGACTCTCTCCTCTGGAACATTCCGGACACCTTGCCCAAAGTGGTGTCGGGGGGCTAGCACAGCCACCCCTATAGGGCCGGATGGAGCACTCTGCTGACGCCCTGTGAGAAAGCAACAGGGGCCGGGGGGGGGGGGGGGGGGGGGGGGGGGGGGGGGCCCCCCCCCCCCCCCCCCCCCCCCCCCCCCCCCCCCCCCCCCCCCCCCCCGCCCGCGTCGGCGCGGGTTCGGCGACGACAGCGTTTCCGCGCCACAAGCATGAACTTCCCTTCCCTCTCGGGGAGTTCATCCCTAGGGAACCCTCAGCATACGTAACTCCCGCGGATGGTCACCAACACGGCCCCCTTGCTTCGGCCGCACACGCCGGGCATATTGGTCCGGACCTTTGCCCGTGATGCCGTCTCCAGGGAGGCAGCGCCGTGCGACGCGTTCCCCTCCGGCCCGTGCTGGCCTGCGGCGCCCTGGTGCTGGCCGCGTCCTGCGGCTGGAGCGGTGCGGCCGACGGCGACGGCGGGCGGGCGCCCGGCGCTCCGACGGGCGTCACCGCCGCGGCCGGGAGCGCCACCAGCGTGCACGTCATGTGGAACGCGGTGCCGGACCGGCCTGGGATCCGCACCTACGAGGTGTATCGCGGCTCCACGAAGGTCACCGAAGTCCCGGGCTCGCAGCACATGGTGGACGTCACCAGGCTCAGGCCGTCCACCCTGTACGCCTTCACCGTGCGGGCCCGGGACAGGGACGGCCGGCTCGGGCTGCCGAGCCGTGAGGTGCGGGCACGGACGCCGGCCGTGACGGCGGCGGACCGCTCGGCCCCCACCCGCCCGCTGCGGCCGACCGGCCGGCCGGTCGGCAGCCGGGCGGTCCAGCTGTCCTGGGCCGCCTCCCGGGACGACAGGGGCGTGGTGTCGTACGACGTCTACCAGGGCGACGCGAAGATCCACAGCGTCGGCGGCGGCCAGACCGCGACCGTGGTCACCGGGCTGCGTCCTGGCACCCGTTATGTCTTCACCGTGCGGGCGCGCGACGCGGCCGACAACCTCTCGCCCGCGAGCGCGCCGGTCCGGATCCGCACGCCGGGCACCGACGACGGCCGGGACACCGCGCCGGCCGGGTTCAGCGCCGCGACCCACCGCTCCGCCGGGGCCTACTACATCGACCTCGCCTGGGATCCGCCGCGCGTGGACGGGGTGATCACCGAGTACCAGATCCGGCTGGACGGCACCAATGCCACCTCCCTGGTGTGGGGCGGCGATCCGCCGCGCGGCCGGGCCCGCTACAGCTTCTACGTCGGGCGGGACGCGGGGGCGGAGCACCGGGTGCGGCTGCGGGCGCGGCTGCCGGACGGCACCTGGGGCGGGTTCTCGGCGGAGCGGACCGTGACCACAGGCGCGGACCCGGGCGCGGGCGCGGGCGGCTGACGATCGGTGGGCCGGAACCGGCCCGCACCGGACCGGCGAATCCCGTCGGCCGTCACCTGACCGGGTGCAGTCCGCGTGCGCCGGGGTCCGGGGCCGCGTTTGCTGCCCTTGAGGGCAGCACGGACGCTTCCCGACCCTCGGTGGCGCATGGGATGTGCCACCAACCGTGCCGCCGGAGGCCAGCCCATGCGAAACTCCAGACTCCTCCTCCGCTCCGGCCTGACCCTGGCGGCCGCCGCCGCGCTCCCGACCGCGCTCGCCGGGCCGTCGGCCGCGGTCTCGGGCATCTCGGTGAGCACCACCGGGTCCATGGTCTCGGTCGTCACCAGCGCCTGTACCCAGAACAACGGCAGCTGGGGCACCGCCTCGATGCTCAGCAGCGGCCAGGCGAACTTCGCCCAGGGCCGCCAGGTGGCCCTGTCGGGCACGACCATCAGCCAGTCCGCGGCCTGGTCGGGAGTGAGCCCGGGCACGTACACGGTCGTGGTGGTGTGCTCCAACGGCGTGACCGCCGGCAGCCAGTCCGTGATCGTGTCGGCCGCCACCACCCCCACGACCTCCTCGACGCGCGCCGCACCGCCCGCGCCCCCCGCGCGCGGCGTGCTGGGCGGTCTCGGCGGTGCGGCCCGCGACTACGGCCCGCTGACCCTGGGCGTCGGCGTGGCCCTGGTGACCTCGGGTGTGGCCGGCGCGGCCTGGTTCCTGCGCCGCCGCTCGAAGCCGTACCGTCTCTGAGGCCTCCCCGTCAGCCGGACGTGTCGCCCGTCGGTTCCGGTGCGTCGGCGGGCAGTTCGGCGAACTCCTTCAGGGCGTGGGTGAGCCACTGGGTCCAGAAGGTCTCCAGGTCGATGCCCGCCCGCAGCACCAGATGCCGCAGGCGGTCCTGAGGGGCGGCCCGGTCCGGCGGGAAGTCACGCCGCTCGATCTCCTCGTACTCCGCCAACTGCCGCTGGTGCAGCTCCAGATGGCGGCGCATGTCGGCCTGGAGGCCCGCCGTGCCGACCACCGCGGCGGCCCGCAGCCGCAGCAGCAGGATGTCGCGCTGCGGCTTGGGGTCCTGGGAGGCGGCGGTCCAGCGGGCCAGTTCGGCGCGGCCCGCGGGCAGAACCTCGTAGCTCTTCTTCTGCCCACGGGCCGGCTGCTCGGCCGGCAGGGTGCGGATGTAGCCCTCGCCCTCCAGCTTCCCCAGCTCGCGATAGATCTGCTGGTGTGTCGCGGACCAGAAGTAGCCGATCGACTTGTCGAACCGGCGGGTCAGCTCGAGACCCGACGACGGCTTCTCCAGCAGGGCGGTGAGGATGGCGTGCGGGAGTGACATGGGCTCATCCTAGGGACGGGCGTACGGCCCCTAAAGGGCCGCCGCCACCTCGGTGCCCTGCTTGATGGCCCGCTTGGCGTCCAGTTCGGCCGCGACGTCGGCGCCGCCGATCAGGTGGGCGCTGCGGCCGGCGGCGACCAGCTCCTCGTACAGGTCGCGGCGCGGCTCCTGGCCGGTGCACAGCACGACGGTGTCGACCTCCAGGACCGTGCTCTCGTCGCCGACGGTGATGTGCAGGCCCGCGTCGTCGATCCGGTCGTAGCGCACGCCCGGGACCATGGTCACGCCGCGGTGCTTCAGCTCGGTGCGGTGGATCCAGCCGGTGGTCTTGCCGAGTCCGGCGCCGACCTTGGTGGTCTTGCGCTGCAGCAGGTGGACCGTGCGCGGCGGGGCCGGCCGCTGCGGCGCCGCGAGGCCGCCCGGTGCCGCGTAGTCCATGTCGACGCCCCAGTTGCGGAAGTACGTCCGAGGGTCCTCGCTCGCCTTGTCGCCGCCGTCGGTGAGGTACTCGGCGACGTCGAAGCCGATGCCGCCGGCGCCCAGGACGGCGACACGGTCGCCGACGGGGGCGCCGTCGCGCAGGACGTCGAGGTAGCCGAGGACGCGGGGGTGGTCGACGCCGGGGATCTCGGGGGTGCGCGGGGTGACACCGGTGGCGACGACGACCTCGTCGTAGCCGGCCAGGTCCCCGGCGGTGACCCAGGTGTCGAGGCGTACGTCCACGCCGTGCTCGTCGAGCTGGTGGCGGAAGTAGCGCAGCGTCTCGTCGAACTCCTGCTTGCCGGGGACCTTGCGGGCCACGTTCAGCTGGCCCCCGACCTCGCTCGCGGCGTCGAAGAGCACCACGTCATGGCCGCGTTCGGCGGCGCTCACCGCGCAGGCGAGCCCCGCCGGCCCGGCGCCGACGACGGCGACTCGCTTCTTCAGCCGGGTCGGGGAGAGCACGAGTTCCGTCTCGTGGCAGGCGCGCGGGTTGACCAGACAGGAGGTGATCTTGCCGCTGAACGTGTGGTCCAGGCAGGCCTGGTTGCAGCCGATGCAGGTGTTGATGGCCTCGGGCGTGCCCGCCGCGGCCTTGTTGACGAAGTCGGGGTCGGCGAGCATCGGGCGGGCCATGGAGACCATGTCCGCGCAGCCGTCGGCGAGCAACTCCTCGGCCAGCTCGGGGGTGTTGATGCGGTTGGTCGTCACCAGCGGGACGGACACCGCGCCCATGAGCTTCTTGGTGACCCAGGTGTAGGCGCCGCGCGGCACCGAGGTGGCGATGGTGGGGATGCGCGCCTCGTGCCAGCCGATGCCGGTGTTGATGATCGTCGCCCCGGCGGCCTCGACGGCCTTGGCGAGGGTGACGACCTCCTCCAGGGAGGAGCCGCCCGGGACCAGGTCCAGCATGGAGAGCCGGTAGACGATGATGAAGTCGTCGCCGACGGCCTCGCGCACCCGCCGGACGATCTCGACCGGGAAGCGCATCCGGTTCTCGTAGGAGCCGCCCCAGCGGTCCGTGCGGTGGTTGGTCCGGGCGGCGATGAATTCGTTGATCAGGTAGCCCTCGGAGCCCATGATCTCGACGCCGTCGTAGCCGGCCTGCCGGGCGAGGCGGGCGGCGCGGGCGTAGTCGTCGATGGTGCGCTCGACGTCGGCGTCGCTCAGTTCGCGGGGCACGAAGGGGCTGATCGGGGCCTGCAGCGGGCTCGGGGCGACCAGGTCCTGGTGGTAGGCGTACCGGCCGAAGTGCAGGATCTGCATCGCGATCCGGCCGCCCTCACGGTGCACGGCCTCGGTGACGGCCTTGTGCTGTTCGGCCTCCGCCTCGGTGGTGAGCCTGGCGCCGCCCTCGTACGGCCGCCCCTCGTCGTTGGGAGCGATGCCGCCGGTGACGATGAGCCCGACTCCGCCGCGCGCGCGAGCCGCGTAGAACGCCGCCATCCGCTCGAAGCCTCGCTCGGCCTCCTCCAGACCGACGTGCATGGAGCCCATGAGCACGCGGTTGGGCAGGGTGGTGAATCCCAGGTCGAGCGGGGACATCAGGTGCGGGTAACGGCTCATCGGGCCCTCCGTGCGCGGTGTGGTGGTCTCTGTTGTAGAGGACCCCGGAGCCATTATGCAACTAGTTGCAAAAACGCACGGAGGTGAACCCGATCACTCTGTGACCACCAGTACGTACGGCGGCCGCAGCCGGTCCGGTGTCACCGGCTTTCGAGCAGGACGTGCAGCTCCCTTTCCTGGTCGCCCGAGGCCGAGGTGAGGCTGCGCACCGTGAAGAGCGAGTCCAGCGTCCGGTGGAGCCGGTTGACCGCCCAGTAGCTGCCCTGCGCGTCGGCCTCGACGGAGGCCGCGAGCCGGGCGGGCGGCCTGCAGGCGTGGGCGTCGGTGACCTCGAAGGTGCCGAGCCACACCATCGGGCGCGTTTCGTGGAGCTGCTGCGGCACGTCCTCGGCGCGCCGGTCGGACTCGAAGCACTCGCACAGCGCGTCGAACACGATCCGGGCGTCTTCCTTGCTGCATCCGCTGATCTCGAGGGAGACGGACTCCTCGTGCGATCGCTCACGGGCCATCGTGATCGCTCCTCTCATGGTGGTGGCGCGATACCGCGGGCTCCCCGCGTACCGCGCCACCTCCCCAGAAAACCACCACTCTCCGGAAACGCACCACCTGTCGCGGCACCGGAGGCGGCAGGGGCCCGGCCGCTCAGCCGCGCGCGAACTTGTACGTCTTGCTGTCCGTGAGGACGCAGAACCCGGGCGAGATGACGATCACGCGCAGGATGCCGGTGCGGCGGTCGTAGTCGATGCCCTCCGCCTCGAAGGTGCCCGAGCAGGAGCTGCGCAGCGGCAGCTGGCGCAGGGCGGTGACATGGCCGGAGACGTCCGCCGAGCCCGGGGTCGCGGACAGGTCGATCTGCAGCAGCGGCTTGGTCATGCCGAAGAGGGAGCCGTCCGGGTCGTCCGAGGAGCACAGCAGGGTCGTCGGGCCGGAGAAGTCGCAGCCCTGGACGTCGCGCACGGCGTGGTCGAGGTTGACCTTGGAGGCCTGCGGGAGGTTCGCCGAGGGCGAGGTGCTCGGGTTGATGCCGGGGGTCGGGAAGACCAGCAGGCGGTTCATGGTGCCCCACTCGCCCGCCAGCATCCACTGGCCGTCCGGTGAGATCGCGTCCCAGGAGTTGTTGAGTGCCTCGCCGGGGCTGAGCGTGTGCACGTACTCCGACCAGGCGCCGCCCGGTGCCTGTACGCGGAACATCTTCGAGTTGCCGGAGTCCTGCTGGTAGGGCTCGATGTAGTAGCCGTTGTACGAGGCGTCGGGGTCGCCGACGTGGTTCCAGCCGCGGCTGGAGACGCCGATGGGGATGGTGCCGATGCCGGTGTACCGGTTGGGGCTGTTCGCCGGGACCTCCACCGAGGTCAGACCCTGGCTCTCGGTCAGCGGGTCGGCGCGGTCGGAGCCGGTCTCGGTCCAGTTGTCGGCGGCGGAGGCCGGGGCGGGCGCGGCGAGGGACACGACTGCAGCGGTGGCCAGGGTGACGAGTCCGGCGAGGACTGTGTGACAACGTTGCCGGACGGACGGGGACGCGGGCATGGCCGACTCCTCGAACAGGGGGTGGGGGCACTCGGTCGGCGGACAGTCTGGCGGCGCCCGATGGTCATGTACAGACCAATGAACAACATCAGTGTGAACTCTCATGGCCCGGGGACTTGCCCGCCGGTCACGGGGGTGGTTTCTTCGGCGGACGTCCGCTGCCGTGTCGAGAGATGGTGGAGATGGTCGGCGACGGCGACGGCGAGTCGGGTGTGAGCGCGATAGAACAAGGGGAGTCGGCACGGGGGACGATGTGCCGTGCGGACGGGTGAAGGCGGTGCATGGCATGAGTGCAGCCGGGGCTCCGGTGGCCGAGGGCGGCGGGCCGGTGCGTCCGAGCGGGCTGCTCGACGTACTGAGCGTGGCGTCGGTGGTGCTGGACGCCGAGGGCCGCATCGTGCTGTGGAGCCCCCAGGCGGAGGAGCTGTTCGGCTACACGGCGCAGGAGGCGCTCGGGGAGTTCGCCGCGCGGCTGATGGTGCACGAGGAGCACATCGAACTGGTCGGCAAGCTGTTCGCCGACGTGATGCAGACCGGTCAGAGCTGGGCCGGGGCGTTCCCCATCCGGGTCAAGGACGGCGGCACGCGACTGGTGGAGTTCCGCAACATGCGCCTGCTGGACGACCAGGGCGATGTGTACGCGCTGGGACTCGCGGCCGACCGGTCCACGGTGCGCCGCCTCGAACAGGACGTGGCGCTGTCCGAGCGGATGGTGAAACAGGCGCCGATCGGATTCGCGGTGTTCGACACGGACCTGCGGTACGTCTCGGTCAACCCTGCCCTGGCGAAGATCAACGGCATCTCCGCCGCGGAGCACGTCGGGCGGACCGTCGGCGAGATGCTGCCGCTGCTGGACGTCGACGCCCTGGAGGACGCGGCCCGTCGGGTCATGGAGACCGGGGAGCCCCTGGTCGCCCAGGCCACCATCGGCCGGACCCCGGCGGATCCGGACGAGGACCACGCCTGGTCGGTGTCGCTCTACCGGCTGGAGGACTCGGTGGGCACCGTGCTCGGCGTCGCGGCCTCGGTGGTCGACATCACCGAGGCCTACCGCGGGCGCATCGAGACCGAGAACGCACGGCGCCGGCTCGCCGTCATCGCCGACGCCTCCGCCCGGATCGGTACGACGCTCGAGCTGGAGCGCACCGCGTTCGAGCTGGCCGAGGTGGCCGTGCCCGCGCTGGCCGACGTGGCCGCCGTCGACCTGCTGGACGCCGTCGTGGAGGGCCGGCCCAGCACGCTCGGCCCCTCGGAGTCCGCGGTGATCCGGGCCCTGGCCCTGCGCGCCGAGCAGCAGTCGGACGCCGTCCGCGCCGCCGACGCGCCCGGCCGGATCGCCACGTACGGGCCCGACCGGCTGGTCACCGAGTGCGTCCGCACGGGTGAGGCGGTGCTGGTGCCGCAGGTGAAGGAGGAGGATCTGCCGCGCATCGCCCGCTCCCCCGAGGCGGCCGTGCTGCTGGGCCGGGCGGGCCTGCACTCGTATCTGGCGGTGCCGCTGATCGCCCGCGGCGAGGTACTGGGCGCCCTGGACCTCAAGCGGACCCGCAATCCGGTGGCCTTCGACGAGGACGACGTGCTGCTGGCCCGGGAGCTGGCGGCCCGCGCGGCGGTGCAGATCGACAACGCCCGCTGGTACCAGAACGCCCGTAACACCGCGCTCACCCTGCAGCGCAGCCTGCTGCCCAGCCATCCGCCGGTCACAACGGGCCTGGAGGTGGCCTCCCGCTACCAGCCCGCGGGCGCCACCAGTGAGGTCGGCGGCGACTGGTTCGACGTCATCCCGCTGGAGGGCGACCGCACGGCGCTCGTGGTGGGCGACGTGATGGGCAGCGGCATCAGCGCCGCCGCCACGATGGGCCGGCTGCGCACCGCGACCACCACGCTGGCCTCGCTCGGCCTCGACCCGGCGCTGCTGCTGGAGCACCTGGACAAGACGACGTCGGCCCTGGACCACTCGATCGCCACCTGCGTGTACGCCGTCCACGACCCGCATCTGCGGCAGTGCCGGATCGCCAACGCCGGCCACCTCCCCCCGGCCCGGGTGCGCCCCGGCCACCCGCCGGAGCTGCTCGACCTGCCCACCGGGGTCCCGCTGGGCGTGGGCGGGGTCGAGTTCTCCACCGTGACGGTCGACTTCGAGCCGGGCGACGAGCTGGTGTTCTACACCGACGGGCTGGTCGAGACCCGCCGTCACTCACTGGACGAACGCCTGGACTTCCTGCTGTCCCTGCTGGGCGACCCCGCCCGCCCCCTGGAGGAGGCCTGCGACCTGCTCCTGCAAACGCTGCACCATCCCGACAACCACGACGACGTGGCCCTGCTCATCGCCCGGGCCCAGGAACTGGAGTGAGCTGCGCGGGGCCGGGCTACTCCAGTACGCCGATCACCACGTGCGCGTACGCCTCGTCCGCCACCGCCAGACGGGTCGTCAGGCCGGCGCGCGTGAAGGCCTCCACGGCCGTCTGCGCCTGGCGTTCGCTGGTCTCGGTCAGGAGGCAGCCGCCGGGCGCCAGCCACTCCGGGGCCCCGGCGGCCACCCGGCGCAGTACGTCGAGACCGTCCGCGCCGCCGTCGAGGGCGGTCTGCGGCTCGTGGTCGCGGGCCTCCGCCGGGAGGAGCGCCACCTCGGCGCTGGGCACGTAGGGGACGTTGGCGGTGAGGATGCCGACGCGACCCCGCAGGCCGGCGGGCAGGGCGTCGAACAGGTCGCCCACGTGGGCCCGGCCGCCGTAGGGGGTGAGGTTGCGGCGGGCGCAGCGTACGGCCGCCGGATCGATGTCTGCGGCGTGCACCTCGACGGCGCCCAGTACGGCGGCCAGGGCCACACCGAGCGCACCGGAGCCGCAGCACAGATCGACCACGACCCGTGCGTCCGGGGACTGGGCCAGGGCCTGGTCGATCAGGAACTCGGTCCGGCGGCGGGGCACGAATACGCCCTCGTCCACGGTGATCCGCAGACCGTGGAACTCGGCCCAGCCGAGGACGAGTTCGAGCGGGAGTCCGGCGGCACGCCGGTCCACCATCGCGGAGAGTTCCCCGGGGGTGCGGGCGGCGGCGAGGAGCAACTCCGCCTCGTCCTCGGCGAAGACGCACCCGGCGGCGCGCAGCGCGGAGACGACGGCGGAAGGGGAGAGCGGGGGCAAAGAGGGCATGGAAGCCGAGAGCCTTTCGGAAACCTCGAGCCGAAGGGCGCTCTCGCGGTCACCGGTACCGGTGGTCCGCGCTGTCACAGAAGGCTGTCACAAGGAGAGAGCACCCCAGCTGACACAGCGGTAATGGGTCCCACCTCCTCGACAGCCGGTGGCCGCGTCCCGTGCGCGGCCGGACCGTCACTTTACCCCAGTGGCGTCATCGGCCGTCGTCCGCGCCGAGTTCGAAACTCCCTGGCGCGGCACAGCGCGGCCGGTTACGATCGCCGCGATGACCACTCACTCCGATGACAGATCGGGGGTCCCGTCCGCGCAAGGTGAGCGCTGATGCTCACTCAGACCGCGTACGGGGATTCCCGACTCTCCTTGTGGCTGCGCGTGCGCGAGTTCGCCGTGCCGCCTTCCATGATCGAGACCGCGACCGTCCGCCGCCGCGCCGGGGACTGGGCGGGGGCGTGTGCCGCCGCCGGTGTCGACATCGATCTCGATCTGCGTTCGGTCGCCCGCGACCACGGCCGGGACCTCGCGGCCCGGGTCCGCGCCGACCTCCGCCACCTCGCTCCCGACCTGCTGCGCTGGCACATGCCGAGGGTCGCGCCCGACGGGCTGCTACGCCCGGGGCTGACCCTCACCCTGGCCCGGTACGACGGCTGGGGGGCCCGCGGCGGCCCGGTGCACCTGGTCGCCCGGACGCCTCCCGCCTGGGCCGACGCCGGTCAGCGGATCGGTCTCGCGCTGTGGGACGGGTCCCGCTCGGGCACCGCCCGGCATCCGCATCCGCGCCCCAGCCGGCGCTACCGGCTCGATCTGCACCGGCACCTGTGGGATGCGCGCAGAGCTGGTGAGCTGCCGGAGCGGTCCGGGGCCGACGCTCCGGTGACGGAGCCGGAGCTGCCGGACCCGGTGCCGCCGGGAGCCGGCTGTGCCACCGGCCGGTGGACGGCCGAGGCCGCCCTCCTGCTCGCCGCCGAGGGGCGGTCCGCCGGCCCCTTCGTCGTACGGCTCGGCGGCCGGCGCCGACTGGTGCTGGACCTGGTCGCGAACGGCGACCGGGGGGCTCCGGTTGCCCTGCGGGTCGCCGCGTCAGTGCCCTCGGGCGGCTTGTCCGCGCTGCCCGTCCTGCCCGACGCGGCGACCTGGGTCCTGCCGGATCTGGAGCTGCTGCGGGCCGGTCTGCTCGAACCCGACCGCCTGCACCCGCTGGTCGCGTCCGCGCTCGCGCCCGGTCACGCGCCGTCCGGTCCGCCTCGCCGCCCCGACCGGGCGGGGCAGCCGCGGCTCGTGGAGTGCCGGGGAGCCCGGCACCGGATCGGCCTGGTCGACGGCGTACTGGCCCCGTTGGACCACGCTCCGGAGGAGATCCGGCGCGAGGACCTGCTGGTCGCGCTCGGCGGACCGCCGCTCCCCTGTCTGCAGGCCATCGACGAGGCGCACCGGCGTCCGGACTGCCTCACGGGTGTCCGCGAACGCCTGGACCACGGCGACACCGCGGGCGCGCTCGCCGTGGTCGAGGGCCTGCTGGGTCCCGACGCGCTGCTGCGCGATGGTTCCCTCCGGGACGAACTGGAGGCGGCCGCGGCCCGGAAGATCACGTACGGGCTCTACCGGGCGGGTCTCGTCGGTCCCGGACACGCCCCTGTCGATCCCAAGCCCCGCGCCGCCCTGCAGCACCGCCGACGCCCTCGTCAGGCGACCTTCCTGCGCTGAATTCACGTTCCACTCCGCCGACTTCACACCCCAGGTGATCACACATGCCCTCGTGCACTCCTTCCGTCATGCCCGACGCACCCTCCCGCGCCTCTCAACTCGACGTCGCCGCCGACCTGTTGGCCCTGCTGGGGGAAGCGACCACCGAGCCTCGTACCGACACCCAGCTGGAGGCGCTGACCCTGGCCGTGGCCGCCGACCTCCCCGTGCTGCTGTGGGGTGAGCCGGGCATCGGCAAGACGGCCGCGCTGACGCAGCTGGCGAGCGCCCTGGACCTGCCGCTGACCACCGTGATCGCCAGCGTCCACGAGCCGTCCGACTTCTCGGGGCTGCCGGTCGTGGGCGACGACCCGGCGCGGCAGGGGGTCCCGATGGCACCGCCGGACTGGGCGGTGCGGCTGGTCCGGGCCGGGCGCGGGCTGCTGTTCCTGGACGAGCTGTCCACCGCGCCGCCCGCCGTCCAGGCGGCCCTGCTCCGGGTGGTGCTGGAGCGGCGGATCGGTGCGCTGCGGCTGCCGCCCGGTGTCCGGATCGTGGCCGCCGCCAATCCGCGGTCCTCCGCCGCCGACGGCTGGGAACTGAGCCCGCCCCTGGCCAACCGGTTCGTGCACCTCCAGTGGACGCACGACCACGACGTCGTCGTGCGCGGCCTGGGCGGGACCTGGCCCCGGGCCACCCTGCCCCGGCTCGACGCGGAGCGGCTGCCGGAGGCCGTGGACGTCGCGCGTCGCGCGGTCTGCGGTCTCCTCACCGCGCGCCCGGCGCTCGTGCACCGGCTGCCCAGCGGTGAGAGCCGTCGGGGCGGTGCCTGGCCGTCGCCCCGCAGCTGGGACATGACCCTGCGTCTGGTCGCCTTCGCGACCGCCGCCGACTCCTCCCGGGAGGTGCTGTCCCTGCTGGTCAGGGGGACGGTCGGGGACGGGCCGGGCCTTGAACTGCTGGCGGGCCTGGACCGGATGGACCTGCCGGATCCCGAGGCCCTGCTCGCCGACCCCGACGGTGCCGTGCTGCCGGACCGCGGGGACCTGCGGCAGGCCGTGCTGGACGGCGTGGTGGACGCGGTCCGCAGGAGTCCGGAACGGGCCCGTTGGGACGCGGCGTGGACGCTGCTGGTCCGCGCGATGGAGACCGGGGCCCCGGACGTGGTGGTCGTCCCCGCCACCACGCTGGCCTCCCTGCGCCGGGAGGACTGGGACGTACCGGAGGCGATCGAGCGGCTGGCCGGCGTGGTCTCCCTGTCCCGGCGCGCCGACGAGGCCGCCCGCCGGTCCGCGGTCGCGTCCGGGGTCCGCCGATGACGGCCGGTGCGCCCGGGGCGCTGGACCTCGGCAAGCTCTTCGCCGCCCGGCTGCATGCGGCCCGGGCGCGGCCCTACCTGGCGACGGCCCTGTTCGCGCTGCATCCCGTCGAGTCACGGCAGGTGCCGACGATGGCTGTCGACCGGCACTGGCGGTGCTACGTCTCACCGGCCTTCGTGGACCGGACGCCCGTGGAGGACCTCGCCGGGGTGTGGGTGCACGAGGTGTCGCACCTGCTGCGCGACCACCACGGACGTGGTGACCGGGTCGCCAGGGAGCGCGGACTGCACGGCCGCGGGGAGCGGCTGCGGATGAACATCGCGGCGGACCTCGAGATCAACGACGACGTGTACGGCGACGGGCTGGTACTGCCGAAGGGAGCCGTCACACCCGGGCAACTGGATCTGCCCGAGGGTGAGCTGATGGAGGACTACCTGCGGCTGTTC
The DNA here is from genome assembly GCF_056434245.1 of Streptomyces sp. NPDC044064. Lineage (NCBI taxonomy): Bacteria > Bacillati > Actinomycetota > Actinomycetes > Kitasatosporales > Streptomycetaceae > Streptomyces > Streptomyces sp. NPDC044064. The sequence goes on from NZ_JBWKFN010000011.1 coordinate 228,305, forward strand.
CGGCTCGGGCCGCAGCACCGGTCGCTGGCCTGGCTGGACTGCGGCAGCGGCGCCGACGGCCTGGAACGGGAGTGGGACCTGGGGCCGGACGGCGCCCACGGGCTCAGCGAGCAGGAACGGGACGCGGTGCGCTTCCGGGTGGCGCAGGGCATCACCGGCGCGCCGGGCGACGCGCCCAAGGGGTGGCAGCGGTGGGCGGAGGAGGCGTTCCATCCGCCGCAGCCCTGGCGGGAGTTGCTGGGGGCGGCGGTGCGCTCGGCGGTGTCCGGCTCGGGCTCGGGCGACGACTACAGCTACGGCCGGCCGGCGCGGCGCTCGGCCGGGGTGCCCGGCGTGGTCCTGCCGAGCCTGCGGCGCAGACCGCCTCGGGTGTGCGTGGTCGTCGACACGTCCGGGTCGGTCAGCGACGCCGAACTGGGCAGCGCGCTCCTGGAAGTCGCCGCGATCTCCCGGGCCGTGGGCGGCCGTCGCGACCTGGTCACGGTGGTGTCGTGCGACGCTGCGGCCCAGACCGTGCATCCGCTGTGCCGGGCCGAGGGGATCCAGTTGGTGGGCGGCGGCGGGACGGACCTGCGGACGGGCTTCACTCAGGCGCTGCGGGCACGGCCGGCCCCTGATGTCGTCGTGGTGATGACGGACGGACAGACGCCCTGGCCGCAGTCGCGGCCGGCGTGCCGGACGGTGGTGGGCCTGTTTCCCCGGCAACGGTCGGACGGCGGGTCCCGGGACGAGGACAACCCGGAGTACCGGCCGGACGAACCGCCCGAGTGGGCGCGGGTGGTGACGATCGGGCCAGGGGACCGGTGAGCCGCACACGGCGAGGGGCGCCGTCCGTCGCCGGACGGTGCGCCCCTTCTCCCGGTACGTCGGCCGTTCAGACGCCGACCGTCTCCTCGACCTCCTCCTCGGCCTCTTCGCGGACCGCCGCCTCGGCCCTCCGGCGGGCCGGCTCCACGCTCGGTGCGGGGGCGCTCGGTGCCGGCTCGGCGCCCGGTGCCGGCTCGGCGCCCGATGCCTGCCCGGGAAGAGCGACCGTCCGCCCGGACGTCCGGGCGCGCTCGTACGTGGCCGCGATCGCGGTCACCGCGAGGCCGACGAGCAGCCAGACCACGAGCGTCCACATGTTGCGCGCGAGGCCGTCGTCGCCGAAGTACAGCAGGCTGCGTACGCCCTCGACGAAGCCGGCGCCGTTCCAGAAGGCGTGCAGGGTACCGAAGAAGCCGTTCTGCAGCTCGGGCCGGAACAGGCCGCCGGAGCTGGTGAAGTTGAGCATCACGAACAGCACCATCATGGTCAGCGTGGTCCACCGCTTGAGGAAGGTGTGCAGGCCCACGCCGATGAAGAGGATGCCCGCCGAGTAGAGCCACGCCATGCCCCACAGGCTGCCGAGCCCGTGGTGGGCGAGGTGGAACACCGGCCCGGCGAGCAGGGCTCCGATGCCGCTGACCACGGCGGAGACACCGAGCGCGAGCAGCGCCCGTATCCGCATCGGGAGCGTGGTGCCCGCGGCGCCGAGGGCGGCGACCGAGGCGTAGGAGCCGATGCTGAGCGCGATCAGCAGGAAGAACAGGCCCTGCCCGGTGGGGTCGTCGGCGACCGGCGCGGCCACGTCGGTGACCTTGAGCGGGACGCCCTCCTCCGCGGCGACCGGCGTGAAGACCTTCTCGACGGCGGTGGCACCCATGTCGGAGGCGGCGGTGGCCACCAGCAGCTCGGGCGCCCTGGTGTCCGGCACATAGGCTCCGGTGACGTCCCGGGACCTCAGCAGGTCGACGGCGGCGGCGCGGGTGGCGACGGTGCGGACGTCGAGCTTGTCCCCCGCCGTGTCCTTGACGGTCTGGGCGAACACCTTGGCCCGGGGGCCGGCGCCGACGACGGCGACGGGCAGGTGGTTCGGCTCCGGGGTCACGAAGGCCCCCATGTACGCGAGCCCCATGCCCAGACACATCAGCAGCGGGGTGATCAGGTGCGTGAGCACATGGCGTAGCGCTGGTGACCTCATCGGGCGCGACCTCCAATGGTTGGCTTATACAACTTTCACTTCCAGTTGTACTATACAACTAGAACGGTGGAGGAGGTATTCCGGTGGCAGCAGCAGAGACGGCGATCGAGACCATCCAGCGCGAGATGACGATCTTCGCCCGCCGGGCCCGGGCCTCGGCGGGACGCATGCACCCCGAGCTGTCGCTCGTGTCGTACACCCTCCTCGGCCACCTGGAGGAGAGCGGCGGCTGCCGGGCCACCGACCTGGCCGCGCACTACGCCCTGGACAAGTCCACGGTCAGCCGTCAGGTGGGTGCGCTGGAGCGGTCCGGGCTCATCGAGCGGCGGCTGGACCCGGAGGACCACCGGGTCCAGGTGCTGCACCTGACCGAGGCCGGCCAGGAGATCCTCGCGCAGGTCACCCGGAGCCGCCGGACCGCCTTCCGGGAGCGGCTGGCCGACTGGGCCGAGGAGGACCTGATCCGCTTCGCGGCCTACCTGGAGCGGTACAACTCCGGACCGTCCGAGGCCGGCCCGGAGTGAGGGCCGGTCACGGCACCGGTACGGCGGCCCGCCCGTCCGACAGGTGCTCGGGGGCCCTGGCCGCGAGGAACGCGGTGTGACGGCGGAGCCGGAAGCCGAGGGACTCGTACAGCCGGATGGCGTTGGTGTTCCGGGCGCTGGCGTGCAGGAACGGGGTCTCACCGCGCTCCCGGACGCCGTGCGCGACCGCGCGGAGCAGGCGGGTGGCCAGTCCCCCGCCGCGGAAGGCCGGGTCGGTGCAGACCGCGCTGATCTCGGTCCAGCCCGGCGGGTGCAGCCGCTCCCCCGCCATCGCGATCAGGTTGCCTTCGCGGCGGATGCCCAGGTAGGTGCCCAACTCTATGGTGCGCGACAGGAAGGGGCCGGGCTTGGCGCGCGCCACGAGTTCGAGCATCTCGGGCACGTCCGCCGGGCCGAGGCGGACCGCTTCCGCGTCCGGCGCAGCGGCCATGCCCTCGTCCACGAGCTGCACGCCCTCGACGTGGAAGGTCACCTCCCACCCGTCCGGCACCTCCCCGCAGTAACCGGCCAGCGGCACCTCGGCGCCGGGGCCGGCCAGCGCGGCGAGGTCCGCCCAGTCGTCCGCGTCCGGCTCACTGGGCAGGGCCAGCCACGGGGAGACGTCCGGCGGGTAGCGCAGCACACGGCCGCGCCGCTCCGCGAAGTGGGCGTGCGGGCCGGTCAGGGAGGCCAGGGCCGGGTTGTCGAGGACGTGCGGGGCCGTCGTCACCTCGCCGGAGCCGGTGCCCGAATCGGTGCCGGTTCCGGTGCTGGTGGCGGTCAGGTCGCTCATGTGTTCACCTCTATCACGATCTTGCCGCGGGCGTGCCCGTCCTCGACGGTGCGCAGGGCCTCCTCGGCCCGGTCGAGCGGAAAGGTGCGGGTGACGTGCGGATTCAGGGCTCCGCGCAGGACGAGGCCGGCCACGGCGTCCAGAACGGCGGCGGTGCGGGCGCGGGCGACCCGGGAGCCGCCCAGCTCGGCGACCGCCTCGGGCGGGGCCCCCGCGGTGATCAGCCGGGTCCGGTCGGCGAGCAGGGTGGCCGCCTCGGCGAGCGTCTCGCCGCCCACCAGGTCGTACACCGCGTCGATGCCTTCGGGAGCGACGGCCCGCACGCGCTCGGCAAGGCCCGGGCCCCCGGGCACGTGCACGGCCCCGAGCGACTCCACGAACTCCTTCTTGCTCCCGCTCGCCACGCCCACGACCTTCGCCCCGAAGGCGCGGGCGATCTGGACGGCAGCGGTGCCCACCCCGCCACCCGCGCCCGTCACCAGCAGGGTCGCGCCCTCGGGCAGCTCCAACTGGCGGACGCCGTCGTAGGCGGTGGCCGCGGCGACCGGCAGGGTCGCGGCGTCCGTGAAGGACAGTCCGGCGGGCTTGTGCGCGGCCTGGTCGGCGCGCAGCAGGGCGTACTCGGCGTATCCGCCGTCGACGGTGTTGCCGAACACCGCGTCACCGAGGGCGAACCCGGTCACACCGGCGCCGACCTCCTCGACGACACCGGCGGCCTCGCTGCCGAAGACCGCGGGGAAGACGCGTTCGGTGCTCTCGCCGGGGCGGCGGAAACCGCCTCGCAGTTTCCAGTCGACGGGGTTCACTCCCGCCGCCCGGACGGCGACCAGCAGCCGGCCGGGGCCGGGGGCCGGCCGTTCCACGTCGGTCAGCGCCTCGGTCTCGCGGCCGCCGTACCGCGTGAAGACGTACGCCTTGGGCATCGTCTTTCCTCGCTTCCCTCGTACTGTCACCGGCACACCGGCCGGCACTCAGGGGCAAGGAGGGGCGCGGGGCGGCTATTCCCGGCCCTGCGCAGAGTTCATACGGCCGCAACGGTCGCGCACTGACCTGGGACGGAGCACCGGTGGCGACAGCGTACGGTTGAACCATGAACGTCACCCGAGGCTTCACGGGTCGCCCGCGCGTCTCCGATCCGGGGCTGCCACCGGGGCAGTACGACGCCGGGGACGACTGGCCCGTCCTGTCCGCCGAGGTCACCCCCGACCTCACGCCCGCCGACTGGTCCTTCCGCATCGACGGACTGGTGGAGCGGCCGCACATCTGGGACTGGGAACAGGCGCACGCCCTGCCCGCCTCCTCGTACGCGGGTGACATCCACTGCGTGACCAGTTGGTCGAAGTTCGGGGTGCGGTTCGGCGGGGTCTCGCTGGACACGTTCTTCGACGTGGCCCGGCCCCATGGGTCCGCCACCCATGCGATCGCCTACTCGCACACCGGCTACACCGCGAACCTGCCGCTCGCCGACCTCACCGGCGGACGTGCCTGGATCGTCTGGGAGTACGACGGCGAGCCGCTCGCACCCGAGCACGGCGGCCCGGCACGGCTGCTCGTGCCGCACCTGTACTTCTGGAAGAGCGCCAAGTGGATCGCCGGCATCACGCTCCTCGACCACGACGAGCCGGGTTTCTGGGAGCGCAACGGCTATCACGAGCGGGGCAACCCGTGGGAGGAACAGCGGTACTCCGGTGACTGAGACGACGGTGACCACGGACTTCACTCCCGCGACCCGCTTCGCCGTGCCCGGCCGCATCGCCGTGAGCAGCCAGGCGGCGTCCGTGTGGCAGACGGCCACCCTGACGGAGATCCGGCGCGAGACCCCGCATGCGGCCACGTTCCGGCTCGCGGTGCCGGAGTGGGCCGGGCACCTGCCCGGGCAGCATCTGATGCTGCGGCTGACCGCGGAGGACGGCTATGTGGCCCAGCGCCACTACTCGATCGCGTCCGCACCGGACGACTCCGGCCATATCGAGCTGACCCTGGATCATGCGCCGGGCGGTGAGGTCTCGGGCTGGTTCCACACGGTGGCCCGGCCCGGTGACAGGATCGAGGTGCGCGGCCCGCTGAGCGGCTTCTTCGCCTGGCCGGGCGACCGGCCCGCGCTGTTGCTGGGGGCCGGTTCCGGGGTCGTACCGCTGATGTCGATGGTGCGGCACCACCGGGCGCAGGACCTCGCCGTGCCGCTGCGGATGCTGGTGTCGGCGCGCAGCCCCGAGGAGCTCATCTACGCCGGGGAGTTGGGCGGGGAGACGACGGCCGTGTTCACGCGCAGCGCCCCCGCGGGGAAGCCGGTGGGTCGTATGGCGGCCGCACATGTGGCGCCGCTCCTGGCCGAGCAGCCTCCGGGTGGGTGGGAGGCCTATGTGTGCGGCTCCAACGGGTTCGCCGAGCACGCCTCCCGCCTGCTGGTCGCGGCGGGCCAGCCGGTCGAGCACATCCGCATCGAGCGCTTCGGCTAGGGATCGAACGCTTCCCCTTCGGCCGGGTAACTCGCTCCGGCCACGGCACGCCCTGGGCGCACGGGATCCCTGTGCGGCCGCTCGCGCTGCCCTGGGGCGCGTGCCGCATGCCGTGCTCCATGAGGGCTTGAAGTCGCGGTAGACGGTGTGAGCGAGGTGCGCCGTACGGGGTACGAGACGGGTGTGGACGCTCGTGCGCGGCGGCGGGAGCGGACGACCGGTGCCCCGGTTCGCCCGGCCCTCCGGCTGCGGCAGGGAGGTGGACATGCGTACTCAGGTGCGTGGCTGGCGCTGGCGGCCCAATCCGCTGCGGCGCCGCTCGGACGTCATCGAGGCATGGACCGTACTCGTCGTCACCGTCCTGCTGTTCGTGGTCACACCCCTGGCGGGGGTGGCGGCAGGCCTGCGCGCCCATGAGCAGGCCCGCTCACTCGCGGCGTCGCAGCGGGCCGAGCGGCGTCATGTGCAGGCCGTGGTGGTCGGCAACACACCCGAGCGGCTGCCCACGGAGCAGGGCGACCGTGATCATCCCTACCGTGCCCGGGTCCGCTGGACCGAGCCGGGCGGCGGGACGCACACCGCGCCGGCCCGCGTCCCGGCGGGGACCCGGCCCGGTGACCCGGTGACCGTGTGGTTCGACGCCCAGGGCCGCAGTGTCGCCCCGCCGCCGGACGAGTTCGCGGTCTGGCAGCACACCATCACGGTCGGCGTGTGTGCGACGGGCGGTGCCGCTGCGGTGGTCCTGCTCGGGCACGCGCTGGAGCGCCGGATCGCGCTGCGCCACCGGATGGCCGAGTGGGAACGGGGATGGGCGCGCACCGGACCGAAGTGGACCCAGCCGAGGACCTGACCGACAGGTGACCCGACCACTGGAACCCCGACGATCACGCCATCGGGCGTCTGCAGCAAGCGATTTCGCCGCCTTGGCCAGTACGGCGACCAAGTGTAAGGAGCTGCCGGCCGAGTCCGCACTCGGCACGGTCCTGGCGAGTCATCCGATCACTCACGTACGGTGAGAGCCCGGTCTCCCTTCACGCTCCCTCCGCAAAGACGGTTGCCGATGGCCCTGTTCGACCTTCCGATCGACGAACTCCGTACCTACCGAAGCGAGTCCGGGGCGCCCGAGGACTTCGACGCCTTCTGGGGCAGGACACTCCAGGAGGCCCGCGAGCACGCCCTGGACGCCCGCTTCGAGCCGGTGGACACCGGACTGACCACGGTGCGGGTGTACGACGTGACGTTCGCCGGGTTCGGCGGTCACCCGGTCAAGGGCTGGCTGCGGCTGCCGGCCGGCGCCACCGAACCGATGCCGCTGGTGGTGGAGTTCATCGGCTACGGCGGCGGACGCGGCCTGGCGCACGAGAAGCTGCTGTGGGCGTCCACGGGCCGGGCGCACTTCGTGATGGACACCCGCGGACAGGGCAGCACATGGGGCGGCGGGGGCGGTACGGCGGACCCGGTGGGCGCCGCGCCCGCCTACCCGGGGTTCATGACGCGGGGCATCGACGCTCCCGGGAACTACTACTACCGGCGCGTGTTCACCGACGCCGTGCGCGCGGTGGAGGCCGCTCGTTCGCACCCGCTGACCGACGCGGCGCGGACCGTGGTGATCGGTGAGAGCCAGGGCGGCGGCATCGCGCTGGCCGTCGGCGGGCTGCTGCCGGACCTGGTCGCGGTCGCCCCGGACGTGCCGTTCCTGTGCGACTTCCCACGCGCGACGACGCTGACGGAGCGTCATCCCTACCGGGAGATAGGCCTGTTCCTGAAGACGCACCGGGGCCGCGCGGCCGACGTGCTGCACACCCTCTCCTACTTCGACGGCGTGCACTTCGCGGCCCGCGGCCGGGCCCCGGCGCTCTTCTCGGCAGCCCTGGAGGACCAGACCTGCCCGCCGTCGACCGTGTTCGCCGCGTTCAACGCGTGGGCGCACGAGGACAAGGCGATCGAGGTGTACGACTTCAACGACCACGAGGGCGGCGGGCCGTTCCAGGAGGAGCGGAAGCTGCGCTGGCTGCGGTCGTACGCCTGAGGCCGACGAAGGAAAGGGGCGGGAGCCTGGAGACACAGGAGGCCGTCGGCCTTTCCCCCGCGCCGCTCGCCGGGCTGTACGCCGGGCCCGGCCTCCGTCCCGATCAGGACGGAGCGGCGGCGGCTCGGCGGTGAGGGATGCCGCCCAGCACCGAGGGTGACTCCTCGGGGGCGCCCTGGGGCCGGTGGGGCGCGAAAGAGACGGAAGCCCATGTTCTATGACGTCGGTCACAGCGCGCCGCCAACATACCTGCACGCTTAGTAGACGCGACATGGAGGACATCCAAGCATTTGTCCGTCTTGACCCGGATGCGGATCCCGCCGCGCGCCCTGGGATTCGCCCGGTCGGCCCGAACGCCCGTTGCCCAGTGCCGTAAGGCTTCTGACGCAGCGACAGCTTGGCCTCCCGCCCGCCGTGTGCGGACCCGGGACCCTTGCACTGCCCAGGTGAGGTCCCGGGACCTACGAGGCGACGTAGTGGCGAGGACCCTTTGCGCTCCCTGTCGAGCCGTTCTAAGAATGTCGCCCCACAGGACGTCGCCGCAGTTCGGAACCGGTGCTCAGACAGAGTCGACCGCGCACCGGGCGCTCGGCGTCACCGAGTGAGTAGGAGCCCCCCACATGAAGTCGTCCCGAACGTCCGCGAGACTCCTCGCCCTCGCTCTCGGCCTGGGGCTGGCCTCCAGCGCACTGGGCGCGGCGGTGCCGGCCAGCGCCCGCACGGCCGACACCCCGTCCGCTGCCACCGGTACCTCCGTGGCGCGGTACGCCGGGTCGGCCGAGGAGGCCGCGAACAACAAGGCGTTCTTCGAGGCCGTGCTCAAGTCCGTCGCCGAGAAGCGCACCGCCCAGCCGAACGCGCAGGCGGTGACTGTCCACTACGACGCCTCCCAGGCGCCGAGCTTCCGTTCGCAGATAGCGAGCGCGGCATCGATCTGGAACAGCTCCGAGTCCAACGTCAAGCTCCAGGAGACGTCGAGCGGCGGTGCCGACTTCTCCTACCGCGAGGGCAACGACCCGCGCGGTTCCTACACCTCCACCAACGGCCACGGAAGTGGCTACGTCTTCCTCGACTACACCCAGACCCAGCAGTACGACTCGGTCCGCGTCGTCAGCCACGAGACCGGGCACGTGCTGGGCCTGCCGGACGCCTACGGCGGGCCGTGCAGTGAGCTGATGTCGGGCGGCACCGCCGGCCCGTCCTGCACCAGTCGCTACCCGGACGTCACCGAGCGCTCGCGTGTCGACCAGCTGTGGGCCGGCGGACTGGCGCAGACCCCGGGCACGCCACGATCACCCGAAACCGCCGGCCCGCTCACAGGCGGTCTCGCCGGTGGCGGCGGGGCACCGGTCAGGGGTCATGCCCAGGCCCCCAGCACGCCCGTGGTCATCGCGCCGGCACCCGCAACCGTCGTGATCCGTATTGGCTGATCACACGGCAACAGCAGATCACCCAGCCGTACACACAGCCTGACCAGGCAGCTCCGTAATCGTGTTCAGGCCGACGGCACACCGCCGAGGGCCACCAGGAGCCGGCAGGTCGGCCGTTCCTCCTCCGATCTCCGCCCCTCTCCCTTTTCGGCCAGTCGCCGCCCGCCGTGATCCCCATGACACCGGGATCACGCGGGCGGGTTTCGGCCTAACCGGCAGGACGCTCTTCCCTCGTGGTTTAGACCAATGCTAGATCTGGTCGCGCAATGAGCCCGCACGGCTACGTCTTGTCACCAACAGGAGGCGCGGCATGGCCCGCACCACCCCGCACGAACCCCCGCAGACCGACGCCAGACCCCTGTACTGGCAGATCGCGTCGCTGCTCCTCGACGAACTGCACGACGGCACCGTTCCGCCCGGCGAGCGGCTGCCCGGCGAGCGGCATCTGGCCCGGCGCTACGGGGTCAGCCGGGAGACCGTCCGACAGGCACTGGAGGTGCTGCGCCGCGGCGGTGTGGTCGCCACCGACCGGCGGGGCAGCCACGCCACGCTGCCCGGCCGCCCGGTCGAGGACCCGGTCTCGCTCACCTTCCCGGTCGGCGCCCGCCCGGCGGACCTGGGCGCGGTGGACCGGGCGACGGTGACCTGGGAGGCACCGCCACCGAAGCACGCGGAGGTGCTGGGCCTGGCGCCGCACCGGCCGACGCTGGTGCACCGCTACCGGTCGGCCACCCCCGACGGCCGGTCGCTGCGTACGGCGGTGACGTCGTTCTCGGCCGTGGCGCTGGCCGAGGTCGCGGAGCTGGGCCGCTACCGCGGCCGGGCCGACGGGGCGACTCCCGCCCAGCTGCGCCGCGCCTACGACTGGATGCGCAGGGCCGGTCTCACCCTGCACCACCGGGACTCCATCACCCAGGTGGACGGTGCCGCCTCGGTCCGGGTGACCCGGCGGGTGCACGACCAGTACGCGCGCCCGCTGGAGATCACCGACCTGGTTGTGAACGCCGAACAGGACGCGCTGGTCTACGAGTTCACGCTGCCTGCGGCGGGGTAGCGCCGCCGGTCCGGCGCGCCGACACCAGCCGGACGCGGGGACTGCCGTCACCGCGCCGGCCGAACTCGGGCAGCGTCTGCAGGTCGACCGTGAAGCCCGCGCGCGTCAACTCCGCAAGGACGTCGCCGAGTCGGAAGGCCCGGTAGTACATGACGAACGGCGGTCGCCACAGGGCGTTGCGCACCCGCATCACCGAGTCGAAACCGAACAGCATCCAGTACGCGGGGCTGGACGGGCGCGGCGGGGCGAGGACCGGGAAGGCGAACCGGCCGCCCGGCCGCAGCACCGAGTGGACCTGGGTGAACAGGCCGGGCAGCTCCCGGGGCAGGAAGTGGCCGAACGCCCCGAAGCTGACCACGAGGTCGAAGGCGGCGGTGAACGGCAGGGTCCGGGCGTCGGCGCGCACCCAGGCGACGCCCGGCCCCTCCGCCTCGGGCGAGAGCCTCTCGCTCGCGGCCCGGCGCCGGGCGACGTCGAGCATGCCGGCACTGAAGTCGACGCCGGTGACGCTGCGCCGGCACAGCCCGGCCAGGACGTCCGTCCCGGCACCGGTGCCGCAGCAGAGATCGAGGCCGTCCTCGAACGGGCCGAGTGGCTCGAGCGCCTTCTCCACCGAGTCCAGTACCGCGTCGGGCGTCCGGAACGGGGTGTGGTCGAACTTCGGGGCCAGCAGGTCGTAGCCGCGCTCGACGGACGAGAACGCCTGGACGGCCAGCTCGCGGAGCGTGGGGCCTTCGGGGCTGAACATCCCGTCAGCCTAGGCGTTCACGCGACTGTGGACACGCATTCCACAGCTGACTACTCTCATCCGCAGCTATTCATCTAATTGACTATGCGAGGTGATCCGATGCGCGCGTTCCGTGAGGCGGTCGAGGCGGGAGACCTGGAGGCCGTGGAGGCCCTGCTGGCCGACGACGTCGTCTTCACCAGCCCGGCCGTCTTCAAGCCGTACCCGGGCAAGGCCATCACCGCGGCGATCCTGCGCGGGGTCTTCCAGGTGTTCCAGGACTTCCGGTACGTGCGTGAGATCGGCGCCCCGGACGCCTCCGACCACGCCCTGGTCTTCACGGCGCGGGTGGGCGACCGGGAGCTGACCGGCTGCGACTTCCTGCACGTGAACGAGGACGGGCTGATCGACGACTTCATGGTCATGGTCCGTCCGCTCTCGGGCGCGCAGGCCCTCGCCGCGGCCATGGGCGCTCGGTTCGAGCAGATCGTCGAGGAGGCGGAGGCGCGGTCCGCCTGAGCGGTGCGGCCCCGCCTCCCGGCGGTTCGGCGACCTGAGGGTCAGTCCTTCAGCTGCTCCAGCGTTGCCTTGGTGTCCGTCTTCAGCCAGTCGGACACGTCGGTGAGCGCGGGCGGGTTCTTGTCCTGGTTGTACGAGCTGAGGTAGGCGCTGTAGCTCATCGTGTACGTCACCCAGCCGTCGCGTACGGCGAGGGTGGCGTAGCGGGATCCACTGGTCGAGCCGCTGGTGGTGTCCTGGCTGACCAGATAGGCCTCGTCGCCGATGCCCTTGACCGGGGTGACGTCGTAACCCGTGTGGCTGTCGCCGTAGTTCTTCCAGGTGGCGGTGAACTCCGGCCCGGGGTCGGTCTTCCGGTGCAGGTCCACCTGCATGGAGAGGTAGGCGTCCGCGTAGCTGGAGCCGGTCTTCTTCAGGTTCAGGCTGCAGTAACTCTCGTCCAGCGCCTTGTCCTTGAGGGAGGTGTGCGTCGAGGAGGAGTCGCTCTCCGGGTACTCGTCCTTGAAGGAGGAGTAGTCCGCGCTCGAGCACATGTTGGAGGGCGCCGAATAGCCGCGCAGGTCCGCGCTGTCGCTCATGCCGCCGAGCAGGAACACGCCGGCCGCCCACGCGGCGGAGGCGACGACCGCGCCGACGGCGAGCCACAGCACGGCACGCCCGGCGCCACCGCCGCCACCGGACGGCGGGGCGGGCACCGGGCCGTACTGGGGCGGCTGCGCGTAGGGGTTCCCCGGCACCCCCGCCTGGGGCGGGGCCGACTGTCCGACCAGCGTGGGCTGCGCGTAGAAGTTCCCCGACGGGGGAGACTGCGGGTTCGGGTAGGGGTAGGCCGTCGGCTGCGGCGGCACCGCCGGCTGGGGGGCGGGCTGCCCGGGCTGGGGCACCGGCTGGTCGGCCGGCGGCGGGGGCTGCGGTGGCGTGGACATGTCGTGACGATAGTGCAGGGTTGGCGGTCAAGTCCCCTGACGTCCGGGATCGTTACGGTGTGGGGACATCTGGTGCGGGTTCCGCCGGTATACGGCTGAGCCGCCCGGGCGCACGGGAAGTGCGCGGCCGCCGTCGACGAGGAAGCCGGAGTGGCGGGAATAGCCCGCCCCGCCGACGTGTTGGACGGATCGCAACCGTACCGCGTCATCGAGTGGTACCGTGCAATCAGCACCTGTGTACGCCCCCTTGTGGGCGCCGGTGCCAGTTTTTCTCTCCACGCTGATCCGTCCGCCGTCTTCGGCCCGGATGCGTCAGCTTCTCAGCACCTCCTCGGACCGAGGTGTCGTTTCCGCCGCCCGGAGGCACGTACGCCCTCCCGTCCCGCGGCTTCCTCCCCCCTTTCCTCATGTCTTCCGTCCGTGAAAGGACCACCCATGACCACCACACTCGAACCCCCTCACGCGACGCAGCAGGCCCCGGCCGCCCGGACCGTCGCCGGTGTCCTCGACATCGACACACACGGGAAGGGGCACCTGCGGGCCGTGAACTGCCTGTCCTCCCCCGCCGATCCGCAGGTTCCCGCCGCACTGGTGCGCAGGCACGGCCTGCGCAAGGGCGACCTCGTCGAGGGCGTCCGCGGGGCACAGCGCGCACTCACCGAGATCACCCGAGTGAACGGCCGCGACCCGGGCGAACTCCGAGGCCGCCGCCACTTCCGGGACCTCACCCCGCTCCACCCCCACGAGCGCATCCGTCTGGAACATCCGGCGGCCGGTCTCGCCGGACGGGTCACCGACCTGTTCGCCCCGGTCGGCAAGGGCCAGCGCGGGCTGATCGTGGCCCCGCCGAAGACCGGCAAGACCGTGCTGCTCCAGCAGCTCGCCGCCGCCGTCGCCGGCAACCATCCCGAGTGCCGCCTGATGGTCGTCCTGCTGGACGAGCGTCCCGAGGAGGTCACCGACATGCGCCGATCGGTGCGCGGCGAGGTCTACGCCTCCACGTTCGACCGGGCGGCCAAGGAGCACATCGCCCTCGCGGAACTGGTCGTCGAGCGGGCCAAGCGGCTCGTCGAGGACGGCGAGGACGTCGTCATCCTGCTGGACTCCCTGACCCGGCTGTGCCGGGCCCACAACAACGCCTCCGCCGCCGGCGGACGCACCCTGAGCGGCGGTGTCGACGCGGGCGCGCTGCTCGGGCCCAAGCGGTTCTTCGGCGCAGCCCGCCAGGCGGAGGAGGGCGGCTCGCTCACCATCCTCGCCACCGCCCTGGTGGACACCGGCTCCCGTGCCGACGGCTACTTCTTCGAGGAGCTGAAGAGCACGGGCAACATGGAGCTGCGGCTGGACCGGGAACTCGCCGCCCGCCGCCTCTTCCCGGCCGTGGACCTCGACCCCACGGGCACCCGCCGCGAGGAAATCCTGCTCACCCCGGCCGAGTTGACGGCCACTCGGGGCCTGCGCCGGGCCCTGCGCTCCCGAGAGGGCGGGCCGGCCAACCTGGAGACGCTCCTGGAGCGGCTGCGGGCCACCCCCGACAACGCCACGTTTCTGCGCCGCGTCCAGCCGACTCTGCCCGCGGCCTGAGGCCCTCCCGGAATGCGGCATCCGGGTGCTCCGGTGGCCCGTCCGGCCCCGGCAGCGCGCCCGACGACCCTCCACTTCCTACGTTGATCATATGATCACCGGATTCTCTTGTCGGGCGGTGTCGTCGGCCTGCGCCCTGTGCGTCGCGGGCGTGCTGGCCCTCGCGCCGGCCGCCGCCGCCACCGCACACCGCGCGGGGGATCCCGCACCGCCCGGGCCGCGAGCGGCAGTGCCCAAGCCGTCCCTGCTCTACCGCTCCGGCACCCAGGTCAGACCGCACCGCGGCGCGCCCGAGCTGCCGGAGGTCTCCGCGCTGTCCTGGCTGGTCTCCGACGCCGGCACCGGCGAGGTGCTGGCCGCCGGCGACGCGCACCGCAGGCTGCCGCCCGCCAGCACCCTCAAGACCCTGTTCGCGCTCACCGTGCTGCCGCGGCTGCCCGCGACCATGCAGCACACCGTCCGGTACGAGGAGCTGGCTGACGTCGGCGAGGGCAGCAGCCTCGTGGGCGTCGAGGAGGGGCACAGCTACCGGGTGTCCGACCTGTGGCGCGGGGTCTTCCTCAGCTCGGGCAACGACGCCGTGCACGTACTCGCCGCCCTGGGCGGCGGCTGGCACGCCACGGCCACCAGGATGCAGGCCAGGGCTCGCACCCTGGGCGCCCTGGACACCCATGTCGTCTCCCCCGACGGCTACGACACCCCCGGCCAGGTGTCCTCGGCGTTCGACCTCGCGGTCTTCGGCCGGGAGGGACTGCGCAACCCCGACTTCGCCCACTACTGCTCCACCGCCGAGGCCCAGTTCCCCGGCGACGGGACCCCGTACGCGATCGAGAACACCAACCGCCTGCTGACCGGCGAGGACGGTGTGGCGCGGTACCCGGGCCTGATCGGCGTCAAGAACGGCTACACCAGCAACGCGGGCAACACCCTCGTCGCCGCGGCCCGCCGGGGCGGGCGCACCCTCGTGGTGACGGTGATGAACCCTCAGGAAGGCGGTGGCCTCGCCGTGTACGAGGAGGCCCGCGCCCTGCTCGACTGGGGTTTCGCGGCGGCCGGTCAGGTCGATCCGGTGGGCTCGCTCGACGGGCTGCGCACCGGGTCGGGACCGGCATCGACCACGGTCGCGGCCGCCACGTCCCCGGCGCCGGACGACGACGAGGACTGGTCGCCCACCGCCGTCGTGGGGCTCGCCGGGCTCGGTGCGGGTGCGGTCTGGCTGGGGCTGCGGTCCAAGAACGGCCGGGCCGAGCGCGGCTGACCGGTCGGCAGGCCCAGCAGCAGACCGAGCGTGATCCAGGTGTAGATGTTGCTGCCGAGGAACCCGTCGATGCCGGACGCGTCATCGAACCAGAGCCACACCACGCTGGTGCACAGCACGGCGTACAGGGCGCCCGCCGGCCGCGGGTGCCCGGCGCGCGCCAGCACCGCGAAGGACGGCAGCAGCCACACCAGGTGGTGCACCCAGGTGATCGGACTGACCAGGCAGGCCGCGGCACCGGTGAGGGCGAAGGCCGCCGTCCATTCGCCGGCCGCCACCGCCCGGCTCGCCCGCCACGCCCACACACACAGCACCAGCAGGACCACCGTGGCCCACAGTGCACGGTCCGGTTCGCCGAGCCGGGCCAGGACGCCCTGCAGCGACTGGTTGGAGACGTAGTCGAGGCGGCCGACCCGGTTGGTGTCCCAGAGCGCCTCGGTCCAGTAGAAGCGGGACGCACGGGGGTCCGCCCAGGCGGCAAGACCGGTCGCCGCGAGCGCCACGGCCGTGGCCACCCCGGCCGCCCGCCAGCGCCGGGCGAGCAGAAGCAGCCCGATGAACAGGGCCGGCGTGAGCTTCACGGCGGCAGCGAGCCCGACCCCGACGCCCGCCCGGCGGTCGCGTCCGGTCGACAGCAGCCAGGCGTCGCCGAGCACCACGGCCAGCAGGACCAGGTTCACCTGGCCGAAGCTGAAGGTGTCGCGCAGCGGCTCGAACAGCGCGAGCACGCACAGGGCGAGCGACCACCGGAACCAGCCGTGCCGTCGCCAGCCGGGCCCGGCCAGGATGCGCAGGACCACCGCCAGCGCGGCCAGGTTCACCAGCAGGGAGGCCACGATCGCGGTGTGCCGGCCCATCGGGGCCAGCGGCAGCATGATGAGCGCGGCGAACGGCGGATACGTGAAGCCGTACGTCGTCCCCGGCACCCGGTAGTCGTAGATCCGGCCGCCGTGGTGCACCCAGGTGTGCACGGCGCCGTAGTACACGCGCAGGTCGAAGAAGTCCCGCAGCAGCGGCACGGTCGCCGTGAACACGGTCACCGCGGTGGCCAGGGCCAGCACGAGCAGCGCGCGGCCCCGGTCCGTGCGTGGCAGGGTCGGCGTCGTCATGCCGTGCGTCCCGTCGCCGGGGCCTGGGCCGCCTGGTGGGCCTGCCACAGGACGACCACGCCGAGCAGCCCGCCCGAGACGGCAAGGACCAGCTGGCCGATGTCCGCCGGGCCGCCGCTGGGCAGGACGGCGAGGGCCAGGACACCGGCGAGGGCGGCCACCCGGTGCCGTACCGAGGTGCTGGGTGCGGCGGCCGCGATGAGGAACAGACCCCACAGCACGTACCAGGGGCGGATCGCCGGGCCGAAGACGGCCACCGCGAGCAGGCTCAGGCCGAGGGCGTAGACCGGTCGCAGGCGCAGCCGGAGCCATATCAGCACGATGACCGCGGCGGTGACCGCGAGGCCCAGCAGATGCCAGACCGGTACGGCGAGCGGGGCCAGGTCGCTGCCGAGGCGGTCGAGCAGGGCTCCGGTGGCGCGGCCCAGCAGGCTGGTGAGCGCCCAGTTGTGCGGGGAGACGGGTGTGTCCAGGGCGCGGATCCAGCCGTACCCGGTGCCGGCCACGGCGGTTGCGGCGACCGTGGTCGCCACCGCGGCGGCGGCCGTCGTCATGGTGGCCCACAGCGGGGTGCGGCGGGTGCGGATCTGCAGGACCACCACCGCGAGCAGGCCCAGCGCGGCGGGTGCCTTCACCAGGGCGGCGAGCGTGACGAGCACCGCCCCGAGGACGGGCCACCGGCCACGGGCGGCGACCAGGCCGAGCCCCAGCAGTCCGAGCATGAGCGCGTCGTTGTGGGCGCCCGCGACCAGGTGCAGCAGGACCAGCGGGTTGAGGGCGCCGAGCCACAGCGCGGCGGCCGGGTCGGCGCCGCTGTGCCGGGCCAGCCGGGGCAGGGCCGCCGCCATCAGGGCCACCCCGAGGAGGGCGACCAGGCGCATGCCGATCAGGCCCGCGGGCAGTTCGCCACGGGTCAGCCCGGACAGCGCGGAGGCCAGCCACAGGAAGGCGGGGCCGTACGGGGCGGCCGTGTGCTGCCACACCGGGGCCACCTCGTCCGCCAGCGGTCCGCCGAGCTGGGCGGGGCCCTGGGCGTACACGTCCATGTGCGCGTCGACCATGGCGCCCTGGGCGAGGTAGCTGTAGACGTCCCTGCTGAACAGCGGGGGCGCGAGCAGCAGCGGGGCCGCCCATACGGCCAGGACCACCAGCAGGGACCGCTGGGTGGGCGGTTGCGGACCGCGCACCAGGCGGCCGAGGAGCACCCAGGCCGCTATCAGCAGGACGACGCCGAAGTAGACCCCGACCAGCCCGAGCGCGGCCTGCGCCGACGCCGGGGCGAGGAGGTCCTCCACGGGCAGGGCACCGGCCGTTTCACCACCCAGTGCGAGAAAGGCGGTACCGGCCAGGCCCAGCACCTGGCAGCGGCGGAGATCGACGGGGAAAGCCATGGCCAACACTGGTTCAGCGTGTCAACGCGGGGTGGCCGGAAGGAGACACTCCACTCACCAACGGGCGGCCTGCACATGACCGGCGCGTGAGCGGTCCTGTTCAGTACGGTGCGCAGGGGCCGGGCGAACACTCAGAACACGGACAGTCCGGTCAGCGTCGTGAACCTGTCCAGGGCCGCCACCCCCGCCACCGAGTTGCCGCGCTCGTCCAGCCCGGGGCTCCACACACACAGGGTGCAGCGGCCCGGGACGACCGCGATGATGCCGCCGCCGACACCGCTCTTGCCGGGCAGGCCGACGCGGTAGGCGAAGTCACCGGCCGCGTCGTACGTCCCGCAGGTCAGCATGATCGCGTTGATCTGCTTGGCCTGGCTGCGGGTGAGCAGCCGGGTGCCGTCGGCGCAGATGCCGTGGCGGGCCAGGAAGGTGGTGGCAAGGGCCAGGTCGGCGCAGGAGGCGGCGATCGAGCACTGGCGGAAGTACTCGAAGAGCAGCGTCGGCACGGGGTTCTCGATGTTGCCGTACGACTTCATGAAGTGCGCCAGCGCCGCGTTGCGGTCGCCGTGCGTGGTCTCGGAAGCGGCGATCTGCCGGTCGAAGTCCAGGTCCGGGTTGCCGCTCTCGGCACGCAGGAAGGCGAGCAGGGTGTCGGCCGCGTCTCCGGTACGGGTCTGGAGTCGGTCGGTGACGACGAGCGCGCCCGCGTTGATGAAAGGATTCCGCGGGATGCCGTTCTCGTACTCCAGCTGCACCAGGGAGTTGAACGGGTTGCCGGAGGGCTCGCGGCCCACGTGCTCCCAGAGTTCGTCGCCCTCGCGGGCCAGCTCCAGGGCGAGCGTGAAGACCTTGGTGATGGACTGCGTGGAGAACGGCTGACGCCACTCCCCCACCCCGTACACCGTGCCGTCCAGCTCGGCGACCGCCATGCCGAAGCTGCGCGGATCGCGGGCCGCGAGGGCCGGGATGTAGTCGGCGGGACGCCCGCGGCCGGGCGTGCGCCCTATCTCCTCGGCGATGCGCTCCAGGACCGGCAGGAAGGTGAGGGACGACGTCGTTGTCATGATCACCATTGTGCCTCCCGGCCGGTCCAGGTGCGTAGCCGCAGGGGCGTAACCGCAGGTCAGGCGACAGGTGCCCCACTGCCCGCGACGATCTCGGGGCGCAGCAGGTCAGCCAGCCGCTCGGCCGGCAACAGGCCCTTCTCCAGCACGAGTTCGGCCACGCCCCGGCCGGTGGCGAGGGCCTCCTTGGCGATGTCGGTGGCGGCCGTGTACCCGATGTGCGGGTTGAGCGCGGTGACCAGGCCGATGGAGTTCTCGACGGTCGCGCGCAGCACCTCGGTGTTGGCGGTGATGCCGTCCACGCAGCGCTCGGCCAGGGTGAGGCAGGCGCGCCGCAGGTGCGTGATGCCCTCCGAGAGGGAGTGCAGGATGATCGGCTCGAAGGCGTTCAGCTGGAGCTGTCCGGCCTCGGCCGCCATGGTGATGGCGACGTCGTTGCCGATCACCTCGAAGGCGACCTGGTTGACGACCTCGGGGATCACCGGGTTGACCTTGCCCGGCATGATCGACGAACCGGCCTGCACGGGCGGCAGGTTGATCTCGCCCAGGCCCGCGCGCGGACCGGAGGAGAGCAGACGCAGGTCGTTGCAGCTCTTGGAGAGCTTGACCGCGACCCGCTTGAGCACGCCGGACATCTGGACGAAGGCACCGCAGTCCTGGGTGGCCTCGACCAGGTTGGCCGCGGTGACCAGGGGCAGCCCGGTGATGGCGGCGAGGTGCCGGCGGGCCGCCTCGGCGTATCCGACGGGAGCGTTGAGTCCGGTGCCGATGGCCGTGGCGCCCAGGTTGATCTCATGGATCAGCTCGACGGCCTCGGCAAGACGGCTCCGGTCCTCCTCGATCATGACGGCGAACGCGGAGAACTCCTGTCCGAGCGTCATCGGCACCGCGTCCTGCAGCTGTGTACGGCCCATCTTGAGCACGTCACGGAACTCGACCGCCTTGCGGGCGAAGGAGTCCTGGAGCACGAACATCGCCTTGAGCAGGCCCCGGACCGCGAACACCGTCGCGATCTTGACGGCGGTCGGGTAGACGTCGTTGGTGGACTGCCCGAGGTTGACGTCCTCGTTGGGGTGCAGGCGCTCGTACTGCCCCTTCGCGTGCCCGAGCAGCTCCAGCGCGCGGTTCGCCACGACCTCGTTTGCGTTCATGTTGGTGGACGTGCCCGCGCCACCCTGGATGACGTCCACGACGAACTGGTCGTGCAGCTTGCCGTCCCGGATCTCCCGGCAGGCGGCGACGATCGCGGCGGCCTTCTCGGGCGCCAGCAGACCCAGCTCCTCGTTGGCGAGGGCGGCGGCCTCCTTGACGGCGGCAAGGGCGTCGATCAGGTGCGGGTACGCGGAGATCGGGGTGCCGGTGATGGGAAAGTTCTCCGTCGCGCGCAGGGTGTGCACACCCCAGTACGCGTCGGCGGGTATGTCGCGGTCGCCGAGCAGATCGTGTTCGCTTCGGGTGGGCGCGGTCATGAGAGTGCGGTCCTCTTTCTGAGGTACAGAGGTGATAGCGCCCCGTAGGGGCGCGGGGAACTGCGCGATCGACCACAAACGGCCCGCAGACCGGCGACGACCAGCAGTCCCCCGACGGCATCGGGCGAAGCGCTACGCGCAAGCGGTGAACGGCACCGGATCCAGCGCACGCACCGGCCGCACGCATCCCACCGGCTCCCCGCCACCCAGCAGCGCCTCGCCGGCGAACTCGGTCAGCAGCTCGGGGTCGACGCCCGCGCGGGCGAGCGCCGCCGCGGCGACCGGAACACGCGCCCGGTTCGCCCCGTCGGCGATCTTGACGGCGATCGCACGGCCGTCGGGCAGCGCGGCCACCTGGACGCCCTCGAAGCCGTCCTTGGCGAGCAGCCCCGGCACGGCCCGCATCAGCGCGAAGACGTCCCGGCCGGCGCCGGAGGCCATCTCCGCGTGCTCGCGCATCGCGTCGGCGACGCGCGCCTCTGGCGTGCCCGGAGCGGCGGTGGTGATGCGGGCGACGGCGCGGGCCAGGCCGTGCAGGGAGACGGAGAACAGCGGCGCGCCGCAGCCGTCCACCGTCACCCGGGCCACCCGCTGCCCGGTCAGGTCCTCGACGATCTCGGCGACGGCCTGCTGCAGGGGGTGGGCCGGGTCCAGATAGTCGTCCAGGGACCAGCCGTTGAGCTTCGCGGTCCACAGCATCGCCGCGTGCTTGCCCGAGCAGTTCTGGGCGAGGCGGGAGGGCAGCCGGCCCTCGCGCACCCAGGCGTCCCGCACGGCCGGGTCGTACGGCATGTCGGGCACGTTGCGCAGGTCGTCCTCGGTGAGACCGGCGAGTGCGAGGATCCGCCGGGTGCCGGCGAGGTGGCGCTCCTCGCCGGAGTGGCTCGCGGCGGCCAGCGAGAGCAGGTCGCCGTCGAGCGGCAGTCCGGCTCGCAGCATGGCGACGGCCTGGACGGGCTTGAGGGCCGAGCGCGGGTAGAACGCGGCCTCGATGTCGCCGAGCTGGAACTGGACCCGGCCGTCGGCTCCCAGGACGACGACGGAACCGTAGTGGATGCCCTCGACGACCCCGCCGCGGATGAGGTGGGCGACGGGAGCGTGGAGGGGCTCGCGGACGAGGGGTGGGTCCGCAGGTGAACTGCTGTACATCACTGCCTGCTTGTCAGGGAGCGCCGCGTGGGTCACGCATCGGCTCCGGAGGTGGACTTGCGCGATATGCGCCCGCGGATGGCGTACCAGC
The DNA here is from genome assembly GCF_056434245.1 of Streptomyces sp. NPDC044064. Taxonomy (NCBI): domain Bacteria; kingdom Bacillati; phylum Actinomycetota; class Actinomycetes; order Kitasatosporales; family Streptomycetaceae; genus Streptomyces; species Streptomyces sp. NPDC044064. Next base: position 249,880 of record NZ_JBWKFN010000011.1, read on the forward strand.
CCGCGACCAGCGCTGCGACGATCAGCGGCAGGCACAGCACGGTGGTGCGTCCGGCGCCGCCGTCGGCGTACATGAGGACCAGGACGGAGGCGAGGAACGCCAGCGTCACCAGTTCGGTCCAGGGGGAACCCGGCAGCCGGTAGGAAGGCCGGGCCAGTTCGCCCTTCTGGGTCTTCCGCCAGAAGAGCAGGTGGCAGAGCATGATCATGCCCCAGGTGGCGAGGATGCCGATCGCCGCGAAGTTCAGCACGATCTCGAAGGCGTCCGCCGGGACGACGAAGTTCAGGCCGACGCCGAGGACACAGATACCGCTGGTCAGCAGGATCCCGCCGTACGGGACCTGGGTGCGGCTCATCTTCGCGGTGAACCCGGGGGCCGAGCCGCTGACCGCCATGGAGCGCAGGATGCGGCCGGTGGAGTAGAGGCCGGAGTTGAGCGAGGACATGGCCGCGGTGAGCACGACCAGGTTCATCACACCGCCCGCCGCCGGCACGCCGATGTGGGACAGCACCGTCACGAAGGGGCTCTCGCCGGCGCTGTACTTGTTCCAGGGCAGGAGCATCGAGAGCAGGACGACGGAGCCGACGTAGAACAGGCCCACGCGCCACATGATCGAGTTGATCGCCTTGGGCATGATCTTCTCGGGGTTCTCGGTCTCACCGGCGGCCACGCCGACCAGCTCGACGGAGGCGTAGGCGAAGACGACGCCCTGGATGATCAGCAGCATGGGCAGCAGGCCGTTCGGGAAGATGCCGCCGTTGTCGGTGATCAGGGACGGTCCGGGGGTGGCGCCGTCCACGGGGTGCTGGGTGACCAGCAGGAAGATGCCGATGCACATGAAGACCACCAGCGCGCTGACCTTCACGATCGCGAACCAGAACTCCAGTTCGCCGAATATCTTCACCGAGATCAGGTTCACCGTGAGGACCACGGCGAGGGCTGCCAGCGCGATCACCCACTGCGGGATGTCGGAGAACATGCCCCAGTAGTGGGTGTAGGTGGCCACCGCCGTGATGTCGGCGATGCCGGTGGTCGCCCAGTTGAGGAAGTACATCCAGCCCGCGGTGTAGGCGCCCCGCTCGCCCAGGAACTCCCTGGCGTACGACACGAAGGCGCCGGAGGACGGACGGTAGAGCACGAGTTCGCCGAGCGCGCGCACGACGAGGAAGGCGAAGACGCCGCAGACGGCGTACGCGACGAACAGGGAGGGGCCGGCGTCGGCGAGCCGGCCGCCCGCGCCGAGGAAGAGGCCGGTGCCGATGGCACCGCCGATCGCGATCATGTTGACGTGCCGGTGCTTCAGGCTCTTGCTGTAGCCCGCGTCTCCGGCGTCGACGTGGTCGGCGACATGGCCTGACGAGGGGCGCGTCTCGCCTTTGAGGTGCTGCTCGCTCACGCCTCGGGTCCGCCTTCCGTGGGGAGGTCCGTGCGCCCGGGGCGCACGATGTGGGTGAGGGTCGTCTCGACGCGGTCGAGGTGATGACTCATGGCCTCGACGGCGTCGTGCTCGGAACCGTCGATCAGCGCCTCGACGATCGCCCGGTGCTCGCGATTGGACTGCTCGCGGCGCCCGCCCAGCTCGTTGAGGAAGGCCGACTGACGCGCCAGCGCGTCACGGATCTCCTCGATGACCCGGCGGAAGACCGGGTTCTGGGCGGCCTCGGCCACGGCGAGGTGGAAGAGGCTGTCCATCGCGACCCACGCGGTGGTGTCCGTCTCCCGCTCCATGCGGTCGAGCAGGTGGGCCATGTGGTCCAGGTTCTCGGGGGTGCGGCGCAGCGCCGCGTACCCGGCGACCGGGATCTCGATGTGGCGGCGCACCTCGAGCAGGTCGCTGGCCGCGTAGTCACCGAAGGTGGGGTCCTCGACGGCGTTCGCGACGACGAAGGTGCCCTTGCCGGTCCGGGAGACCGTCAGGCCCATCGTCTGCAGGGCGCGCAGCGCCTCGCGGAGCACGGGCCGGGACACCTCGAGGGTGCGGCACAGCTCGGCCTCGGAGGGGAGCTTGTCGCCGATGCCGTACTCGCCGCGTTCGATGGCACCGCGGAGGTGGCCGAGAACGGCTTCCATGGCGCTCACACGCCGGGGTGCCGGGCCACCTGTCTGGCTGTCTGACAGGTTCACGGGAGCGATCCTGCGGGTTGCAGGCGGGAACTGTCAAGGCGTCGCGTAAGAAAACATTCACGGGGCGCGGCGCCTGAATGCAGGCATCCGCGCCCCGTGGGCGGTTCGAGGGTCGCTCAGCTGCTGAGGGTGCCGTTGGCGAGCAGGCCGAGGAGGGCGGCGCCGATCACGAGCCGGTAGATCACGAAGGCGTTGAACGAGTGCTTGGCGACGAACTTCAGCAGCCAGGCGATGGAGGCGTAGGCGACCACGAAGGACACGATCGTGCCGACGGCCAGCGGGGCGGCGCCGACGCCCGCACCGAGGGCGTCCTTCAGCTCGTAGATGCCGGCGCCGGTCAGGGCCGGGATGCCGAGGAAGAAGGAGAGGCGGGTGGCGGCGACACGGTCCAGGTCGAGGATGAGCGCGGTGGACATGGTGGCGCCGGAGCGGGAGAAGCCGGGGAAGAGCAGGGCGAGGATCTGGGAGCAGCCGACCAGCATCGCATCCTTGAAGGAGGTGTCGTCCTCACCGCGCTTGTGGCGGCCCATCTGGTCCGCCACCCACATCACGGCGGAGCCGACGATCAGGGAACCGGCGACCACCCAGAGCGAGGCGAGCGGGCCGTCGATCAGCGGCTTGGCAGCGAGGCCCACCACGACGATCGGAACGGTCGCGGCGATCACCCACCAGGCGAACTTGTAGTCGTGGTGGTAACGCTCCTCGGGCTTGGTCAGACCGCGGAACCAGGCGGAGACGATCCGCTTGATGTCCTTGAAGAAGTACACGAGCACGGCGGCGATGGCGCCGACCTGGATGACGGCGGAGAACCCGACGACGGACTTGTCGTCGACCGGGATGTTCATGAGTCCCTCCGCGATCTTGAGGTGGCCGGTGGAGGACACGGGGAGGAACTCGGTCACCCCCTCGACGACTCCGAGGACGACGGCCTGACCGACGGAGATGGCGCTCATGCGGATCCAGTTCTGAGGAAGATTGGTCGACAGTGCTGTAGACAGTACTAACTATGCCCGGCAGTAGGCCAAGCGCCTAGCCCCACAGGGCCCCGGCAAGGGACACACCCGCGAAGGCCGCCGCGAGCCCCGCCACCACACTGGCGACGGCGTTGGCGGCAGCGTAGAGCCCCGCACCCGCCTCGGTCAGCCGCAGGGTCTCGTAGGAGAAGGTCGAGTACGTCGTCAGCGCCCCGCACAATCCGGTGCCGATCAGCAGCTGCAGGTGCGGACCTGCGGCTCCGGCGGACACGGCGCCGGTGAGCAGCCCCAGAATCAGGCATCCGGTGACATTCACCACAAAGGTGCCCCAGGGGAAGAGCGAGTCGTGCCTCGCCTGGACGGCCCGGTCGGTGAGATAGCGCAGGGGTGCACCGACCACGGCCCCCAGGACGACCAGCAGCCAGTTCACAACGACTTTTTACCCTTCGGTTCCGTCCCGTCCGGGCCGGGCGTACGCCCCGCGTACCGGATGACCTCGCACTCCTCCACCGTCACGAGGCCTTCGCCGACCAGCTCGTCCAGCTGCGGCAGGAAGGCCCGGACCCGCTCCTCGGTGTCCACCACGACGATCGCCACGGGCAGGTCCTCGCTCAGCGACAGCAGCCGGGTGGTGTGGATGCGGGAGGAGGCGCCGAATCCCTCGATCCCGCGGAAGACGCTGGCCCCGGCCAGCCCGGCGGCGTGGGCACGGTGCACGATCTCGGAGTAGAGGGGCTTGTGGTGCCAGGTGTCGTCCTCGCCGACGTAGACGGTCAGCCGCACGGCCCGGCCGGTGAGTGAGGTCATCGCTGCCTCCGGGTGAGCACCGGGCGGGCGGCGACCGAGGCCAGCCACACCGCCGCGAGGGCCGCGAACAGGGTCGCGGCGAGGTAGGCCAGCCCCGTGCGGGGGTGGCCGGAGTCGACCAGCCTGCGGATGTCGACGGCGTAGGTGGAGAAGGTGGTGAAGCCGCCGAGCACGCCGGTGCCGAAGAAGGGGCGTACGAGACGGTGGGCGGCCCACACGTCGGTGATCAGCACCATGAACACACCGATCACGGCGCAGCCGACGACATTGGTCCAGAACGTCGCCCAGGGGAATGCGCCCACGGGCGTGGGCCAGGCCAGGGTCAGCCCGTAGCGGGCCGTCGCACCGAGGGCACCGCCCACGGCGACCACGGCGACGACGGGGGCCTGGGTACGCCACTGCGACCGCCGCGCGGGCGCGGGGCGGGCCTGGAGACTCTCGGCCTTCGGGGCTGTCATGCTCGTACTTCTCCTACTCGCCGGGGCCCGGGGCATACGGGCGCCATGCCGTCGCAAGTAGGGACCGTTGGCGGCGCCTGCACCGCGGTTCGGATACGGCGGGCCCCACCGCCGCGCCGCGCAGGATGATCGCGGCCGCGGACCAGGGTAACGCCAGAGGTGCCCCGGCCGCACACGCGGCCGCGGCGGGCGGCCCCCGAGCACCTGGAAGTGGCTCAGCGTGCGGGCTCGGGCAGGGCGCACACCGCGATGCCCCGCTCCCACACACTGCCCAGCACCAGGTGACCGGAGGCCTCGCAGACGCTGGTGGCCATGCGGTAGCCGGAGCGCCGACGGGTGAGGTGCTGCAGGACGCGGCCGTCGTCGTCGACGGTGAGGACGCCGAGGGTTCCGGCGGGCCGGTAGGGCGCGCGGACGGCGACGCGGGCGGCGACGCGGCGCAGGGCCGCGGGGCCGCGGTGGAGCAGGTCGAGCGGGGGTACGCGCGGGCCGGCCAGGGCCACCCGGATCGGGCCGTCCTTGCCCGCGCGCCAGAGGTTGTCGGGCATGCCGGGCAGGTCGTCGGCGAACGGTTCGCGTCGCCCGGCCCTGGGCCCGGTCAGCCAGTAGCGGGTCAGCCGGTACGCGCTGGTCTCGGCGACGACCAGGAAGGACTCGTCGGCGGCGGCTACGAGGCCGTTGGCGAACTGGAGTCCGTCCAGCAGCACTTCGGGCCGGTCGCTGCCCGATGCGAGGCGCAACAGGCGTCCGGTGCCGGTGTGTTCGACCACGTCCCCGATCCACTGCTCCAGCGGATAGCGACGGCTGGAGACGGTGAAGTACACGCTGCCGTCGGACAGGGCGACGGCATTGCTGCAGAACCGCAGCCGCTCCCCCGCGACCGCCTCGGCGAGCACCTGGACGCCGCCGTCGTCCGGACCCACGCGCAGCAGTCCGCGGTCGGCGTCGCACACCAGGAGGGCGCCGTCCGGCAGGAGTTCGAGGCCCAGCGGCCGCCCGCCGGTGTCGGCGAGCATCTCGACGCGGGTGGCCGAGGGGTCCGCGATGCCGTCGATCCGCAGGATCCGGCCGTCCGCCACGCCGGTGAGCACCCGGCCACGGGAGTCGGCGACGACGTCCTCGGGGCCCTCGCCGCCGACGGCGACGTACCGGTGGACGACCAGAGGAGTGGGAGGGGTCATGTGCGCCTGTCCTTCGAGGTCGACGGTGTTCCATCGTCCCAGCGTCCGACGCGTCCCGGGCGATGTCGGCGAAATCGCCGCCGACGTCCTCTCCCGGTTCACCAGCCCTTCTCGAACAACCTGGCCACCTCGGCGATGCGGATCTCGTCGCGCCGGTAGTGCGTGCGGCAGCGGATCCGGCGGGTGCGGAGCAGTCCGATGCGGCTGAGGAGGTCGAGGTGGGCGGCTGCTGTCCGGCGGGAGACGCCCAGCTTGGCGGCCACCGCCCGCGCGGTGACTCCGGTCTCGGCGAGGTCGCCGTGGTGGCGTCCCGACGGGAAGTGGGCGGCCGGGTCCTTGAGCCAGTCCAGGATGTCCTGCCGTATGCCGCCCGTGGGGTTCCTCAACATCCCTCGCGCCTCCGTTCGCGGCCTCCTCGTGCGCCGTGTTCCCACTGTCGCGCAGCCGAAGCCGTCCCGTACGGGACTCCGGAGCCCTTGTCCGGTGTCGAACTGCCGTTCCCATCGGTCCCGTTCACAAAAGCGCGGAGGGGCCCGGCCCCGGAGCCGGCGTCGGCCGGGTCCCAGCCGTTGCCGGTGACCGCGGTCCAGGTCGCCTCCCAGTGGAAGACGCCGAGGCCGCGGCCGTTCGGGACGGCCTCCACGATGCCCGCCACGTCGTTCATCCACCTGGTCCGGCCGGCCACGCTCGCGGGGTGGCCCGAGGCCAGCCCGCCGGTGGTGTCGATCCGGTTGACCAGCGAGTCGTCGCTGTCCAGCCGGAAGGGGTAGGCCGCCTCGGCGACGAACACCGGCTTGCCGTACCGGGAGGCCGCGTCGTCCAAAGTGGTCTGGAAGTCGGAGAGCGGGCCGTGCCGGTAGCCGTAGTACGACAGGCCGATCGGCCTCGGCTCGAAGGTCGGTTACGCGGCCGCCGACGACCGCGACGGCGCCCGCGACATGGTGCGGCAGAGGCGGGCGTCGAGGTGGACGAGCGGCTGGTCGTCTCCGGCGACTACAGCCGGGCCGGCGGTGAGGCGGGCGCGGAGCGGCTGCCGGCGCAGGCCCCGGACCTGGACGCCGTGTTCCTGGCCTCCGACCTGATGGCCCAGGGCGTACTGGCGGTGCTGCAGCGGGCGGGCCGGCAGGTGCCTCAGGACATCGCCGTGGGCGGTTTCGACGACTCCCCCGCGGCGACCGCGGTCACTCCGGCGCTGACCACCATCCGCCGGCCGTGGGACCGGATCAGCTCCGCGATGGTGCGGGTGCTGCTCGCCCAGATCCGCGGCGAGAATCCGGCCGCGGTGATCCTCCCGACGGAACCGGTGCGCCGCGAGTCGACCCGAGGACGCCCGGGCGGGTCACCGCCGGCCCGGTCTGACCAGTCCCGTCTCATAGGCGAGGACGACCGCCTGGGCGCGGTCGCGCAGCCCCAGCTTGGCGAAGATCCGGGCCACGTGGGACTTGACCGTGGCCTCGCTGAGGGTCAGCTCGGCGGCCAGTTCGGTGTTGGACAGGCCGCGTCCCATCAGGGTCAGCACCTCCCGCTCGCGGGGGGTGAGAGCGGCCAGGTCGGCGGGGACGGTCTCGGCCGTCCGCTCGGCCTCGGCCGCGTACCGCTCCACCAGGCGCCGGGTGATCTGCGGCGCCAGCAGGGCGTCGCCGGTACCGACCAGTCGCACGGCCGCCGCCAGGTGCTCCGGCGTGACGTCCTTCAGCAGGAAGCCGCTGGCCCCGAGCGACAGCGCCGTGTACACGTACCGGTCCAGGTCGAAGGTGGTCAGCATCAGCACCCGGCAGTCCGGGGTCTGCTCCAGGATGCGCCGGGTGGCCTCCAGGCCGTCCATGGCCGGCATCCGGATGTCCATGAGCACGACGTCCGGGGAGAGTTCACGGGCGGCGGCGACCGCCTCGATGCCGTCGGCGGCCTCGCCGACCACATCGATGCCCCGAGCGGTGAGGATCAGCCGGAAGCCGGTCCGGATGAGCGTCTGGTCGTCGGCGATCAGGACGCGGGGCGCGCCCCCGGGCGCCTGCCCCGTCACGGGCGGTCCAGGGGTATGCGGGCGCGGACGCGGTAGCCACCGCCGAGTCTGCGCCGGGCGTCCAGGTCCCCGCCGTAGACGGCGACCCGCTCGCGCAGTCCGAGCAGACCACGCCCGGTGCCCGCGCCGTGCGGCTTCGGCGCGGCCGGTGCGGTGCCGGTCAGCACGCTGGGGCCGGTGTTGAGCACCTCGACGCGCAGGGCGTGGTCTGCGTAGCGCACGGACACCTCCGCCTTGCCGCCGTCGCCGTGCCGGAGCGCATTGGTCAGGGCCTCCTGGATGATGCGGTAGGCAGTCACGTCGACTCCCTGGGGCAGTGGGCGCTGCTCGCCCGAGATGCGGACCTCGACGGGGAGGCCGGCGAACGATATCCGGTCCACCAGGTGCCCGAGCCGGTCGAGGCCGGGCTGCGGGGCGAGGGGCGTGCCGGGGTCGTCGGCGCGGGCCGGGCCCAGGTCGGTGTCCTCGCCGTTCTGTGCGGGGGCCAGCAGCCCCAGCAGGTGTCTGAGGTCGGTCATCGCGCCCCGCCCGGCGTCCTCGACGGCGCGCAGGGCGGTCGCGGCCTCGTCGGGCATGGTGCCGAGCACCTCGCGGGCGGCGCTCGCCTGGACGACCATGAGGCTGACATTGTGGCTGACGATGTCGTGCAACTCACGTGCGATCCGGTCGCGTTCGGCCGCGATCGCGGTCTCGGCGGCGCTCTCCCGCTCCCGCTCCAGCAGCCACCCCCGCTCCCCGACCGCGGTCCGCCACCGGCGCCGGGTGCGCACCAGCGCGGCCGTCAGCACCAGGACGGCCGCGCACGCCACCGCGAGCGCCGCCGCCAGCACGTCGTCCTCCCCCATGGCTCAACTCTCCCAGACGGCACCGACATCCGCATCGACCTGTGGATTCAGGGCCGTGCATCCCTGGGATGAGTCCCGCCGCCGGGTGCCATCCACGGAGGGATGTCCCGGTCCCCGTCGGCCCTCTAGCGTCCTGTCCATGGTCACTGAGGTGAGAACGGGAGACACCGTCGTACGGCTCGACGGGGTGCACAAGGAGTACGGCGAGACGGTCGCCCTCGGCGGGGTCTCGCTGGAGATCCGGGCCGGGGAGGCGGTCGCGGTGATGGGGCCCTCGGGATGCGGCAAGTCCACGCTGCTCAACATGATCGCCGGTCTCGACCGGCCGTCGTCCGGCACCGTCGTCGTACACGGCGAGAACGTCGGGGAGTTGAGCGAGAAGGGGCTCGCGCTGTACCGGCGGCGCCGGATCGGCATGATCTTCCAGTTCTTCAACCTCATCGACGACCTGTCGGCCCTCGACAACGTGGCGCTGGCCGGCCAGTTGACCGGGACACCGGCCCGGCAGGCACGGCGGCGGGCCCTGGAGCTGTTCGGGGAACTGGGCATCGCCGACCGGCGCAACGCCTACCCGGCGGTGCTCAGCGGAGGTGAGCGGCAACGGGTCGCCGTGGCAAGGGCGTTGATGAACCGGCCCGCGCTGCTGCTGGCCGACGAGCCGACCGGCGCGCTGGACAGCAGGGCCGGGGAGCAGGTGATGGACCTGCTGCTGGACCTGAACCAGATAGGCCAGACCCTGATCATCGTGACGCACGACCGGCATCTCGCGCGGCGCTGCGCGAGCCGGCTGGTGGAGGTCGCGGACGGCCGGGTGACCGGCGAGCACACCCTGGAGCCGTCCGCATGAGGGCGGTGTGGAAGGCCGCACGGGCGGCCGTACGCCGGCGGAGACTTCAGACTCTGGTCATCTGGCTGGTCACGCTCGTGTCGACGGGGTCGCTCGTGGTCGCGCTGGGCCTGGTCGACGCGGCGTCCGCGCCCTTCGACCACGCTTTCGGGAAGCAGCACGGGCCGCACGTCATCGCCGCGTTCGACCCCGCCGGGGTGTCGGACGCGCAACTGGCCCACGCGGCCCGGCGGCCCGCGGTCGAGGCGGCGGCCGGACCGTTCCGGCAGGCCTCGTTGGACCTTCCGCGCGATGCCGGCAACTTCGGTCTCGGTGGCGAGGTCACGGTGGTGGGGCGTTCCGGTCCCGGCGGTCCGGTGGACCGGGTGAACGTGTGGGCGGGCCGGTGGCCCACCCGGCCCGGGGAGATCGTCCTGAACCGGCAGTCCGACTGGACCGCCGACGACTTGGGCAAGAAGGTCCGCGTGCCGTCGGGGCTCACGCTGACGATCGTCGGGTTCGGCTTCGACCTGAGCCACACCGCGGACGCCTGGGTCGCCCCGGACCAGATCGCGGCCCTGCACCCGACGGGCACCCAGATGCTGTTCCGGTTCCGGGACGCGTCGTCGGAGCGTGCGTTGCGCGCGGGCATGACCCAGGTGACCGAGGACCTGCCGAAGGGCGCGCTCGCCGGATCGGAGACGTATCTGGCGCTGAAGCACCGGATCGGCAGCGTCGCACGCGCCTACGCGCCGTACCTGATGGCCTTCGGTGTCCTGGGCATCCTGGTGGCCGTGCTGATCGTCGCCAACGTGGTCGGCGGGGCGGTGGTCTCCGGGTTCCGGCACATCGGCATCCTCAAGGCGCTGGGGTTCTCGCCGGGGCAGGTGCTGGGCGTCTACCTCGTGATGATCTCCGTACCGTCCGTCCTCGGCTGTGCGCTCGGCACACTCGCGGGCAACCTGCTGGCGCACCCCTTCTTCCGGTTCGTGTTCACCGGGCCGAACGCGGGGGTGCTGCACGACAGCGTCGGTATCGCGCCATGGGTGAACGCGCTCGCCCTGATCGGCATGCCGCTCGTGTGCGTGCTGGCCGCGCTGGGGCCCTCGATGCGGGCGCGCCGGATGTCGGCGGCGCGGGCGATCAGTGCGGGCAGTGCGCCGCGTGCCGGACGGGCGCTCGGCCTCCAGAGACGTCTGGCGGGTGCCCGGTTGCCCCGGTCGGTGAGCCTCGGTGTGGGGCTGCCGTTCGCCCGTCCGGCGCGCAGCGCGCTCACGCTGGCCGCCGTGGCCCTCGGCGTGACGACGGTGACGTTCGCGACCGGTCTGGCGACGACGCTGACCGGCTTCGGGGGTGCGGCACGGCACGCGTTCGACGTCACCGTGTACGTCGGCAACCTCCGGCACGGCAAGGAGGTGCGGCCGGTGCACAGCGACCGGCAGCTCCAGGCGATGCTGGAGACGTTGCCGGGAGCGGCCCGGGTCACGGCGCGGTCGGACGACGAAGCGCTCCTCGTCGGCACCACCCAGGTGGTCATGTTCGAGGGCCGGCGCGGGGACGTGCCCCTGGACAGCGTCCTGGTCCGGGGCCGCTGGACGCACCGCACCGGGGAGGTCGTGGCCGGCACGGCGTTCCTGCACCGGACCGGCACACACGTCGGCGATCGTCTGCGGCTGCGCAAGGGCGGCCGCGAGGAGCGGCTGACCATCGTCGGCGAGACCATGCTGGACAACGACCGGCTGGTCGTCGGCGCCTGGCCGACGGTCACGGCCCTGATCCCGGACGCCAAGCCCATCGCCTACCACGTCAGACTCCGCGAGGGCGCCGACCAGCAGGCGTACGCGCGCGCGGTGCGGGCGGCCGACCCGGGTCTGTCCCTCCAGCTGAGCGGTCCGAACAACGTCACGCGCACCATCGTCGGCTCCGCGACCGCGCTCACCCTGATGCTCGCCCTGGTCTCCGCTCTGGGCGTGTTCAACACGGCGGTCCTCAACACCCACGACCGGCGCCGCGACCTCGGCATGCTCAAGTCGATCGGCATGACCCCGCGCCAGGTCACGGTGATGACGGTGACGTCCATGGCGGTGCTCGGCGCGGTGGGCTCCCTGCTCGGGATCCCGCTGGGGATCGTCGGCTACGAGCTGGTGGTGCCGCGGATGGCGGCGGCGATCGACATCACCCTCCCGCCGTACCTGACGGACGTCTGGCACGCCCCGACGCTGGCCGTGCTGGCTCTGGCGGGGCTCGTGATCGCGGTCCTGGGCGCGTTCGTCCCGGCCCGGCGGGCGGCCCGGCTGACCGTCGCGGCGGTGCTGCGCAGCGAGTGACCACGCCGGCCCCGGGGAGCCCGCCGCCGCAACCGGTCAGGATCGGAGAAGCGGCGCGGTGCTCCCCCGCCCTAGCGTGAGAGCACCGACGGAAACCCGTCGGGCCACGCACCTCGAAGGAGTGAGTTCCATGACCGCCGGCCTGCAGACGATCATCTACCCCGTCAAGGACAAGGACCGGTCCAAGGCCCTGTTCACCGCCCTGCTGGGCGTCGAGCCGTACGTCGACGAGCCCTACTACGTCGGTTTCAAGGCCGCCGGACAGGATGTCGGCCTCGACCCGAGCGGGCACGCGCAGGGGCTGACCGGGCCGGTGCCGTTCTGGCATGTCACCGATCTGCGGGAGCGGCTCGCCGCGCTGCTGGAGGCGGGCGCGGAACTGCTCCAGGACGTCCGGGACGTCGGCAACGGCAGGCTGATCGCCTCGGTGAAGGACCCCGACGGCAACCTGGTGGGGCTGCTCCAGGACCCGTCCGCCTGAGGCCCGTACCGGTGCTTGCGCCCGCACTAGTTGCACACTCAACAACTGGCCGGATCGGTGCTACGGTGCGGGTATGGCAGTCACGACGGCCGACACCCGGCTCGAGGAGCGGTGGCGGGACATCCTCACCCTCCACGCGCACACCATGTGCGAGATCGACCGTGCCCTGCACCCGCACGGGCTGGGCGCGAGCGACTTCGAGGTGCTGGACATCCTCGCCACCGCGGCGCCCGGGGAGGGCGACCAGTGCCGGGTGCAGAACCTGGTCGGACGGGTCCATCTCAGCCAGAGCGCGCTGTCCCGGCTGATCGGCCGTCTGGCGAAGGAAGGCCTGGTGGAACGCTCGGTGTGCGCGGAGGACCGGCGCGGGGTGTGGGTCGCGCTCACGGACAAGGGCCGCGCCCTGTACGCCGAGGTACTGCCGCTCCAGCGGGCCGTGCTGGAGCGGATGCTGACCGAGCGGGCCGGCTAGAGCGTCAGCTCCGCCCCGTCCGGGAGGACCTCCACCCCGTGTTCGGCCACGCGCGCGCGTGCCCGCGAGGCGGGGTCCAGCAGCGGGTTGGTGTTGTTGAGGTGGGTGTAGATCCGGCGTGCGCCCGGATGGCGGGCCAGGGCCTCCAGTGAGCCGTCCGGGCCCGTGACCGGCAGGTGTCCCATGGCCGCCTGCCCGGCACCGGTCCGCACCGCGCCGCCCATCTCGTCGGCCGCGAAGAATGTGCCGTCCAGCAGCACGCAGTCGGCCGACGCGCACAGCTCGTCCAGCACGGGGCTCCAGGCGCCGACGCAGGGCGCGTACACCAGCACTCCCCCGCTGGCCAGGTCCTCGACGCGGTACGCCGTCACCCACGGGCCGCCGGTCCCGGGCGCCTGTGCCGGTACGTACTTCGGGATCTTGGTGCCCACCGCATGGGCCGTGACGACCAGTCCGCCGGACAGCACGAAGCCGCCGTCGGCCAGGCTGTCGGCCCACTCCCAGGCGGCGTAGCGGTCCAGGGCGGCGCGGGCGGGTGTGAGGACGGCGCGGACCGGCGGGGCCGCGTAGACCTTCAGGCCCGCAGCTCCGCGCAGCTCGGCCAGACCGGTGACGTGGTCCGCCTCCGCGTCGGTGAGCAGTACCCCGCGCAGCGGGGTGTCGCGGGGGCCGGGGCCGGGCCGCAGGGCTGGGGCGGCGGTGAGCTGGGTGCGCAGATCGGGCGACGCGTTGAGCAGCCACCAGTCCCGGCCGTTGCCGGTGACGGCGGCGCACTCCTGGCTCCGGGAGGGCAGTTTCCCGTCCCGGGCGGCCTCGCACAGCGCGCAGGCGCAGTTCCACTGCGGGAAGCCGCCTCCGGCGGCGGTGCCCAGCAGGACGACCCTCACGACGATCGGCTCCTTCGCATGCGGCGGACCTTCCGGTGGGATCTTCCCGCCGGAGGGCGGGGTGACTACTCGGAGACGGGGGGCAGTTCCGGCCGTCCTGCACCGGGCCGGCGGTCCATGGGGCGCTGCGGCGGGATGGGCCCGCCCGGGAAGTCGCGGGGGCCGGTCCACAGGCCGGGCACCGCGTCGCAGCGGCGGCACAGCTCGTACGCGACCGCCTCGTAGTTGACCCGCCAGCCCTGGAAGTGCGGCCAGGCATCCTTCGGGCTGCGTTCCGCACGGAAACCGGCTGCGCCCAGCATGGCCACCGCCTCGGCGAACTCCTCGAAGGTCAGCTGGATCGGGCTGCCCGGCGAAGGGTCGGGGTCGAAGCCGATACGCACCACACGGGCGATGTCGCGCAGGGCGGTGAAGCCGGCGCGCAGCACCAGACGGGCCTCCGGCGGGGCGAGCCTCGGATCGAGCGCGAGCTGCAGGGCGGCCGCGTCCATGACGGCGATGAGCCCGACCAGCCAGCTGCGGTGCGGGCGCGGGGAGCGGAAGGTCAGCAGGGTCGGGTACGTGGAGTGGCTCTCGCCCATGTCCGAGGCGAGGCGCTCCCAGGCCCGGTACAGCTCGGGCAGCGCGGTCTCGGTGTCGACCAGCCACTGCCGGGCGAGGATCTCCGGGCCCCAGGCGGGCTCGCCGGCCCGTGCCTGGAGCAGGGTGACCTCCAGCTCACGACGGTTGTAGGCGGCGTACAGGGTGGGCAGGTAGGCGATCTGGAGGGCGATCAGGACGGGTCCGGTGGCCGCGGCCATGAAGTCGAGCACGGACAGTTTCAGCCGGGCGCCGCTCGCGAAGCCGAGCGTGAACAGGCTGGATCCCGCCTCGCGGAAGGCGGTCGCCCAGGACAGCGGGGACGCCGCGTACAGCAGGAGGCCGTAGCCGAGCAGGGCCCCGCCGAGCCAGGTGACGAGCATGCCGATCAGCATCAGCGGGGCGAGCCACGTCTGGGCACGGTCGATGGCCTGGTAGCCGCCGCGCGCGGCGGTGAGCCCGAGGAGCCTGCGCAGCAGCCACCACAGGCGGAACACCAGCGTGGAGTAGAGGCCTCGGGGGACTACGAGCGTGCGGACGATGCTGGTCAGGACCAGCACCAGGACCAGTCCGCCGGCAGCTCCGGAGATCCATTGCATGCCGTCATTTTGGCCCCTGAGGAGGTGGGCCCACGGTGCGTGCGCGAGTGCGGTGCGTCGTGGTCCGTCGCGCCGGCGCGGCCGAGCCGCACATCGGCACGGCCCCGCGCCCCTTACGTCGGCTTGCGCTTCACCGTGCCAGAAGTGTCCGTACTCCGTGCGAGGTGAGGGTCAGGCCGTGGGTCGAGTTGCCGTCTATGGCCAGGGAGAGGTCGTCGTCGGGCCAGTGGGCGGCGAGGGTGCCGAGGGAGATCAGGTGGTAGCGGGAGACGAAGGGAAGCAGATCAGTCATCGCTCCCTCCGAGGTGAACACGGGGACGACGGGATCGCCCCCGGCCTGTTCCAGTATGGGCAGGGCGATCGTCGAGCCGTTTCCGTCGCTGTCCACCGCGTCGTCCGGCACGGGGACGAGCACTTCGCTGTGGGCGAGGGTGTCCAGGGCGGCTTGGTCCTCGGCGTTCGCGGCCAGCGCGTCCAGCGCCTGCTGGGCCGGCGTCGGAAGGGCGTCGTGTGCGGGTGTTTCCATGGCAGATCCCCAGATAGCGGCGGTGTACGGCCACGCACGGGCCGGCGCCCGGGCGTGCTCCGCTCGCGTACCCCGTGCGGCCCGGGGCATGCGTGAGGATTGCGCGGAGGGCGGGTGTCCGTCGTGGCAGGTCGGCCGAAGGCGAGGGCCGGCCGGAAGTGGTCGGGGTCGAGCAGGCCGGCGACGTGTGCGACGAAGGAGCCGTCGGCCGCCCGGCCGGCGCTCCGCGTGTCGAGAAGCCGGTCCCCCGGTGCCCGCGGCTGCAGCTCTCCCTCCCGGGCCGACGCGCAGGCCCGGCCGAGCCGGTCGTCCGGCGGGCGGCGGGCGGCGGGCGGCGGGCGCGGATCTCGCGGGCGGGGATCCGGCTGATCCGCCGGTGCTTGAGCGGGACGCCGGTCAGGGGCGGGCCCCGGCGAGCAGGTCGTCGACGGTGGTGACCCGGATGAGCGGCCGGTAGAGGTCCAGCACCTGCAGGGTCCTGGCGTGGGAGTCGTCGTCCACGCCCGCGCAGGCGTCCGCCACCACCAGGACCTCCGTGCCCGCGTCGACGGCGGCCAGGGCCGTGGACAGCACGCAGCAGTCGGTGCTGACGCCTGCCAGCACCAGCCGGCCCTCCGGGCCGACCCGCTCGGCGAGTTCCGGGGTCCACTTGCCGAAGGTGGTGGCGTCCACGACATGGCCGGTGTGACCGGCGAACTCGTCCACCAGTTCCCACAGTTCGGCGTCCGGCGGCTGGAGGGCGAACGGCCAGCGGGCGTAGTAGGCGCGCCAGGCTCCGGTCGGCTGCCCGGGGGCCAGGAATCGGGTGAAGGCGACACGGTCGCCGAAGGCCGGCAGCAGGCGTCGTACGCCCGCGGCCGCGTCGGCGAAACGGGGAGTGGCCCAGGGGCTTGCAGGGTCGGCGAAGACGCGCTGCATGTCGATGACTGCCAGCAGACCGGGGGCGGAGGTCATGCGCTGTACACCCCCTCGCCCGGCGACGGGCTCGGCGCCTCGGCCTCCTGCTCACGCACCCGGCCCCGGCCCAGCAGCAGGGTGCCGAGGAAGGCGAGCGCGAGGGCGGCCAGGACGCCGAGGTTGGCGTACGCCCAGGCGCCGGTCCTCCCGCCGAGCCCGAGCGGCTCCAGGAGGTAGCCCTGCCAGGTCAGCCAGCTCGCGGAGGTGTTGGTGACCAGGCCCCAGCCGACGGCGGTGGCGCCGAGCGTGAGCAGCAGCGGCAGCAGGGGTACGTCGCCGTAGCGGCCGTGCGGGCGGTACAGGTCGTCCTCGTCGTAGTCACGGCGGCGCAGCGCGAGGTCGGCGAGCATGACGCCGCACCAGGCGGCGACGGGCACGCCGAGCGTGGTCAGGAAGCCCATGAACTGGGCGAGGAAGCTGTCGGCGAAGAAGACGATGTAGACGGAGCCCGCGATCATCAGGATGCCGTCGAAGAGGGCGGCCAGATGGCGGGGCACGCGCACGCCCGCGGAGAGCAGGGCCAGGCCGGAGGAGTAGATGTCGAGGACGGCGCCGCCCACCAGGCCGAGGACGGCGACCACCGCGAACGGCACCAGGAACCAGGTCGGCAGGATCGTGGTCAGCGCGCCGATCGGGTCGGCCGCGATCGCCTTGCTCAGCGTCTCGGAGGAACCAGCCAGCAGGAGGCCGAAGACCAGGAGCAGCAGCGGGGCGGCGGAGGCGCCGAAGGTGGTCCAGCCGATGACACCCCGGCCGGCCGAACTGCGGGGCAGGTAGCGGGAGTAGTCGGCTGCGGCGTTGACCCAGCCGAGCCCGAATCCCGTCATCATGAACACCAGCGCGCCGATGAACTGCTGGGCGGAGCCTGCCGGGATCGCACTGACCTTGCTCCAGTGGATGTGGTCGGCGACCAGGCCGACGTAGCCGATGGTGAGCACGCCCGTGATCACGGTGATCCAGGTCTGCAGACGC
Source organism: Streptomyces sp. NPDC044064 (assembly GCF_056434245.1). NCBI lineage: Bacteria > Bacillati > Actinomycetota > Actinomycetes > Kitasatosporales > Streptomycetaceae > Streptomyces > Streptomyces sp. NPDC044064. The sequence goes on from NZ_JBWKFN010000011.1 coordinate 266,918, forward strand.
ATGATCAGGTCGAAGCCCATGACCCCGCCGCCCACGGTCAGCGCGGCCACCACGACGAGCGCGACCACCTCGGTCTCCGTGCCGCCGCCCCGGCCGAGCCGGCTGAAGACGGTGGCGGTGGCCATGGTGGCGAGGGCGGTGAGGACGGTCTCCCAGCCGACGGTGAGCATCCAGGAGATCACGGACGGCAGCCGGTTGCCGCGCACGCCGTAGGCGGCCCGGCTGAGCACCATCGTGGGCGCCGAACCGCGTTTGCCTGCGACCGCGACGAAGCCGCAGAGCAGGAAGGAGACGACGATGCCCAGCACGCCGGCGGCCAGGGCCTGCCCGAAGGAAATGCCGAAGCCGAGGGCGAAGGCGCCGTAACTGAGGCCGAGGACCGAGACGTTCGCACCGAACCAGGGCCAGAACAGCGTGCGCGGGGTGCCCTTGCGCTCCGCGTCGCCTATCACGTCGAGTCCGTGCGTCTCCAACTGGATCTGCCGGCCGGTGGATCTGCTGTCGAGGGAGTCCTGCGGATGCGTCATCGCCGACCAACCTGTCCCTGCCTGTCCAGACGTGTCCAGCCGAGGCTAACCGATGCGTCGGGCCGGATTCCGCAGGGTCGTACGAAGCTGTTCGAAGGCGGTGGGCCGGGGCCGGTCCGGCAGGAAGTCGCGGATGCGCAGGGCGCATTCCTGCGGGGAGAGCCGGCTGGTGTCCACGTCGAGGTCGTGGACTGCGTGCGAATGCACTTGGCCGTACTGCATGGCGGCCAGCCCCGGCTGCCGGTCGCCCCGCTCGCGCTCGCGGCGTTCCAGCTCGGGCAGCGGGCAGCGCACCCCGATCAGGACGGTGTCCTCGGGCACGAGCAGGTCGAGGAGGTCGAGCAGCCGCCAGCGGCGGGAGAGCGGATGGTCCACGACCACGTTGTTGCCGCCCGCGGCCATCCCGGCGACGGCGCGGTGGAAGCCCTTGGCGGTGCGGTCGATCTCGGCCTGGAGGTCCTCGTCGGCGATGGGAGTGTCGCAGCGCATGGAGTGGAACGCGTCGACGGGCAGGTGGAACCACGTGCCGTCGAGCAGGTCGAGGAGCGCCCGGGCGATGCTGGACTTGCCTGAGCTGGACGTGCCGTTGAGCAGGATGACCGTGCCCCCGGCGAGGGTGTCGGGGATGCGTGCGTGGTCCGGGTCGGCCGTGACCCGAGCCGCCTCGGCCGCCATGATGTGGTCCTTCCGTCCGCGGGGGTCCTGAGCCGGTGTGACTTCGTGATCATCGCATGGGGCCGCTCCGGAACCCGAGGGGATTTCGGCCACGGTCGGCTGAAGTCGGGCCGGGCGACGGGGAGTCGGGCTCGGGCAGGGTGCGGAACAGGAGCCAGCTCAGCGCCGGCATGAGGATCAGGGGTGCCAGCGCCGTCCGCAGGGAGGACGCTTCGGCGAGGTGGCCGATGAGAGGGCCGGCCAGACCGCCGATGCTGACCGTCAGGCCGAGGGTGATCCCGCCGGCGGTGCCCACCCGCGAGGGAAGGTAGTCCTGGCCGAGCGTCACCTGGAGCGAGAACGGTACATACAGACCGGCCGAGGTCAGCGCCACGAACAGGTACAGGGCGGGGCCCGGTACGAACACCACGCCCGCGACCGCCGCGACCGAGACCAGGTACGACCGGCGGGCGGCCGTCACCCGGCCCCAGCGGTCGGCCAGCGCGCCGCCGAGCAAGGAGCCCACCGCGCCGCCGAGGTAGAGCACGAACAGCGCCGCGGTGCCCGCCGCCGTACCGCCGCCCAGGCGCTCCTCGGCGTACAGCGAGATGAAGGTGCTCAGTCCGACGAAGACGATCGAGCGGCACACCACGGCCAGCGACAGCCTGACGAACGACGCCCTGTCGTCGCCCCTGGCCGCGGGCGCCGTACCGGTCCCGGAGTGCGACCGTTGCCCCAGCGAGCGCAGCACGGGCAGGCACAGCAGGCTGCCGACGATTGCCGGCAGCACCAGCAACGGCGTCAGACGCAGTCCCCCGGTGGCCACTACGGCGGAGACCAGGAGCGGAGCGAGCGCGAAGCCGACGTTGCCGCCCAGCGAGAACCAGCTCATGGCACGGTGGCTGCCCCGGCTCGCGAGCCGGGCGATGCGCGCGGACTCGGGGTGGTAGGCGGCCACGCCCGCTTGGGACACCGCCACGAACAGCAGGGTGAGGCCGTACGAACCGCCCAGTCCGCTCAGGGCGATGCCCAGTCCGCCGAGCAGCGTGCTGACCGGCAGCAGCCAGGGCACCGCCCGGCGGTCGGTGAGGAGACCGAACAGCGGTTGCGCCACCGACGACAGCAGGGAGGCGGCCAGCACGACGCCGGAGGCGGCGGCATAGCCGTAGGCGCGCTCGGCCACGAAGAACGGGACGAGGGAGGCCACCGCGCCCTGGTAGACGTCGACGCAGGCATGCCCGACGGACAGCAGAGTGATCGATGCATTCTTCGGCACCACCTCAGGATCCGCGGCCGGTGGCGTGTCGGACTTCCGATAATCTGCCGGCTGATGACGAAGATCCGCCATGAGCCGATCGCTCCCACCCGTACCCAGCAGCTGGCGCCCGGCGCCGCGATAGACGCCCACCGGCACGACGACCACCAGATCGTCTACGCCGGGCGGGGAGTGCTGGCCGTCACCACGAGCGCGGGTTCCTGGGTCGCTCCGGGCACCCGTACCATCTGGGTGCCGGCCGGTACCGTGCACGCCCACCGGGCCCACGGCGAACTCGAACTCCACCTGGTGGGACTGTCCGCGGCCGAGAACCCGCTCGCCCTGGACACCCCGACCGTGCTCGCCGTGGGCCCGCTGCTGCGCGAGCTGATCGTCGCCTACACCCGCACCCCGGACGACGACAGCCCCGAACGGGCCCGGCTGCGCGCGGTGTTGCTCGACCAGCTGCGTGCCTCGCCGCAGCAGCCACTGCACCTGCCGACGCCGGCCTCTCCCGTGCTGCGCACGCTCTGCGACCTCCTGTGCGCCGATCCGGGCGACGGCCGGACCCTCGCCCAGCTGGGGCGGGTGGTCGGGGCGAGCGACCGTACCCTGTCCCGGCTGTTCCGCAGCGACCTCGGCATGACGTTTCCACAGTGGCGCACCCAGCTGCGGCTGCACCACGCGCTGGTCCTGCTGGCCGAGGGGACGCCGGTGACCACGGTGGCGCATCTGTGCGGCTGGTCGTCGGCCAGCGCGTTCATCGATGTCTTCCGGCGCACGTTCGGCCACACGCCGGGTTCCCACCCGTCGGGCTGATGGACACGGCCCCGGGCCGCAGCCGGCCCGGGGCCGTCCTCGACTGACGCACCTGCGCCAGGTGTTCACCAACTCACTTTCACCACTACTTACTTCACCTCTTGACGAAAGCAGGTACAGACCTTTAGGTTCCCCGGCGCCCCCACAACCAAGGAGCGAACTCCTCCATGCCGACTCCCCGTCGCAGACGGTTCCGTACCGGCCTCGTCCCCTTCCGGCGTTTCACGATCCGCTTCGTTCTCGCCGCCGTCCTCGCCGCGCTGTTCACCGCCGCTCCCGCCCGAGCCGCCGACGGCGCGATCACCGGACTCGCCGGAAAGTGCGTCGACGTGGCGGGTGCCGACGGCAGGAACCCGGCGCAGGTGCAGAGCCGCGTCGACGCCTGCCAGCGCTTCACCCGGATCCTCGGTGTCCCCGCCGGCAACAACCTGTACTGCTGACGCGAACCGCCCGGCAAGGAGCCGCCATGCGCAACCCGAACTCCCTGACCAAGGCCCTCCTCGGTGCCCTCGGCTCGCTGACACTCGTCGCGGCCGTCCCGGCGAGCGCCCACGCGAACGTGCTGCAGCTGCTGCCGCAGAACGCCGACGGTCTGGAACAGACCTTCTCCCCCGCCTACGACTACGACGGCGACGGCTGCTACGCCACGGCCGCCATCGGAGCCGACGGCACCGTCAACCCCGGCCTGAAGCTCGGCGGCGACGTCAACGGGCACTGCCACGACTACGCGCAGCTGGCCAACGCCAACACCTACTCGCGCGAGAAGTGCAACAACGGCTGGTGCGCGGTGATGTACGCCAGCTACTTCGAGAAGGATCAGGCGACGCTCGGCCCGGCGGCCATCGGCCACACGCACGACTGGGAGCACGTCGTGGTGTGGATCAAGGACAACGAGGTCCAGTACGTGTCGGTGTCCCAGCACACGAGCTACCAGGTGGCCGCCCGCTCCTCGGTCCGCTTCGACGGCACGCACCCGAAGATCGTCTACCACAAGGACGGGGTGTCCACCCACGACTTCCGCTTCGCCAACACCAACGACGAGCCCCCGGAGAACGTGACCGGCGGCTGGTTCTTCCCCCGTCTGGTGGGCTGGAACGGCTACCCGGCGGGCTACCGCGACAAGCTCCTGAGCGCCGACTTCGGCGCCGCCACCATCAAGATCAAGGACGGTGACTTCCAGTACGCCCTGGCGCACTCCATGCCGTCCGGGATCCCCTTCGACCCCGGCGCCTGACGGCTCCTTCGCTCCGGGAACCGGTGGCACGCAAGCGATTACCCTGGTCATCGTGCCTGTCTCCCGTCTGCGCCGCGTCGCCGTCCTCGTACTCGAGGGCGCGAAACCGCTCGACGTCGGCATTCCGGCGCAGGTGTTCACGACCCGCGCGAGCATGCCGTACGAGGTGCGGGTGTGCGGCGCGGCCCCCGGTCTCGTGGCCGGCGGCGACGGCCTGTCGTACCACGCCGCCCACGGTCTCGACGCGCTCGGATGGGCCGACATCGTGTTCATCCCCGGCTACCGGTTCCCGGACCGCGAAGACCCGCCGCAGGCAGTCGTCGAGGGCCTGGTCGCCGCCCACGACCGCGGCGCGCGGCTCGCCGCCATCTCGACGGGCGCCTTCGCACTCGCCGCCACCGGACTGCTCGACGGCAAGCGCGCCACGACGCACTGGCACTACGCACGCGCGCTCGCGGCGAAGCATCCGCTCGTCCGGGTCGACGAGAACGTGCTGTTCGTCGACGAGGGCAGCGTGCTGACGTCGGCCGGGGCCGCCTCCGGGCTCGACCTGTGCCTGCACATGCTGCGCGGCGACCTCGGTGTGGCCGCCTCGAACCACGCGGCCCGGCGCCTGGTCGCGGCCCCCTACCGCAGCGGCGGTCAGGCGCAGTACGTGCCGCGCAGCGTGCCCGAGCCCCTCGGCGAGCGGTTCGCCGCCACCCGCGAGTGGGCCCTGCACCGGCTCGCCGAGCCGCTCACCCTGGAGGCGCTCGCCCGGCACGCGGCCGTCTCGCCGCGCACCTTCTCCCGGCGCTTCGCCGAGGACACCGGATACACGCCCATGCAGTGGGTCATGCGCGCCCGCATCGACCTGGCCCGTGAGCTGCTGGAACGTTCGGAACTGAGCGTGGAGAAGATCGCCGCCGATGTCGGTCTGGGCACCGGCGCGAATCTGCGGATGCACTTCCAGCGCATCCTCGGCACCACGCCGAGCGAATACCGGCGCACCTTCACCAAGGGCGAGTAGTCGATCACTACCTGGCGCGATCCTTTCGAACCATGGCGATCGCGCCGCTGTCCCGGTCGGCCGCGTACCGAGACCCTGGTGGCGAACCGAAGGGACATGACTGATGACTCGCATCGCCATCAACGGATTCGGCCGCATCGGACGCAACGTGCTGCGCGCGCTGCTGGAGCGCGACAGCGATCTCGAGGTCGTCGCCGTCAACGACCTCACGGAGCCCGCCACCCTCGCCCGGCTGCTCGCCTACGACACGACGGCCGGCCGGCTCGGCCGCCCCGTGACCGTCGACGGGGACACCCTCGTCGTCGACGGCCGTCGCATCAAGGTGCTCGCCGAGCGCGACCCGGGCCGGCTGCCGTGGGCCGAACTCGGTGTCGACATCGCCCTGGAGTCGACCGGCCGCTTCACCTCGGCCAAGGCCGCCCGCGCCCACCTCGACGCGGGTGCGAAGAAGGTGCTCGTCAGCGCGCCGTCGGACGGCGCCGACGTCACGCTCGCGTTCGGCGTGAACACCGACGCGTACGACGCGGCCCTGCACACGGTCGTCTCGAACGCCTCGTGCACCACCAACGCGCTCGCCCCGCTGGCCGCCGTGCTCGACGAACTCGCCGGCATCGAGCACGGGTTCATGACCACGGTGCACGCCTACACGCAGGAGCAGAACCTGCAGGACGGTCCGCACCGTGACGCGCGCCGTGCCCGTGCCGCCGCGGTCAACATCGTGCCGACCACGACGGGTGCCGCGAAGGCGATCGGTCTCGTGCTGCCGAACCTCGACGGCAAGCTGTCGGGCGACTCGATCCGCGTGCCGGTTCCGGTCGGCTCGATCGTCGAGCTCAACACGACGGTCTCCCGTGACGTGACCCGCGACGAGGTGCTGGCGGCGTACCGCACGGCCGCCGAGGGCCCGCTCGCCGGTGTCCTCGAGTACTCGGACGACCCGCTGGTGTCGGCCGACATCGTGGGCAACCCGGCCTCGTCGATCTTCGACTCGGCCCTCACCCGGGTCGACGGCCGCCACATCAAGGTGGTCGCCTGGTACGACAACGAGTGGGGCTTCTCGAACCGAGTGATCGACACGCTCGAACTGCTCGCCACCCGCTGACCCGGCCCCCAGGGCGGCCCCGCATCCGGGGCCGCCCTTTTTTGTTTCGGCTTTCTCTCTCGGCTTTCTCTCCCCCAGCTTTCTGTCTTCAGCTTTCTGTGCTCGGCTTTCTGTCCCGGCTCTCCTTCAGCCGGCTCCGCGCAGCACGCGGGACAGCCCCAGTGCTGCCGTGCGCACCGCCGGAGCCAGTTGGGCCGGCCTGAAGCGTGAACAAGGTACGGCCACCGAGAGGGCGGCCACCGTCGCGTCGCCGGCGAAGACGGGGGCCGCGATGCAGCTCACGCCGAGGGCGGCCTCCTGCTCCTCGTACGCCAGGCCCGAGACCTGGATCTTCTCCAGGACCGTCCGCAGGCGTACCGGATCGGTGATCGAGTGCGGGGTGAGGCTCGGCAGCGGGCCGGAGAGGACTTCCTCGGTCAGGGCGGCGCCGGAGAGGGCCAGCAGGGCCTTGCCGACTCCGGTGCAGGTCAGCGGGAGGCTGCCGCCGATACGGGAGGGCAGCTGCAGGGCCTCGTGGCCGTGGATGCGTTCGAGGTAGACCACCTCCATGCCCTCACGGACCCCCAGGTGGACGGTCTCACGGGTGGCCTCGAACAGGTCCTGCAGGAACGGCAGGGCCGTCTCGCGCAGATCGCGTCGGCGCGGCACCAGGGAGCCCAGTTCGAACAGCTTCGCACCGAGCCGGTACTGCGGCCCCGACCTCTCCAGCCAGCCCAGCCCGACGAGGTCGGCAGCCAGCCGGTGCACCGTCGGCTTCGGCAGGCCGGTCCGCTCCGAAAGTTCCGACAGGCGGTACGGGCCACCGCTCGGGGTGAAACATTCGAGGATGAGCGCGGCCTTTTCCAGCATGTTGCCCGCTGTGCTGTTCCGTGTCATGGAACAGAGCTTGGCCCATCCGAGGGGTCCTGTCTAAAACGGTGTGCACACCGGGGGACGTAGGTCGTACGTCCGCCCGCTCCCCCACCGCTCCCCTGGAGGCAACCGTGCCGACCGTGCCCGACCCCGTCCGCCCGGACGCGCATCCACCGGCCGTGGTCAAGGCCGCCGGTCTGCTGGCGGAGGCCGCCCGGACCCGGGCCGCCTGTCCTCCGGTGCGGACGCTGCTGGACGCCGGCGACCTCGATGCCGCATATGCCGTGCAGCAGCTCAACGTCCGCCGGGGCCTGGCCGCCGGCCGCCGTCTCGTCGGCCGGAAGATCGGCCTGACCTCGCCGGCCGTGCAGCGTCAACTCGGCGTGGAGCAGCCCGACTTCGGCGCTCTGTTCGCGGACATGGCCGTACCGGACGGCGGCGAGGTGCCCGCGGGGCGGCTGCTGCAGCCCAAGGTGGAGGCCGAGGTCGCGCTCGTGCTGGGCCGCGATCTGCCGCACCCCTCGTGCACGGTCGTCGACGTGCTGCGCGCGGTCGACTTCGCGCTGCCCGCCCTGGAGATCGTCGACAGCCGGGTGCGCGGGTGGGACATCTCCCTCGTCGACACCGTCGCCGACAACGCCTCCTGCGGCCTGTACGTCCTGGGCGGCACCCCCGTACCGCTCACCGGGATCGACCTGCGTGCCGTGACGGCGACCCTGACCCGGGGCGGCGCGACCGTCTCCGAGGGCACCGGCGCCGACTGCCTCGGCGGCCCGCTGAACGCGGCGGTCTGGCTGGCCTCGGCGCTGGCGGAGCGGGGCGATCCATTGCGGGCGGGCGACCTGGTGCTGACCGGCGCGCTCGGCCCGATGGTGCCCGCCGCACCGGGCGACGTGTTCGAGGCCCGCGTCTCAGGTCTGGGCTCCGTGCGGGTCGGCTTCGCCGAGGAAGGGGAACGCCGGTGAGCACCAAAGTCGCCGTCCTCGGCTCCGGCAACATCGGCACCGACCTGATGATCAAGATCCTGCGCCTGTCCGAGAGCCTGGACATCGTCGCGATGGCCGGGATCGACCCGGAGTCCGACGGACTGTCCCGCGCCCGCAGGCTGAAGGTCGCCACGACCCACGAGGGCGTGGCGGGGCTGGTCGCCCTGGACGAGTTCGCCGACGTGGAGATCGTCTTCGACGCGACCTCGGCGGGCGCGCACCGCCACCACGACGCGATACTGCGCCCGTCGGGCCGTACGCTCGTCGACCTGACCCCCGCCGCCCTCGGCCCGTACGTGGTCCCGCCGGTCAACGGCGACGCCCATCTCGACGTCCCGAACGTCAACATGGTCACGTGCGGCGGCCAGGCCACGATCCCGGTCGTCGCCGCCGTGAACGCGGTCACCCAGGTCCACTACGGCGAGATCGTCGCCTCCATCGCATCCCGCTCCGCGGGCCCCGGCACCAGGGCGAACATCGACGAGTTCACCGAGACCACGTCCCGTGCCGTCGAGCGGGTCGGCGGCGCCGCCCGCGGCAAGGCGATCATCATCCTCAACCCGGCCGAACCCCCGCTGATCATGCGGGACACCGTGCACTGCCTGGTCTCCGACTGCGCCACCGAGGACGTCACCGCCTCGGTCGAGGAGATGGTCGGCCGGGTGCAGGCGTACGTGCCCGGCTACCGGCTCAAGCAGAAGGTGCAGTTCGAGCGCGTGGCGGCCGACGACCCGCTGCGCACCCTCGCCCCGGGCGCTGACGAGGCCCTCAGGGCGTCCGTCTTCCTGGAGGTCGAGGGCGCGGCCCACTACCTCCCGGCCTACGCCGGAAACCTCGACATCATGACCTCGGCCGCCCTGCGCACCGCGGAACGCATGGCCGCCCGGCACGGCAAGGAGACGGGCAAGTGACCACTCTCCACGTCCAGGACGTGACCCTTCGGGACGGCATGCACGCCGTCCGGCACCGGTACACCGTCGACCAGGCCCGCGCCGTCGCCGCCACCCTCGACGCGGCCGGCGTGGCCGCGATCGAGATCGCCCACGGCGACGGCCTGGCCGGTTCCAGCATCAACTACGGCGTGGGCGCCCACACCGACTGGGAGTGGATCGAGGCCGTCTCCGACGCGACCCGGCACGCCGTGCCCACGACCCTGCTGCTGCCCGGCATCGGCACGGTCCACGACCTCAGGCAGGCGCACGCCCTGGGCATCCGCTCGGTGCGCATCGCCACCCACTGCACCGAGGCCGACATCTCCGCCCAGCACATAGCCGCCGCACGGGAGCTGGGCATGGACGTCGCCGGGTTCCTGATGATGTCGCACCTGGCCGAACCGGCCGAACTGGCCCGCCAGGCCAGGCTCATGGAGTCGTACGGCGCCCACTGCGTCTACGTCACCGACTCCGGCGGCCGGCTCACCATGGACGGCGTGCGCGACCGCTTCCGCGCCTACCGCGACGTCCTCGACCCGGCCACCGAACTCGGCATCCACGCCCATCACAACCTCGCCCTCGGCGTGGCCAACACGGTCGTCGCCGTCGAGAGCGGCGCGGTCCGGGTCGACGCCTCTCTGGCCGGGCAGGGCGCGGGGGCGGGCAACTGTCCGCTGGAGGCGTTCGTCGCGGTCGCCGACCTGATGGGCTGGGAGCACGGCTGCGACCTGTTCCCACTGCTGGACGCCGCCGACGATCTCGTACGACCGCTGCAGGACCGTGAGGTGCGGGTGGACCGGGAGACGCTGACCCTCGGCTACGCAGGCGTCTACTCCAGCTTCCTGCGCCACGCCGAGACGGCGGCGGCCCGGTACGGCCTCGACACCCGCGGCATCCTGGCCGAGGTCGGCCGGCGGGGCCTGGTCGGCGGCCAGGAGGACATGATCACCGACGTCGCGCTGGACCTGGTGGCCCGCGCGGAGACCACGTCCTGACCGGGGAGCGAGTCATGGCACCTGGTCCTCCTCGTTCTCGAGGTGCCGGTGACGGGCACAGTCGCTCCGGCAGGAGCCGGGGGCGCTGCCATGGCAGGATGAGTCGCCGTAAGTGCACCGCAGTCAGTCCGTGAGGTTGTGTCGTGGCATCGAAGCCCGTGGTCCGCGAGCCGATCCGGAGCAACGCCCGGTCCAACCGGGCCCGGATCCTGGCCACCGCCAGGCGGGAACTGGGCCGGAACCCCGATGTCACCCTGGAGGAGATCGCCCGGGCCGCGGGTGTGGTGCGCCGTACCCTGTTCGGCCACTTCCCGGGGCGCGCGGCCCTGGTCGAGGCGATCGCCGAGGAGGCCGCCGAGGCCTTGCAGGCCGCCGTGGCAGGGCAGCCCGACACGACCGAGCCGCCCGAGCGGGCGCTGGCCCGTTTCGTCCTCACGATCTGGCCGGTGGGCGACCGCTACCGCCTGCTGCTGGCACTGGCCCGTCAGGACCTGGGCATGGAGCGGGTGTCCGAGGTGCTGTCCCCTGCCCGCGAGAAGGCCGCGGTCATCCTGGAGCGCGGACAGCGGCAGAGCGTCTTCCACCGCCACCTGCCGCCGGCCGTGCTGAACGCCGGCCTGGAGGCGCTGACCCTGTCCCTGCTGGAGAGCGTCAACGCGGGGGCGTGGGAGGACGACGGCACCCGCACGGCCGTCGCCACACTGGTCGCGGCCGGCGTACCGGAGCGGCAGGCGGCCGACGTGGTCGAGGCGGTCACCGCGGAGGCGAGCGGCGAAGAAGCCGTCGGCCAGGGGTAGTTCAGGCCCTCGAGGAGTCCGGCCGGAAGGTGACCGTACGGCCGGTGAAGCGGGCGTCGACACCGCTCGCCGTCGGCGTGACCGACCGCAGGTGGAGTCCCTCGGGGATGTTCCGCAGCGGGATCGGGTCGGCGAAGATCCCATCGAGCAGGGCCTGCACCGGTCCGGACAGGGCTCCGTCGGCGGCACGGAAGTCCATGAACGAGATGCGGTTGCCGGAGGCCGCCGAGACGGCCGTGCTCACGGTGACCTCGCCGCCCAGGGGGAGACCGACGGCCGCCCGGACCCGGCCCGGCTCGGCGTCCTGGGAGAGGTGCAGGCCGAGGGCGTCGGACAGGTCCTCGTAGGAGAGGAACGCGGTCGCGTCGACGGCGCGGGCGCGGGCCTCGCCGGCGTCGCCGGAGGTCTTCAGGCCGTCGACGCCGATGGTGAGCCGCGTGATCGGCAGCGGCCGGGTCGAGCCGTACGCGGGGATGTCGTGGGCGGTGATGTCCACGTGCCGCAGGGTGCCGGAGGCCAGCTGGGTGAGCACCGGGAAGCCGCGGACGTGGACCGAGGGGCGGTCCGGGGTGTGCATGCCGTCCTGGAACGCCTCGGCCGTACGGTTCTCCGCGCGCCCCGCGGCGAACCGGTCGGCCCCGACGGCGGTCACCACCAGCACGGCCAGGGACGCGGCGACGACGATCACGGTCCTGCGGCGAACTCCGGCGGGCGGTGGGCTCACGTCCACGGAGCCGCGGCCGTGGGCGGGTTCGGTGTCGTACGAGGACTGGTGCACGGGTTTCCTCCTGGGGGTGCGGGCGTTCGGGCGCCGACGCGCTCGGGCGGACGGAGCCGGTCGACGTGCGCTGCGGCGAGGTCGCCGTCGACCCCCACAGCGATCAGGGTGGCGGCCGCGGTGCGCGTGCCGTCGTCGGACCACGTGCCGTTGTTGACGCAGTCGAGCAGTGCCAGGACGAAGGCCTCCAGGGCGCGGCCGAGCGCGGCCGCCGGAACGTCGGTGTGAAAGACGTCCTGCCGCTGGCCTGCGGCGATGATCGCGGTCACGGTGTCGCGTGCGGGGCCGAGGACGCGGTCCGCGTGTTCCGCGGCGAGGTCCTGGGGGGCGAGGCGCAGCAGCGTGCGGTAGCGGTCGCCCACCGGCCACAGCGTCAGCACGAAACGCGTCAGAGCGGTGACCGCGTCCGGTATCGGGAGCGCGATGCCGGTGAGCGCGTCCCGCAGCGCCTGGGCCGCGTCCTCGACGAGCCCCTCGACCAGCGCGGAGCGGCCGGAGAAGTGCCCGTAGACGGTGCGCCGGGCCACACCGGCGGCCGCCGCGATGTCGCCCAGGCTGCTCTCGGGGTCGCGCCCCAGCTCGTGCCGGGCCGCTTCGAGGATGCGGGCTCGTGTGGCCGGCGTCCGGCGTCGACGGCCGGACGGGTCGGGTCGGTCGATCACGTCGGAACCTCCGGTCGGCGGGATCGCATCACTGCACATCGATGGGCAAGTAATACTTGCACACTGGCGGGCAGCAAACTAATCTGCACATCATTGGGCAATTAAATGCCCGCGATACCGGGGCGACCGCGATACCCGGGCGACGCCCCGCACCGCCTTCCGCCGCCCCGCCCCGCCCCGAGGCTGCCGCTTCACCCTCAAGGAGCTTGTGATGCCGCTCGTCGCCGACACACCGGTCGAGAAGATGACCGGGCCCTATCCCCGGCGCTGGTTCGCGCTGGTGGTGCTGTGCCTGAGCCTGCTGATCGTGGTCATGGCCAACACGTCCCTGATCGTGGCCGCCCCCGACATGACGAAGGATCTGCAGCTCAGCAGCAGTGACCTGCAGTGGGTCATCGACGGCTACACCGTCCCCTACGCCGCGCTGATGCTCGTACTCGGCTCGATCGGCGACAAGTACAGCCGCCGGGGCGCCCTCGTCACGGGCCTGCTGATCTTCGCTGGCGGCGCGGTGATGGGCAGCCAGGCCGACCGGACCGACCTGGTGATCACCGCCCGCGCCGTCATGGGTGTCGGCGCGGCCGTGGTCATGCCGGCCACGCTCTCCCTGCTGGTGGCGATCTTCCCGAAGAGTGAGCGGGCCCGCGCCATCACCGCCTGGACGGCCACCTCGGGCCTCGCGATCGCCGTCGGCCCGCTGCTCGCCGGATGGCTGCTGCGGGACCACGCCTGGGGCTCGACCTTCCTGATCAACGTGCCGATCGCCGTCGTCGCCGTCATCGGCGCGTTCGTGCTGGTGCCGCCCTCCAAGGCGGCGGGCATGGGCCGGATCGACCACGTCGGCGGCCTGCTCTCGATGGTCTCCGTCGGTTCCCTGGTGTACGCCATCATCGAGGGCCCGCACTTCGGCTGGGGCACCGGTCCCGTCACCGCGGCCGTGATCTCCGGCGTGGGCCTCGTGGCCTTCGCCCTGTGGGAGCTCAGGCACCCCAGCCCGATGCTGGACGTCCGCAAGTTCCGGCTCAGGCCCTTCGGCGGCTCGATGATCGCGGTGCTGTTCTTCTTCTTCGGCGCCTTCGGCTCGCTCTACTACTCCACGCAGTTCCTGCAGTTCGTGCTCGGCTACGACCCGTTGCAGACCGGCGTCCGGCTGCTGCCGCTGGCCGGTGCCGTGTTCGCCGGCGCCGCGGTGACCGGCCGGCTGACCCCGAGGCTCGGCGTGAAGGCCATGGTCGTGCCCGGCATGCTCGTCGGCACCGTGGCCGTGTTCCTGCTCACCCGCGTCGACCAGGGCTCGGCGTACACCGACTTCCTGCCGACGCTGCTGATGCTCGGCTTCGCCATCGGACTGAGCGTCTCCCCCGCCACCGACACGATCATGGGCTCCTTCCCCGAGTCCGAACTGGGCGTCGGCGGTGGCGCCAACGACACGTCCCTGGAGCTCGGCGGCTCCCTCGGCATCGCCATCCTGGGCTCGCTGCTGGCCACGGCCTACAGGGACAGGCTGGGCGACCTGGCCGGCGGGCACCTCCCCGCCGCCGCACTGGACAGCGCCGAGGAGTCCGTGGGTGCCGGACTCGCGGTCGCACAGCAGGTCGCGAAGACGCCGTCCGGCGGCCCCCAGCAGGCCCAGGCCCTGGTGGACGCGGTGCACGAGTCCTTCGCCCACGGGGTCGCACGGACCAGCCTCGTCGGCGGGATCATCATGGCCGCCGGCACCGTGATCGTCCTGGCCGTCCTGCCCGGACGCAAGGCCGCCGGGAAGCACCTTCAGGAGAACGCGGAGGAGGCTGCGAAGGAGGGCGCGGAAGTCGCCTGACGCTCCACCCCCTGGACGGGCCGTGCCTCGAGCGGCGGACGGCCCGGGACGGTGCCGGGAAGGGACACCCGGCACCGTCCCCTTTTCGCGTGAGGAGGCCGACGCCCTTCCCGGCCGGAGGCCGGCGCCGGTGGTTCGACCTGCCGGTCGGTGACGGCAGCCATTCGGGTGATCCGCAAGGCGGCCCCGTACTGCGGGGAGCCAGGGAACACAGGGCCGTCGGGCGTTCCGCGTCGAACGGCGGTCGATTTCGAAGTGGCAAGCTCACCATGGCCGACCGAAACTGAACCCGGCGGTTCGTGATCAGCAAGGAGAACTCGCCCGATCCAGACGTCTTCCAGGAGATCTCATGGTGGAGCAGTCCTCCGAGGTCCATATATCCGGGCCGGACAAAGCAGTCGCCGCCAGGCGGAACAGTTCCGGCCCGTCGAGGACAGACACCGAGAAGAGGTTCGCGGAAGTGCTGGCCGACGTCTCGGACGTCGAGCAGATTCCGGTCGACAGCCACTTCTTCACCGACCTCGGTGCCAACTCCTTGGTGATGGCCCAGTTCTGTGCGCGGGTCAGGAAAATACCGGAACTGCCGTCGGCGTCCATGAAGGACATCTACCGGCACCCCACGATCCGGAGCCTGGCAGCGGCTCTCACGGAGGCCGCGCCCGCTCCCGCCGAGTCACCGGTCCCGGCCACACCGCCGGCGCCGCCTGCCCCGACGCGCAGGACGAGCCATGTCCTCTGCGGAACACTCCAGCTGCTGATCTTCCTGGTGTACTCCCTGGTCGCCGGCTTCGTCGCGGCCCGGGGCTACGAATGGGTCGCCGCCGGCTCGAGTCTGACCCACATCTATCTGCGGTCACTGTTCTTCGGAGGCGTCGGGTTCATGGCCATGTGCCTGTTCCCGGTGCTCGCCAAATGGATTCTCATCGGCCGCTGGAAGCCGGTGGACATCCCGGTCTGGAGTCTGGCCTATCTGCGCTTCTGGTTCGTGAAGGTGCTGCTCCACGGAAATCCGATGATTCTCTTCATCGGCAATCCGCTCTACGTGCTCTACCTCCGGGCCCTCGGCGCGCACATCGGCAAGGGTGTCACGATCCTCTCCCACTCCGTCCCGGTCTGCACCGACCTGCTCACCATCGGTGAGGGAACGGTCATCCGCAAGGACTCGTTCTTCCTCGGCTACCGGGCGCACGCGGGCCGTATCCAGACCGGGCGGGTCACCCTGGGCCGCGACGTGTTCATCGGCGAGAAGACCGTCCTCGACATCGACACGACGATGGGCGACGGAGCCCAGCTGGGTCACTCCTCAGCCCTGTACCGCGGTCAGACGGTCCCGGACGGCGAACACTGGCACGGGACCCCGGGACAGCCCACGGAGATCGACTACGTCAGGGTCGCACCGGCCAAGTGCGGTACCGCGCGCCGGACCTGGTTCGGCCTCGTCAGCCTGCTCCAGTTGTTCCTCCTGTACATACCGGTCGCCGTCGGCGGGTTGTACATGCTGTTCGTCCTGGTCCCGGCGATCGGCAAGCGACTCGGCCCGGACACGGTCTCGCTCACGTGGTCGGAAGTGATCGACGACTCGCTCGTCCTGTCCCTGGTCCTGTTCCTCGGCTTCCTCGTCCTGGGCGTCGTCACCCTGTTCTCCCTTCCGCGCCTGGTGAGTGTGGCCGTCAAGCCCGACCGGGTCTATCCGCTCTACGGATTCCACTACGCGCTGCACCGGGCGACGGCACGCATGACGAACATCAAGTTCTTCAAGTGGCTCTTCGGTGACAGCTCCTACATCGTGTACTATCTCCGCGCTCTCGGATACGACCTGTCCCACGTCGAGCAGACCGGGTCGAACTTCGGTACCGAGGTGCAGCACGAGACCCCGTATCTGGTCTCCGTCGGCAGCGGAACGATGGTGGCCGACGGGCTCTCCATCGTGAACGCGGACTACTCCAGCACGTCGTTCCGGGTGTCGCGGGCTTCGATCGGACCGCACAACTTCCTCGGGAACAACATCGCCTATCCCTCGGGCGGCAGGACGGGTGACAACTGTCTGCTTGCGACGAAGGTGATGATTCCCCTCGACGGTGAGGTCCGCGAGGGCGTGGGGCTGCTCGGCTCGCCCTGCTTCGAGATTCCCCGGTCGGTGGAGCGCGACTCGCGGTTCGACGACCTGAGGACCGGAGAAACGTTCCAGCGCCGCCTCACCGCCAAGAACCGCTACAACCTCCGCTCGATGGCCTTCCATCTGTTCGCGAGATGGGTGCACACCTTTGCGCTCACGGCGTTCGGGCTGGCCTCCGTCGACCTCTACGGCGTGCTCGGACACGTGGTGATCGCCACCTATCTGGCCATCACGCTCATGTTCTCCACCCTCTACTACGTCCTGCTGGAGCGCTGCCTCACCTCGTTCCGTGCGCTGCGCCCGCGGTTGTGCTCCATCTACGACCCCTACTTCTGGTGGCACGAGCGCCTGTGGAAGGTGCCGGACCACTACCTCAACATCTTCAACGGCACCCCGTTCAAGACCCTGATCTGGCGGCTGCTGGGCGTACGCATCGGCAGCAGGGTGTTCGACGACGGCTGCTACCTGACGGAGCGGACGCTCGCCACCATCGGCGACGACTGCACCCTCAGCGTCGGGAGCAAGATCCAGTGCCACTCGCAGGAGGACGGCACCTTCAAGTCCGACGGCACCACGCTCGGCGCCGGCTGCACGCTGGGCGTCGCCGCCCATGTGCACTACGGCGTGACGATGGGCGACGGCGCCGTGCTGGCGCCCGACTCCTTCCTCATGAAGGGCGAGGAGGTCCCCGCACACGCACGGTGGGGCGGCAACCCCGCCGTGGACATGCCGGATGCCGCCGAACAGCTCTGCGGCGGCGACCGGACCACAGCACCTTCTTCGGCCGACGCCTCCGCGGCGTCCATGAGTTGAGGGAGGTCATTCGATGGGAGCGCGCGTGGAAACGGACCGGGAGTTCTGGAGCCGTGTGCTGACCGCCGGCGGTACGACCGCGGTGCCACGGTGGGTTCGGGAGCCGGTTCCCGGAACGACCGAGCACGAGGTGTCGGTGCCGGACGACGTGGCGGACGCGGCCCGTGGGCTGGTACGGCACCTGGCGGTGCCGGTAAGCGCACTGCTGCTCGCCGCACACGCCAAGGTGCTGGCCTCGCTGTCCGGCGAGCAGGACGTGGTGACGGGGTACGCCGCCGGGGTGCGGGGCGAGCCGCTGCCGTGCCGCCTGGCGGTGCCCCCCGGGACCTGGCGCGCGCTGGTGTCGAGCGCTCAGCACGCCGAGGCGGAGCTGCTGGCGCACCGCGAGTTCCCGGTGGACGAGCTGTGCCGGGAGCTGGGAACCGCGCAGCCGTCGTACGAGGTCGTGTTCGGTCCCCGGGGAGGTGCCGAGAACACGCTGGTCGACGACGGTGTGCTGCAGGTGCGCTGGTCCGACCGGGACGGGCGGCTGAGGCTGCGGCTGCGATACCGCACCGATGTCCTGGACGCCACGAGTGCGGCCCGGATCGGCGGCTACCACCTGACGGCGCTGCGGCTGATGACGGCGGACGTGGACGCCGAGCACGCACGGCAGAGTCTGCTGTCGGACGACGAGGTGCAGGAGCAGCTGGAAGAGCTGGCCGGACCACGCCGGGAGCTGCCGGACGCGCGCGCACACGAACTGTTCGAGCAGCGGGTACGGGCGCATCCGGAAACGGTGGCGGCCGTGCACGGCGAGCAGGAGTGGACGTACGCCGAACTCAACGCGCGCGCGAACCGGTTGGCGCGCGCCCTGCTGAAGCGGGGGCTGGGCCGGGAAGACGTGGTGGCCGTGGTCACCGAGCGCAACCTCGACTGGATGGCCGCGACCCTGGCCGTGTTCAAGGCGGGCGGCGCCTACCTGCCCATCGAGCCGAACTTCCCGGCCGACCGCATCGTGGCAACGTTGTCTCGTGCGGGGTGCCGGCTGGTCCTGACCGAATCCGGCAGCACCCACACCCTCGACCAGGCCCTGACGACCCTGCCCGGGGTCGAGAAGCTGCTGATCGAGGGGGCGTACGCGGAAGGGCACACCGACGGTGACGTCGGAATACGGGTCGACTCCGGCCAGCTCGCCTACATCTACTTCACGTCCGGCTCCACCGGCGAGCCGAAGGGGGCGATGTGCGAGCACGCGGGCATGCTCAACCATCTCCACGCCAAGATCGACGACTTGGGGATCGCCGAGGGCTCGGTGGTGGCGCAGACCGCCCCGCAGTGCTTCGACATCTCGCTCTGGCAGCTGATTTCCTCGCTGCTGGTGGGCGGGCGGACGCTGCTGGTCGGCCAGGACGTGATAGTGGACGTGGAGCGGTTCGTCGACACGCTGGCCGGCGGCCGGGCCTGTGTGGCACAGGTCGTGCCCTCCTATCTGGAGGTCGTGGTCTCGTACCTGGAGCAGCATCCACGGGCGCTGCCGGACCTGCGGTGTGTGTCGGTGACCGGTGAGGCGTTGAAACGGGAGCTGGTCCAGCGCTGGTTCGCGATCCAGCCGGGTATCAGGCTGGTCAACGCCTATGGGCTGACCGAGACTTCGGACGACACCAACCACGAGGTCATGGACTCCGTGCCCGAGCGGGTCCTGCTGGGGCGTGCGGTCAACAACGTGCACGTCCATGTCGTGGACGAGCACCTGTCGTTGGTGCCGCTGGGCGCCCCCGGTCTGATCGCCTTCTCCGGGGTCTGTGTGGGCCGGGGGTACGTCAACGATCCCGAGCGGACCCGTGAGTGCTATCGCGAGGACCCGTTCCGGCCCGGTGAGCGGCTCTACCTCGGGGGCGACTGGGGACGCTGGCACCCGGGCGGCAAGCTGGAGTTCCTCGGCCGCCGGGACAACCAGGTCAAGATCCGCGGCTTCCGTATCGAGATCGGCGAGATCGAGAACGCGCTGCTGCGGGTGCCCGGGGTGCGCGACGGTGCGGTGGTCGTCGCCGAGCGGGCCGGCGGGAGCAAGCACCTGATCGCCTTCTGCACGGGCCGCCGTCTGGAGGCCGGCGTGCTGCGCGACGCGCTGGGGGCGGCCCTGCCCGCCTACATGGTCCCCTCGGCCTTCCACTGGCAGGCCGCCCTGCCGCTGACCGCCAACGGCAAGATCGACAGGAAGGCGCTCACCGCTCTGGCGGCGCAGCCCGAACCTTCCGTGCCGGGCGACGACGAAGGCGCACCCCTCACCCCGACCGAGCGGAAGCTGGCGGCGGTCTGGGCCGATCTGCTGGGGGTCCCCGAGGGCCGGATCGGCCGCGAGGACCACTTCTTCGACGCCGGGGGCACCTCCCTGACGGCGGTCAGACTCACCCTCGCGCTGGACCGCGCGGTGTCCCTGAAGGACATCACCCGGCACCCGGTGCTCGCCGACCTGGCGGCCCTCCTCGACGGCACGCCCCGGCACCACCCGGAGCTGCTGCAGCCGCTGACCGCGGGCGGCGGTGCGAAGGACTGCGCACTGGTGTGCTTCCCCTACGCGGGCGGCAACGCGGTCAACTACCAGCCGATGGCGAGCGCGTTGGCGGGCCGCGGCATGACGGTCCTCGCGGTGGACCTGCCCGGTCACGACCTGGCCGCGCACTCCGAGCCGTTCGCGTCGATCGAGCAGGTGGCGGAGCGGGTCGCCGCCGAGATCACGACGCGTGGTCTGACCCGGGTCCTGCTGTGGGGCCACTCGTCGGGCACCGCACCGGCGTTGGAGACGGCCGGACGGCTCCAGGAGCACGGTGTGGAGGTGCTGCGCGTGTTCCTCGGCGCGCAGTTGCTCGGCACCGCCCCCGACCGGTACGCCGCCGTCGGCGAACTGACGAGCCGGAGCAACGCCGAGATCGCCGCACGGCTGACCGCGGACAGCGGCTACACCGAACTCGCGGAACTGAACGCGCAGCACGCCGAGCACATCGGTGCCGCCTACCTGCACGACTGCGTGTCCGCGCACCGCTACTTCTGCGCCGCGCTGGACGGGCCGCCGCCGGTGAAGCTGTCCGTGCCGGTCTCGGTGGTCGTGGCGGCCGACGATCCGCACACGGCCGGCCACGCCCAGCACTACCGGGACTGGCTGCTCCTGGCCGAGCACGTGGATCTGCACGAGCTGGCCGACGGCGGCCACTACTTCACGCGCACCCGTCCGGCCGAGGCAGCACGGGCCGTCCTGGGTGTCGTGGCTCCGCTGGCCTCCTCCTGAGCCGAGCAGAGCCTCCAGACGGGCAACCGAAGGGAATCCGAGATGTCGTCCTCACCTCTGGCAGCACCCCTCGACGTGGAGCTGCGGCCGGACAGACCCGCGATCCTGCGCGTCGAGTCGCCCGGTGACGCGGCCAGTTGGGCGGCTCAGTACCGCGAGTCGCTGCATGCGCAGGTCTCCGAGCACGGGGCGCTCCTCGTCCGCGGACTGGGGCTGCGGGACATGTCCCGGGCCGGCGCCGTCTTCGCGGGGCTGGCCGGCCGGCTGATGCCGGAGCAGGAGGCGTTCGCCCCCCGTGAGGCCTACGGCCCGGGGCTGTACTCCTCCACCACCTGGCCGGCCAACCAGCCGATGTGCATGCACCACGAGCTGAGCTACCGGCTGGAGGTTCCCGGCCTGATGCTGTTCGCGTGTCTGACCGCGCCCGACGAGGGCGGGGCGACCGCGGTGGCCGACGCGGAGGAGGTGCTCCAGGCGCTGCCCACCACGCTGACGGAACGGTTCGAGCGTGAGGGCTGGCTGCTGACCCGCGCCTACAACGACGAGATCGGCGCCTCCCTGGCGGAGTCGTTCGGCACCGACGACCACTCCGAGATCGAGCACTACTGCCGCGCCCACGCCATCGACTTCGCCTGGCAGCCCGACGGCTCCCTGCGCACCGAGCAGCGCCGCAGCGCGGTCGTGCGGCATCCGCTCACCGGCCGGCGCTGCTGGTTCAACCAGATCGCCTTCCTCAACGAGTGGACGCTGGCTCCCGAGGTCCGCGAGTACCTGGTGGACGAGTACGGCGCGGACGGACTGCCGTTCAACACCCGCTACGGCGACGGCACCCCGATCGGCGAGGACGTCGTCCAGCTGCTCAACACCACCTACGAACAGCACACCCGGCGCGAGCCCTGGCAGTCCGGCGACCTGATGCTCGTCGACAACCTGCGCACCGCCCACAGCAGAGAGCCCTTCACCGGTGAGCGGCAGGTGCTGGTCGGCATGGCCGAGCCGCGCCGCCTGGCCGACTGCTGGCCGACCTCGGAGGCGAGCGAGCGATGACCCAACTGTCGTCCACCGCTGCCCGGCAGCCCCTGTCCGAGGGGGTCCCGGTGCCCACGTTCGCGGTGATCTCCGGTACGCAGGTGCAGCAGGCGCTCAGCGGGCGCGAGAAGCAGATCGTGGAGCTGGTCGAGGCCACCTACCGGCTGCACGGCGCCGGGGACTCGGTCAACCCGCCCTCCTACTTCCTGCGGTTCCCCGACCGGCCCAGCGCGCGGATCATCGCGCTGCCCGCCTCCGTCGGCGGGTCGGTGCACGTGGACGGGATGAAGTGGATCTCCAGCTTTCCGGACAACGTGCGGGCCGGGCTGCCCCGGGCCTCGGCGGTGCTCATCCTCAACGACCCAGGGACGGGCTACCCGTTCGCCTGTCTGGAGAGCTCCATCATCAGCGCGACCCGGACCGCCGCGTCCGCCGCGCTGGCCGCCGACTGGCTCAGCCGCGACCGGTCCCGCCCCACCCGGATCGGCTTCTTCGGCACCGGGCTGATCGCCCGCTACATCCACACCTTCCTGGCCGGGACGGACTGGACGTTCGACACGATCGGCGTGCACGACCTGTCCGCCGAGAGCACCGCCGGGTTCTGCGGCTACCTGCGGCAGGCCGGGACCACCGCGGAGATCGTCGTCCACGACAGCGCCGAGGACCTGATCCGCTCCAGCGACCTGGTGGTCTTCGCGACCATCGCCGGCGAGCCCCACATCGGCTCCCCGGCCTGGTTCGACCACAACCCGCTGGTGCTGCACATCTCCCTGCGCGACCTCTCCCCCGAGGTCCTGCTCGCCTCCGCGAACTTCGTGGACGACGTCGAGCACTGTCTGAAGGCCGGCACGTCCCCCCACCTGGTCGAGCAGCGCACCGGCAACCGTGACTTCCTGAACGGCACGCTCAACGACGTGATGCTCGGACGCGCGGCCCCGCCGCCCGACCGCCCCGTGATCTTCTCGCCCTTCGGACTCGGCGTGCTCGATCTCGCCGTCGGCAAGTACGTCTACGACGAAGCAGCCGTGGCGGGCGATCTCCGCCTCATCGACGACTTCTTCCACGACCTGCGCCGGTTCGGCTGAGGCGTTGTCCTCGGCCCTGGCACCAGGAGGCCCACCGTGCCTGTTGTTTCCGCTCCCCATGACTTCAACGAAGGCGGTCTCTTCGTCGACCTCGAGTCGATCTTCGGATGCTCCCTCTACCTGAAGTGCGAGGGCTTCAACTTCGCGGGCTCCATCAAGTTGAAGGCCGCGAACGAGATGGTGGAGAGCGCCGAGCGGGACGGAATCCTGACGCCGGATTCCATCCTCGTCGAGTCGTCCTCCGGGAACCTGGGCGTGGCGCTCAGCATGATCGCCGCCAGCAAGGGCTACCGGTTCCTGTGTGTCACGGACTCCCGCTGCAACCTGTCGACGCGGCTGCTGATGGAGGCGCTCGGCAGCCAGGTGCACGTCGTGGCCGACCTGGACGCGAACGGCGGCTTCCTGGGCACCCGGATCGAGTACGTCCGTGCACTGTGCGCGTCCGACAACCGCTACGTGTGGCTCAGCCAGTACACCAACGCGGGCAACTGGCGGGCGCACTACCGCACGACCGCACCGGAGATCGCCACACACTTCCCGCGCCTGGACGTCCTGTTCGTCGGGACGGGCACCGCCGGAACCCTGATGGGCTGCGCCCGCTACTTCCGGCAGTGGCACCGGCCGGTGCGGATCGTGGCCGTCGACAGCGTGGGCTCGGTGGCCTTCGGCGGCGAGCCGGGCCGCCGGATGATCCCCGGCCTGGGCATGAGCATGGTTCCCCCGCTGCTGGACGAGTCCTTCGTGGACGAGGTCATCCGGGTGGAGGAGGCGGACACCATCCGCACCTGTCACCGCATGGCCAGGCGCGGCTTCCTGTTCGGCGGCTCCACCGGGACGGTGGTCAGCGGCGCGACCGAGTGGCTGTCCCGGCAGGACGCACGCGGCCTCACCGCGGTGGCCATCGCACCGGACCTCGGTGAGCGCTACCTCGACACCATCTACCAGACCAACTGGCTGCAGGACCTCTACGGCGACCACATCCTCGACGACGAGGAGGTGAACGCCCTGCCCGGCAAGGACGATTCCACCTCCGAGTCACCGGACCGCCGATCAGGACCGTAGCAGCGCATACCGGACAGACCGGCGGCCCGTCACGCAGCGAACGCGTGGCGGGCCGCCGCTGTTCGGCCAGGTATGCGCCTCACAGTGAACGCACAGCTCCCATTCCTCCTCTTGCACAGCGAAACCCCCCAATGGAGAGGAACACGCTGTGCGTTCACGTGCACGCATACGCCTGCACCCCGCCGGACCCGTCATCCTCGCTCTCACCGCGGCCGGCACCGTACTGGCCGCACCGAGCGCCACCGCCTCCGCGCCGCAGTACCGCGCGGATCTGCGCGCGGACGTGAACCGTGACGGGCAGGCCGACATCACCGGCAGCACCGACGAGACGGGTGAGGACTCCTGGTCCGTCGGACGCGGTGCGGTCTATCTGCCCAATCTCGACGACGACACCAAGCGGTGCCCGGTCACCGGTCCCGGCGGCAGAAAGCTGTCCGACGCCGAGCTGGCCGCGTGCAACGACGGCGCCGACAAGAAGGTCGACGGCACCGCGGACGCGGCCGACCTCGCCCGGGTCCGCTCCGTGACCGTGCCGGACATTCCGGCCGACGCCGAGGGCAGCCTGAAGGTCACCACGGGAGCCGGACACACCCACGTCTTCCTGAAGCGGTCCGGCGACTGGGTCCTGGTCACGTCCCGGACCCGGCTGACCGCGGCCGAGCTGCGCTCCGGCGCGGAGTTGGGCGTCGAGGCCACCGACGTGATCCGGGACAGCGCGAAGTGGGACGGCCGCGCGGTGATCCGCCTGACGGTGACGACCGCCGACGGGTCCACCTCCGACTCCGTCACCCTGCGGGTGGCACCGCTGCTGACGCAGCATCACCTCCAGGACGCCCAGCAGGTGATGGTCACCAAGGTGCGGGGCGGGGGCGAGTACGGGCGCCTGCAGCGGAAGTTCGTCAAGGACCTGGCGAAGGAGGTCACGAAGGCCGGCATCACCAAGCCGCTGGCCACCTTCGACAAGTACGGAGACCCGTGGGCCCAGGACTTCGTGGAACCGGCCTACGTCAGCATGACCGGTCCGGACGGCCGGCGGCACGTGATGCGGGTGATGCTGCGCTCCGCCCAGCTGGACCGGGAGGCGGGCCGGGAGCTGTTCGAGAAGGTGCGCGGCCGGAACACCGGCGTCGTCCAGGTCACCGACCGGGCCCGCCCGGACGACTGGTCGCTCAACTCCATGGGCAACCTGGAGACCATCCCGCCCTACGCGCACGGCGGGCGTTCGTTCCCGGCCGGACGCATCATCATGGGCGAGCGCAAGGACAGCGGGGCGCGCCCGTCCAAGGCGATGCGCACGCTGCTCACGTCGCAGGGCCTGCAGGACCCGCTGCTGCTGGACACCTCCTGGCTGAGCGTCGGCCACGTCGACGAGTTCGTGCAGTTCCTGCCGGCCGACACCCCGCGCGGCTGGCGGATCGGCGTCGCCGACCCGAAGGCCGGGCTGCGGCTGCTGCGTGACGCCCGGCGCGACGGCCACGGCAGGACGAAGATGTTCTCCGTTCCGGGCCTGAGCGGCCTGCCGGCACCGAAGGAGACGATCAGTCAGGCGCTCGGCTCCCGGCACCTGGTGGCCGACAACGACATGGCGGCGAAGCGCATCACGGCCGACCTGGAGATCCTGAAGCGGGAGACCGGCATCACCGACGCCGAGATCGTCCGGGTGCCCGCCCTGTACACGCGCGACTCGGAGGCGCCGGCCCGCTCCGGAACGGCCGTCCCCGTACCCCGTCTGACGCGCATGGGCGCCGGCTCCCCGCTCGCGGGCGCGCTCGAGGAGTACGGCCGGCAGAAGTGGCTCGCCGGGAAGGGGGCCGATGCCCGTGCGGCGGCTCGTGCGACGGTGACGACCAGCGCGTACGTCCCCGGAGCGGTCAACGGCGTGCTCCTCGGCCGCGACCGCTACCTGGCCCCGCGCCAGTGGGGACCCGTCATCGACGGCAAGGACATCTTCACGCAGGCGGTCGACGCCACGTACCGGCAGGCCGGTCTGAAGGTGTCGTACATCGACGACTACTACACGTACCACCTCGGCATGGGCGAGGTGCACTGCGGCACCAACACCCTGCGCGACGCGTCGGCCGCGTGGTGGCAGCTCCCGGCGCAGTGACCGGCAACGGGAGGCCCGACCCGTCCGAGGGGCCGGACCAGCGGTCGTGTACGGCTGGTCCGGCCCTCTCCCGGCGGATCTGCGCGCGAGCACGGAGGTCAGCCGCGCGGCGGGTTTCCGCGCGGTGTGATGACGGCGTTCGGCAGGGCGGGTGCGGGCAGCCGGCTCCCCGGGTACCCCTCGACGGTGCCGAAGCGGTCGGACGAGGCCTCCCAGTCCGCCCGGGCCCGGACGATGTCCTCGTGGCTGCGCCCGATGAAGTTCCACCAGATGACTATCTCCTCCTCGAAGGGAGGACCGCCGAGCAGGATCGCCCGTGCCGGGCCGTCCGACTCGTTGACCAGCGTCAGGGCGTCGGCGCCGGGGGGCGCGTAGCCGAGCTCGGCGGGGCGCAGCACGGTGCCGGCCAGCCGGACGTCCCCGCTGTCCACGAGCAGGCCGTGCTCAAAGCCCGTGTCCACGGCGAGGGTGACCGTCGCACCCGGTTCGAGGACCATCTCCGCGCCGAGCAGCGGGGTGAAGGTCCGCACCGGGGAGGTGTCTCCGGCGAGTGAGCCCAGGAAGACCCTGATCTCCGCCCCGTCGGCGCGCACGGGTTCGGGCACGTGGTGCTGGAAGTCGCGGTCGGTGTTCCGGTGCTGTTCGGGCAGCGCCACCCACAGCTGGACGCCGTGGAGCACGGTGGTGCGCGGCGTGGAGACCTCCGAGTGGCAGATGCCGGACCCGCCCGTCATGAGGTTCATCTCGCCCGGCCGTACGAGGGCGTGGGTGCCGATGCTGTCGCGATGCTCGATCTCCCCGCTGAACAGCCAGCTCACCGTCTGCAGGCCGGTGTGCGGATGCGGAGGGACGTCCATGCCGCGGGTCACGGTGACGTCGACGGGGCCGTAGTGATCGGCGAAGCACCAGGCCCCGATCAGCGTCCGGGCCCGCTGCGGCAGCGTCCGTCGTACGAGCAGAGCCCTCGGTCCGCCCAGGGGCACGTCCCGCGCGGACAGCACATCGATAGTTGCCATATCAACCATCATGTCACTCAGACCCTCGGTTGACGAGTCAACCGCCCATGCCGGGCCTCCCGGGTCAGGACGGGTCCTCGTCCAGCTTCTCGACCACGCGCTCGGCGATCCGGGCCAGCGTCCGCAGTTCCGCCGGCGTGACATGGTCCAGGAACAGGGCGCGCACCGCCTCCACGTGCCGCGGGGCAGCGGCCTCGATCGCCGCCCGCCCCGCCTCCGTCATCACCACGAACGCCCCGCGCCCGTCCTCGGGACACTCCTGCCGCACCACCAGCCCGCGCTTCTCCATACGGGCGATGTGATGGGACATCCGGCTCTTCTCCCACTCCACCGCGCGGGCCAGATCCAGGAACCGCTGCCGCCCTTCCGGCACGTCCGTCAGATTGACCAGCACCGCGAAATCGGCGGCCGACATGTGCGAGTCCGCCTGCAGCAGGCGCGCCAGCCGACCGCCGAGCCTCTCCTGCAGCCGGACGAAGCCACGCCACGCCCGCTGCTCCTCCGCCGACAGCCACCGCACCGTCTCCTCCATGGGGGCAGTGTAGACATGGTTGACACTTCATCGAACTATGGAATCGCGAACCCACGAGCCGGTGCCCACCGGACGGTGAAGGAGTCGGAGTGCCGGTCCCCTCGCGAGAGGCGGCACCGGTCACCGGCCCCAGATCCTTCGGTAGCCGTCCCGGTAGCCCGGCGGGTCCCAGGTCGTGGTGGTGTCGCTGTTGGCGGCCGTGGCGAGGTGGACGGGGGCGACATAGCCACTGGCGGGCCGCCCCGCGTAGGCGCGGTTGAACTCGTCGATGATCTGCCAGCCCTGCAGGGACAGCGGCTCGGGGACCGTGGCCGCCTGGTACTGCCGGGTCTCGATGCGCTGGAAGGCGGACGGGTCGCCGTCGCCGGCGCCGATGTTGAAGGGCGGGCCGGAGCCCTTCCGGCCGGCGGCTCGGAAGGCCGGGGCGGCATCGGCGAAGTACAGGTCGTTGATGGCGACGGAGTGGGTCCACCTGCTCCCGAAGCGGGAGAGGAGCGACGAGACCTCCCGCGGGGTGGGGGGGGGGGGGGGGGGGGGGGGGGGGGGGGGGGGGGGGGGGGGGGGGGGGGGGGGGGGGGGGGGGGGGGGGGGGGGGGGGGGGGGGGG